>NZ_JBIVYG010000004.1:0-405324 GCF_044769685.1 Agrobacterium sp. NPDC090283 | reverse complement strand
AGACCGCAACGGTGGCGATGCCCATCTTCTTCGCCGTCTTGATGACCCGGCAGGCGATCTCGCCGCGATTGGCGATGAGGATTTTCTTGATCATGCGGTTATTCTCCCCTCGCATCGTCATCATCGTCGCGGAATTTCTTTTCATAGGGCATCATCAGGATGGCCGAGGCGGTGGCGGCCGCACCGAACAGGGATGCAATAGGCATGACGACCAGCAGCACGGGCACGACAGGATTTGCGGCGCGGCCGATGCGCGCGCCCAGACCGCCGACGTCGAGAAAGATCAGCGCCGCACCGACACCGATGCCGATCAGCACGCCGATGGCCGCATTGAGCGCCATGAATCGCAGCATCTGCCGGTGATCGTGCCGGGCGGCCTCCGGCGTCATTTCGGGCTTCGGATCGCGCCTGCCGGATGCCCCACCGCTACCGCCGCGGCGTTGCCTCAACCAGCGCTGCAGCCATTGCAGGTCCATATGGAGCATGTCGACAATCATGTTCCTCCTCCCCTCAGAACAAATGCCGCCGTCCTCAAATCTCGAAGAAATTCTCGAAGGATTCCGGGAAATTCTGCCGCGCGACGCGCTCGTCGATAACAAGCATCGCCTGATAGGAAAGCGGGTCGAAATTCTTCTCCGCCGGCACCACCTCACGGCCGAAGAGGAGGTTGAGGCGGGCGGCGTCGAGATTGCCGCGCTCGAAAGGCTCAGGCCCAAAATGGTGCCAGAGCGAGTGCAGGAAGGCGGCATCGATGCGATGCTCCTTGGTGTCGTTGCGCGCCCTTCGGGGTATCATCTTGATAGGTGTTACCCCTTTGGGGTTGGCGCGGCGGATGGTGAACTGGACGCCCGTGCTCGGCATGCCGGAGGGAAATCCCTTGTGCTTGGTCATTTCGGGCAGGTTCGCCATCTTTTGTCCTTTCAGAACATTTCCAATAAAAGCGGCCTTGCTTTTACGTCCGGAAATGCGCCAATTCAAATAGTTAGAGCGCTTTTGGCGCTCTAATCCTTTTCTTACGCCTTACCGATCTTATCCTGCGTCTTCGTCTCGAAGTCGGAGGCATCGTGGCGTTCATGCAATTGTTCGGACGGATCGCCCGAGGTCTTGTTGACGATCACGCCGCGTTTGACCGCCGGACGTTCGCCGATTTCAAGCGTCCAGCGCATCACATTCTTATAGCTGTCCGCCTCGAGGAAAGCACCGGCATCGCCATAGGCCTGACCGAGCGCGATCTTGCCATACCAGGGCCAGACGGCCATGTCGGCAATCGTATATTCCGAACCGGCGAGATAACGGTTCTCATCCAGATGCCGGTCCAGCACGTCGAGCTGACGCTTGACTTCCATCGCGTAACGATCGATCGCATATTTGATCTTCACCGGCGCATAGGCATAAAAATGGCCGAAACCGCCGCCGAGGAAGGGCGCGGAGCCCATCTGCCAGAACAGCCAGTTCAGCGCCTGCGTGCGGGCATTGCCCTCCTTCGGCAGGAAAGCCCCGAATTTTTCTGCGAGATAAACGAGGATGGAGCCACTTTCGAAAACCCGCGTCGGCTCAGGCGTCGAATGATCCATCAGCGCCGGGATCTTGGAATTCGGATTGACGCCGACAAAACCGGAGCCGAACTGGTCGCCTTCGCCGATCTTGATCAGCCAGGCATCATAGTCGGCGTCCTTGTGGCCAGCGGCCAGCAATTCTTCCAGCATGATGGTGACCTTCTGGCCATTCGGCGTCGCCAGCGAATAAAGCTGCAGCGGATGCTTGCCGACCGGCAGTTCCTTTTCATGGGTCGGACCGGCGATGGGCCGGTTGATATTGGCGAACTGGCCGCCATTGCCCTTGTCCCAGGTCCAGACCCTGGGCACTTCATATCCGGCGGGGAAATTATCTGCGGAGGAATTTTCGGCCATCAAAAATTGTCCTTGTTCGTTTCGGGAGGACATCCGGACATCCGGGTGCCTGAACATTCCATATAGTAAGGTGGCCGAAGCATTTTTCCAGCCCCGCAACGGGTCAGAGCGGAATAGTATCGTGTTTCTTCCATCGGGTTTCGACGCTCTTGCCGCGCAGCGAGGCAAACGCACGGGCGATGCGGCGGCGCGACGAATGCGGCATGATCACCTCATCGATGAAACCGCGTTCCGCCGCGACAAAAGGATTGGCAAAACGTTCCTCATATTCTTTTGTGCGCGCGGCGATCTTTTCGGGATCGGAAAGCTCGGAACGATAGAGGATTTCCGCCGCACCCTTCGCGCCCATGACCGCGATTTCCGCCGTCGGCCAGGCATAATTCACATCCGCGCCGATATGTTTGGACGCCATCACGTCATAAGCGCCACCATAGGCCTTGCGCGTAATCAGCGTCACCATCGGCACCGTTGCCTCCGAATAGGCGAATAGAAGTTTTGCACCATGCTTGATGACGCCGCCATATTCCTGCGCCGTTCCGGGCAGGAAACCCGGCACATCCACCAGCGTCAGCAGCGGAATGTTGAAGGCATCGCAAAAGCGCACGAAACGGGCGGCCTTGCGCGAGGCGTCGATATCGAGGCAGCCGGCCAGCACCATCGGCTGGTTGGCGACAACCCCCACCGTCTGGCCTTCGAGACGGATGAAGCCGGTGATGATGTTGCGGGCAAAGGCCTCCTGCAACTCGAAGAAATCGCCCTCGTCGGCCAGCGCGTGGATCAGCTCCTTCATGTCGTAAGGCTTGTTGGAACTGTCGGGGATCAGCGTATCGAGCCGCGCTTCCAGCCGCGCCGGATCGTCATGGAACGGACGCACCGGCGGCTTTTCGCGATTGTTGAGCGGCAGGAAATCGAACAGCAGCCGCACCTGTTCCAGCGTCTCGATGTCGTTTTCATAAGCGCCGTCAGCGACGGAGGATTTTTTCGTATGGGTGGAGGCGCCGCCCAGCTCTTCGGCCGTGACGATCTCGTTCGTCACGGTCTTCACCACATCCGGCCCGGTCACGAACATGTAGGAGGTGTCGCGCACCATGAAGATGAAATCGGTCATGGCAGGCGAATAGACGGCACCGCCAGCACAGGGACCCATGATGACCGATATCTGCGGCACGACGCCGGAGGCGATGACATTGCGCTTGAACACATCGGCATAACCGCCGAGCGAGGCGACACCCTCCTGAATACGCGCGCCGCCAGAATCGTTCAGCCCGATCACCGGCGCGCCGTTGCGCACCGCCATATCCATGATCTTGCAGATCTTCTGGGCATGGGTTTCCGAGAGCGAACCGCCGAGCACGGTGAAATCCTGGGAAAACACATAGACCTGCCGGCCATTGATGGTGCCCCAGCCGGTGACGACACCGTCACCCGCCACCTTCTGCTCCGCCATGCCGAAATCCACCGCCCGGTGGGTGACGTACATGTCGTATTCCTCGAAGGAGCCTTCATCCAGGAGCACATCGATGCGCTCGCGCGCCGTCAGCTTGCCCTTGCCATGCTGCGCATCGATGCGCTTGACGCCGCCGCCGAGACGCGCCTCAGCGCGCCGCGTTTCCAATTGCTCCAGAATGCCGGGCATGTTTCCTCCATGCTTTGTCAAACGATCCATAGCCCAGAAAATAACATCCCAGAAGCCTTGATCGTGCGCGTATGCGTGCCATAAATATTTGCAATATTTAATTTTGCAAAGTTGCAACATGGCGACGGAAAAACTCTTCATCGGCCGCAAGGTGCGGGGCCTTCGCGAAAACGCCCGCGCCACGCAGGCGCAGTTTGCCGAACGGCTGGGCATCTCCGCCAGTTACCTGAACCAGATCGAAAACAACCAGCGCCCGGTTTCGGCCAGCGTTCTGGTGACGCTGGTGGAAAAATTCCAGCTGGATATGGCGGAGCTGGCGGCGGGCGAAAACGACCGGCTGGTTTCCGCCGTGCGGGAAGCACTGAAGGATCCGCTGTTCATGAATTACGAGCCGGGGCTTCAGGAACTGAAGCTGATTGCCCAGAACGCGCCGGGTTTTGCCCATGCGCTGCTGCGCGCCCATCAGGCTTATCGCCAGAATAGCGAGCAGTTGGTGCAGCTGGATGACCGGCTGGGGCGCGGAACCGCGCAGGTGGAAAGAACCCCCTATGAGGAGGTGCGCGATTTCTTCCACTTCGTCGACAACTACGTCGCCGAGATCGATCTTCTGGCCGAAGAACTGGCGGAGGAACTGGAGATCGAGGGCGGCGAGACCTATGGCATTCTGGCGTCACATCTGCGCAACCGTTATGGTATCCATATCACCCGAACCGAGGCGACGGGCGGCCTGATCCGGCATTTCGATCCTGCCGGCAAGACGCTTGCCCTCAGCTCCTACATGGCCGCGCCGACCCGCTGTTTTCAGCTTGCGCTGCAGATCGCCCAGCTTCATGCCGGCGCGACGGTGGACAGGGTGCTTTCCGGCGCCGGTTTTCGCCATGTGGAAGCGGCGGAAATCTGTCGCATCGGGCTGCATAATTATTTCGCAGCCGCCCTCATCCTGCCCTATGGCCAATTTCACCGGGCCGCTCAGGAACTGCGCCACGATCTCGAGCTTCTGGCCGTGCGGTTCGGCGCGAGCCTCGAACAGGTGGCGCACCGGCTGAGCACGTTGCAGCGGCCGGGCATGAAGGGCGTGCCGATCTTTTTCGCCAAGATCGACCGGGCCGGCAACATCACCAAACGCCACAGCGCCACGCGGCTGCAATTTGCCCGTTTCGGCGCGGCCTGTCCGCTGTGGAATATCCATCAGGCCTTCGAAAGCTCCGACAGGATCGTGCGGCAGCTGGCGGAAACGCCTGACGGTGTGCGCTATCTTTCCATAGCCACCCAGATCGAGAAGGCCGGCGCCGGTTTCAATACGGAAAGACCACGTTATGCCATCGCGCTCGGCTGCGAAATCTCCCATGCGCAGAATTTCGTTTATGCCGATACGCTCGATCTCGGCAATGCGGCCTCCTTCAAACCCATCGGCATTTCCTGTCGGGTCTGCGAGAGGGTCGATTGCGTACAGCGCGCCGTGCCGCCGCTGAAACGCAAGCTGCATTTCGATCACCTCTCACGCGGAGCCCTGCCCTACCAGATCGCGGACTTCTAGGCTCGCATAGCCCGCTCAGGGAAGAGGCACCATCGCCCGGCGCATGATGTTGGCGTAATAGCCCCAGAAAAGCCGGGCGGCCACAGAGCGCCATGGCGACCAGAGTGTCGCCCGCTCCGCCAGCCACTTCCCATCCGGCCTCACCTCCAGATCAAGCGCATGCGCGACCGCCGATCGCAGCGCCACATCGCCCACCGGAAATATATCCGGGTGCCCGCCGCAGAACATCAGATAGACCTCCGCCGTCCACGGGCCGATGCCGCGCAGCGCCACCAGCTCCGAAAGGGCGGCCTCCGCCTCCCTGCGCACCACGTCGTCAAGATCGATCTGCCCTTCCGCGACGGCGCGCGCCAGCCCTTCCAGCGTTGTGGCCTTGGCACGCGAAAGGCCGAAGGTGGCCCGCAATTCCTCCGGTGCCCCGAGGTAATTTTCCGCCGTGACCACACCGCCAGTGCCGGCAAGGATGCGCGCCCATATGGCATTGGCGCTGGCGCGTGATACCATCTGCGAGACGACGATATGGGCAAGGCCGGCAAAACCGGGTTCGTGAATCCGCAACTCCAGCGGACTGGCTTTTTCGATGATGAGGCTGAGAGCCGGATCGAGGCGGGCGAGATGGTCCAGCCCTTCGCTGATGTCGTCCATCCCGGTGATGATTTTCATATCGGTCATTCCCTAAGCCGCCAGCCGGCTGGCGGGGCACTTTAAAACATGGCAGAAGAAACCATGCCTTCGCCTCTCCGTCAAAAACCGGCTTACCGTTTTGCGCCAAGCCCCAACGGCCCGCTGCATCTCGGCCACGCGCTTTCCGCCTTTCTGAACCACGATAGGGCGCGGGACAATGGCGGCCGCTTTCTGCTGCGCATCGAGGATATCGACCAGACGCGCTGCACACCGGAACTGGAGCAGGCGATCCATGACGATCTCGGCTGGCTGGGTCTCGGCTGGGAGATACCGGTGCGGCGGCAATCGGAGCATTTCGATGAGTACCGCGTGGCGCTGGACAGGCTGATCGAGGCGGGCCTTGCCTATCCGGCCTTTCTCAGCCGTGGAGAAACAAAGGCGATCGTAAAGGCCTTCGAGGCCGATGGCGGACTTTGGCCACGCGATCCGGATGGCGCCCCGCTTTATCCGGCCATCGACCGCGAGAGAGCTGAGGCGGAACGGACGGCACTCCTTGCCTCCGGCAGGCCATACGCCTTTAGGCTCGATATGGAGAAGGCGATCCGCGCCGCCGGCGGCCCCCTGTTCTGGCAGGAGAGCGGCGATGGCGAGACGGGAGAGATCGAGGCCCTGCCCGCACTCTGGGGCGATGTGGTGCTGTCGCGTTCCGACGCGCCTTCGAGCTATCATCTTTCCGTTGTGATGGATGATGCGCTGCAGGGCATTACCCATGTGGTGCGCGGTATGGATCTCTTCCATGCAACGGCCATCCACCGGTTGCTGCAACACCTGCTGCACCTGCCGCAGCCCGCCTATCACCATCACCGGCTGATTTTGGGCGCGGACGGGCGCAAGCTTTCGAAAAGCGAAGGCAGCACCGGCCTTTCCGCCCTTCGCGCGGGCGGGGCGACACCCTCAGATATCCGCCGGCTTGTCGGCCTCCTCTAGCGACTGCCCGCGGCGCGCGCCGTTGCCGCCGATATTGCGGCGGATGATCTGCCGGACCTTGTATTTCATCAGGGCCGCATTCACCTCCGCGCCAAGCATGAAGATGACACCGACCATATAGAGAAACACCAGAACGACCATCACGGAGGCAAGACCCGCATAGGTGGCGGCGTAATTGGCGAATGTGGAGAGATAATAGGCGAAGATCGCCGCGCCGATGACCCAGAAGATCATCGTCAGGAGAATGCCGGGCCAGACATCCCAGATGCGGCGCTTGCCGGCGGGCAGCCACAGATGCGCCGCCACCAGCCCCGCCGTCAGCACGACGATGGTGCCGTAAAGGCCGAGGCTGGAGATGGTGTTCAGCACGTCCGTCATCCACGGAAACCGCTGCTCGGCAAAGGAGGTGGCAACCGGCACGGCGACAAGCACGATGCTGATGCCGGTGAAGACCACCACGGCAATCAGCACGTAAAGCAGGCTGAGCAGGCGGGTCACATACCACCAGCGTGTTTCGGTGACGCGATAGGCGCGATTGAGCGAAATACGCAGCGCTTCGACACCGTTGGAGGCGAAGTAAGCGGCGGCCAGCACCGAAATCGTCAGCAGGCCGCCGCGCGGAATGGTGAGAACCTGCTGCACCTGTGCCGCCAATGGCCCGGCAATCGCCTCCGGCCAGGTGTCGAAAATCAGATGCACCGCCGTTTCGGAAAACTGGTCGGCGCCGAGAAATCCGGCCAGCGCCGTGCCGAAGATCAGGAAGGGAAACAGCGCCAGCAGGATGGAGAGTGCCATATGGCTCGCCATCGCCCAGCCGTCATCCTCGGCGAAATGGGAATAGGCATCGAAGGCAACCTTGCCTGCCAGGCGCACTGCGGCAACCATGTCACCTCCATTCATCGGCATTTCATTTGTAACTTCGTCGCGAATATGGGAAATCAGCTTCGCTTTGTACAGCGCGCAAGCGGGCCTTTCGGTTCCCGCAGGACACGGATTTCGCGCAATTTCGATTTTAACGGGCCGGGCAATCGGGCCAGAACAACAGTCGGTTTCCCGGAGCGGCAAATGTCTGAAAAACCCGTCATCATCATCACCGGCTGTTCCTCGGGCATCGGCGCCTATTGCGCCGGCGCGCTCCACCGGGACGGCTGGCGGGTTTTCGCCACCGTGCGGCGCATCACCGACATGGCGGCGCTCGAGAATCAGGGCATCGAGACACTGATCATGGATTACACCAAGCCGGAAACCATTGCCGCGCTGGTGGAGACGGTGAGGGCGCGCACAGGCGGCCGCATCGATGCGCTTTTCAACAATGGCGCCTATGGCCAGCCGGGCGCGGTGGAGGATCTGCCTGTCGAAGCGCTCAGGGCGCAGTTTGAAACCAATGTCTTCGGCTGGCACGATCTGACACGGCGGGTCATTCCCTTCATGCGCGCCCGCGGTTCGGGGCGCATCGTGCATTGCTCCTCGATCCTCGGCCTCGTTCCCTATCGTTATCGCGGTGCTTACACCGCATCGAAATTCGCGCTTGAGGGGCTGGGCGTGACGCTGCGCATGGAGCTTCAGGGCAGCGGCATCCATGTGAGCCTGATCGAGCCCGGGCCGATCACTTCCAAATTCACCGCCACCGCGCTCGCCCATATCAACGAACATATCGATCTCGAAAATTCGGCCCATGCGGCGGAATATAAACGCCAGTTGGCGCGCATGGATGGCTCCGGTCCCGTCAACCGGCACAAGCTTGGCCCCGATGCCGTTTATGCCGTGTTGAAACATGCCCTGACCGCCGCGAGGCCGAAACCGCATTACCCCGTCACCGTTCCAGCCAAACAGGGGCTTATCCTGAAACGGCTCTTGCCTGCCGGACTTTTCTATCGTCTGCTGCGCAGATTCGATTGAGGAGGAGTAATACCGCATGTCCGGCTTCACCACCGTTCTGGCCCTTATCGTCATGGGCCTCGTTGTCATCGTGCTGATACGCGGCCTCTTCAACATGCTGAAGGGACAGGACGCCAACCGTTCCAACAAGCTGATGCAGCTTCGCCTGCTTTTGCAGGCTGTCGCCATCGTGCTGATCATGTTCACCCTCTGGCTCACCGGCGGCGGCCGCTGACATGGTGAAGCTGAACAAAATCTATACCCGCACCGGCGACAAGGGCACCACGGCGCTGGTTTCCGGCCCACGCCGCCTGAAGCACGATCTTCGCGTCGAGGCCTATGGTACGGTGGACGAAGCCAATTCGGCCATCGGCGTTGCACGACTGCATACGGGCGGGCTGGAAAGGCTGGATGCCATGCTGTTCCGCATCCAGAACGACCTTTTCGATCTCGGCGCCGATCTCGCCACGCCGGAAAGCGGCGAGCCGCTCTCCTACGAGCCGCTGCGCATCGTCGAAAGCCAGGTGACCCGGCTTGAAAACGAAATCGACGAAATCAACGCCGCGCTTGAACCGCTGACCTCCTTCGTGCTGCCGGGCGGCAGTGCGGCGGCAGCCAGTCTCCATATGGCGCGCACGATCTGCCGCCGGGCGGAAAGGCTGATGGTGGCGCTTTCGGTCACCGAGAACGAGACTGTCAGCCCGGCGGCTATCAAATATGCCAACCGCCTGTCCGATTTCCTGTTCGTGGCCGCCCGTTTTGCCAATGACACGGGCAAGGCCGACATTTTATGGGTTCCCGGCAAGAACCGCTGACACAGTGCGACAACCGTTCAGACAAAGGGCATTCGATGTTCATCCCCCTGCACGATGCGAATTCCCTCAAGCACATCCGGCTGCAATATGTCACCATCAGCCTGATCGTGGTCAATGTGCTGGTCTGGCTGTTTACCGGCGTGATCGCCAGCGATACCGAGGCCAATGCGGCAGCGCTCGGCCTCGGTTTCATTCCGGCGGTCGTGTTCGATTACGCCTATCTGGAACCCGCCCTGCAGATCGTGCCTGATGACCTCACCGTTGTCACCTATGCCTTCCTGCATCTCGACTTCTGGCACCTCGCCGGCAACATGCTGTTTCTGTGGGTCTTTGGCGATAATGTCGAGGATGCACTCGGTCATTTGCGTTTCCTGGTCTTCTATCTCGCCTGCGCCATCGTCGGCGCGCTGTTTCATGGCTTCGTCGCCCCCACCTCGGAAGGGCCGCTGATCGGCGCTTCGGGCGCCGTGTCTGGCGTCGTCGCCGCCTATTTCCTGCTGCATCCCAAGGTACGCGTCTGGGTGCTGGTTCTCATGCGCATCCCGCTTCCTTTGCCCGCCTTCATTCCCCTGGCGTTATGGATCGGCCAGCAGTTCCTGATGCTGGCGCTCGGGCTCGAAGAAAACGTCTCGTGGGGCGCGCATGTCGGCGGCATATTGGCTGGGGCGATCCTGGTGGTTTTCATGCGCAGGCCGGGTGTTCCCCTGTTTGACCGCACCATTGTTCCGCCGAGGGCGGCGCAGTTCAAGAATCCGTCGCAAACGGCGGGGTTGTCGCAAATCGAACGGGGCTATGACGGGGGCAGATGATCCCTTGGCGAAGAGATAGCGTATTTACGTGAACGTCAACGTAAGATATGCCTAACGTGCATGCGATAATGAAGTTTGCTCCGTTGTAATTGCGGGAAAAATGCTTATCCATGTCGCCAACCTTTTTTTGGAGGTCCGCGCGGTCCAGTGACCAAACGGACAGGAGTTTGAGGAAAGCCGCCGATGAAAATCCTTGTCCCCGTTAAACGAGTCGTCGATTACAACGTGAAGATCCGCGTGAAGTCGGATGGTTCAGGCGTTGAGCTTGCCAATGTGAAGATGTCGATGAACCCGTTCGACGAAATCTCGGTGGAAGAGGCGCTGCGTCTCAAGGAAGCCGGCAAGGCCGAAGAGGTTGTGGTCGTCTCCATCGGCCCGGCCAAGGCGGAAGAAACGCTGCGCACCGCACTCGCCATGGGTGCCGACCGCGCCATCCTGATCGAGACCGACGAGACGGTCGAGCCGCTCGCCGTCGCCAAGCTCCTGAAGGGCGTGGCGGAAGCCGAACAGCCCGGCCTCGTCATCGTCGGCAAACAGGCGATCGATGACGATTCGAACCAGACCGGCCAGATGCTGGCCGCCCTGCTCGGCTGGGGCCAGGGCACCTTTGCCTCCAAGGTCGAACCATCAGACGGCAAGGTCGCGGTCACCCGTGAAGTCGATGGCGGCCTGCAGACGGTGGAGCTGAAGCTTCCCGCCGTCGTCACCACCGATCTTCGTCTGAACGAGCCGCGTTACGCCTCGCTGCCGAACATCATGAAGGCCAAGAAGAAGCCGCTCGACAAGAAGTCACCGGCCGATTTCGGCGTCGATGTTTCGCCGCGCCTGAAGGTGCTGAAGACCGAGGAGCCGGCAGGCCGCAAGGCCGGCATCAAGGTCGGCTCGGTTGCCGAGCTGGTCGAAAAGCTCAAGGCCGACGGCGTCCTCTAAGATTTCGGAAAAGGGAGATATTCTCATGGCCATTCTTCTTCTGGCAGAACACGACAACGCAACCCTTTCCGACCTGACGGGAAAGACGCTGACGGCGGCAACGCAGATTGCCAAGGGGACGGGAAGCGACGTCCACGTGCTGGTCGCCGGTTCCGGCGCCAAGGGCGCAGCTGACGCAGCCGCGAAACTCTCCGGCGTCTCGAAGGTGCTGCTTGCCGACGACGCCTCCTATGCCAATGCGTTGGCAGAACCGCTGGCGGCGCTGATCGTTTCGCTCAGCCCTTCCTATGATGTCATCATTGCGCCGGCCACCGCCTCGGCCAAGAATGTGACGCCGCGCGTCGCGGCGCTTCTTGACGTGGCGCAGGTCTCGGAAATCATCGAGGTTGTCGGCCCCGACACCTTCAAGCGGCCGATCTATGCCGGCAACGCCATCCAGACGGTGCAGGCGACCGATGCGAAGAAGGTCATCACCGTGCGTCCGACCGCCTTTGCGGCAGCAAGCGAAGGTGGTTCCGCCGCAGTGGAAAGCATCGGTGCGGCCGAAAATCCGGGCCTTTCCAGCTTCGTTTCCGATGCGCTGGCCTCGTCCGACCGTCCGGAACTGACGTCTGCGAAGATCATCATCTCGGGTGGCCGTGCGCTTGGTTCCTCGGAAAAGTTCAAGGAAGTCATCCTTCCCGTCGCCGACAAGCTCGGTGCCGCCGTTGGCGCCAGCCGTGCTGCGGTCGATGCCGGTTATGCGCCGAACGACTGGCAGGTGGGCCAGACCGGCAAGGTGGTTGCGCCGCAGCTTTATATCGCGGCGGGCATTTCCGGCGCCATCCAGCATCTGGCCGGCATGAAGGACTCGAAGGTCATCGTCGCCATCAACAAGGATGAAGAAGCGCCGATCTTCCAGGTGGCGGATTATGGTCTCGTCGCAGATCTCTTCGAGGCGCTGCCGGAACTCGAAAAATCGCTGTAATTTAAGCATGAATTGGAGGCGGCGCGTTTTTTGAACGCGCCGCCTTCTCTTTTTCGGCGATATGCGTAACATCGCCGGCCATAACGCAGACAAATCCCTGAGAGGAGACCAGCCTATGACCGCCCCCTTTAAAAACATCGGTGTCATTGGAGCCGGTCAGATGGGATGCGGCATTGCGCATGTCTCCGCCATTGCCGGCTACAGGGTCCATATTTACGATCTTTCCAAGGAAGGCATCGAGGCCGGTCTTGCCACCATCAATGGCAATCTCGCCCGCCAGGTCACCAACGGCAAACTTTCCGACGAGGCCCGCAAGCAGGCGCTGGCGCTCATCAGCGGATCGACCGATATCAACGATCTGGCGGCCATGGACCTCGTCATCGAGGCCGCGACGGAAAATGAAGAGATCAAGCGCAAGATTTATGCGCAGGTCTGCCCGATCCTGAAGCCCGAGGCGCTGCTCGCCACCAATACGTCGTCGCTCTCCATCACCCGGCTCGCATCCGCCACCGACCGTCCCGAACAGTTCATGGGCATCCACTTCATGAACCCGGTGCCGGTCATGAAGCTGGTGGAACTGGTGCGCGGCATCGCCACCAATGAAAAGACCTTTGACGCGGCGAAGGATTATGTGCGGACGCTGGAAAAGGCGATCACCGTCGCCGAGGATTTCCCCGCCTTCATCGTCAACCGCATCCTGCTGCCGATGATCAACGAGGCGATCTATACGCTTTATGAAGGTGTCGGCTCGGTGGAAGCCATCGACACCGCCATGCGGCTCGGCGCCAACCACCCGATGGGTCCGCTGCAGCTTGCCGATTTCATCGGTCTCGACACCTGTTTGTCGATCATGCAGGTTCTGCATGACGGCCTCTCCGACAGCAAGTATCGCCCCTGCCCGCTGCTGGTCAAATATGTCGAGGCCGGCTGGCTCGGCCGCAAATCCGGCCGCGGCTTCTACGACTATCGCGGCGAGACGCCGGTTCCGACACGGTAAAGATCAGCCGCAGCGAGGGAGAGAAAAATCTCTCCCGAAAGCCGGCTTACTTAGCGGCTGCGGCGGTCACCAGCGCCCTGGCATCTTCGCTGTCCCATGCCGCCGGGCCGTTCATGGCGGCGAGCAGGCAGCCGTTCTCATCCAGCAGCAGCGTTGCCGGCAGGCCGAAGGCGAGGCCTTCCTTTTTCAGAACGTTGAAGACGCCCATGGAACTGTCGCGGTAAGGCTTCAGCGCATCGATCTTGTATTCTTCCATGAAGGCTTTCGGCTTTTCATCCCCGCCGACATCGATATTGATGGCGACGACCTCGAAATCCTCGCCGCCCTTTTCATGTTCCAGTGCATTCAGAGCCGGCATCTCTTCCCGGCAGGGCACACACCATGTGGCCCACAGGTTGAGAAGAACCGCCTTGCCCTTGAGATCGGCAAGCGTCATATCCTTGGCCTCCGGTCCCTTGAAGGACAGCGGAACGATGCGGGGCTTGTCCGCCGCCGACATGGCGGCCACCTGCCCCTTCAGAAAAGGCTTCAGCGAAGCGATGCGGTTTGCCGCCCCCTCACATAAACCGCCCTCTGCCACCGCTGCCCCTTGAACCGGGCTCTCAGACCCAATATGCCTGAACCAGACCGCGCCTGCGCCGCTTAAGACACCGGCAACGGCAGCAATTGCAACCAACTTGGCGGAAGGAAGCCGGAACGGCGTTTTTTCTGTCATCGAATACTCCAGGGCACTAAAAACATGGCTGACGGCACAGATCAGAAATCCTCCAACCAGATGTGGGGCGGGCGTTTCGCTTCCGGGCCATCTGCCATCATGGAAGAGATAAATGCCTCCATCGGCTTCGACAAGAAGCTTTACGCCCAGGATATCCGCGGCTCTATGGCGCATGCCGCCATGCTGGCATCTAAAGGCATTATTTCGCCCGAAGATAAAGACAAGATCACCGATGGCTTGAACACGATCCTGTCAGAGATCGAATCCGGCACCTTCGAATTCTCGCGCAAGCTCGAAGATATTCACATGAACATCGAGGCCCGTCTTGCGACCCTCATCGGCCCCGCCGCCGGCCGCCTGCACACCGCCCGCTCGCGCAACGACCAGGTGGCGCTCGATTTCCGCCTGTGGGTGAAGGAAGAATTGCAGAAAACCGAGGGCATGCTGACCGCCCTCATCGCCGCCTTCCTCGACCGCGCCGAAGAAAATGCCGACACCGTGATGCCCGGCTTCACCCATCTGCAGACCGCACAGCCCGTCACCTTCGGCCACCATTGCATGGCCTATGTGGAAATGTTCGGCCGTGACCGCGCCCGCGTGCGCCATGCCATCGAGCATATGGACGAAAGCCCGATCGGCGCGGCCGCCCTTGCCGGCACCGGTTACCCCATCGACCGCCACATGACGGCGAAGGCGCTCGGTTTCCGCGAGCCGACCCGCAACTCCATCGACACCGTCTCCGACCGCGATTTCGCGCTGGAATTCCTGTCGATCGCTTCCATCTGCGCCACGCATCTGTCGCGTCTCGCCGAAGAGATCGTCATCTGGTCGACGCCGCAATTCGGCTTCATCCGCCTGTCGGATGCCTTCTCCACCGGTTCCTCGATCATGCCGCAGAAAAAAAACCCTGACGCCGCCGAACTGGTGCGCGCAAAGACCGGCCGTATCAACGGCTCGCTGATCGCGCTGCTGACTGTCATGAAGGGCCTGCCACTCGCCTATTCCAAGGATATGCAGGAAGACAAGGAACAGGTTTTCGACGCCGCCGAGAGCCTGGAACTGGCGATTGCCGCCATGACCGGCATGATCCGCGACCTTGAAGTGCGCAAGGACCGCATGCGTGCGGCGGCCGGTTCCGGCTACTCCACCGCCACCGACCTTGCCGACTGGCTGGTGCGCGAGGCAGGCCTGCCCTTCCGCGACGCCCACCATGTGACCGGCAATGCCGTTGCGCTGGCGGAAAAGAAGGGCTGCGATCTCGCCGATCTGTCGCTGGAGGAATTGCAGGCCATCCACCCCGGCATCACCAAGGGCGTTTTCGACGTTCTGTCCGTCGAGGCATCGGTTGCCAGCCGCACCAGTTTCGGCGGCACGGCGCCTTCCGAAGTGAAGAAGCAGATCGCCTGGTGGCGTGGACGCAACTGATAAGCCGACCTGCCGCCGTCACCCCGGACTAGATCCGGGGTCCAGCGCGATCAAGTCCTTGATCGCAATAGACTCTTCTCACGGCGCAGACGCGCCGTGGCTGGACGCCGGATCAAGTCCGGCATGACGGCGGAGAGATTTTCGCGCTTTGCCCCAGTCTGAGGGTGCACAAGCGCCCTGTTTTTCGTTATCAGAGAGGCACATATTTCCTTTGGACAGGCTCATGCTTTCAAAAACCGCGCGCAAACTCATCGTTCCCATCGGCATGACGCTCGCCGTCAGCCTTGTTCTCAGCGCCTGCGGGCGTAAAGGCGACATCGATCCGCCGAGCACGCCGGTCGAAATGCGCAACAAGCGCGCCGCCGATGGCAGCGAGCCGAAGCCGGCGACGGCAGAGCGTCCGTTCATTCTCGACAAGCTTCTCTGACGGGTAAAAAGCCGTGAACCATTTTGGCTATATCGACGGCGTGCTGCACGCCGAAAACGTGCCCGTGCCCGAGATCGCCAAGGCGGTCGGCACGCCTTTCTATGTCTATTCCACTGCAACGCTGGAGCGCCATTACAAGGTGTTCTCAGGCGCTTTTGCGGATGTGGACGCCATGGTCTGTTACGCCATGAAGGCCAACTCCAATCAGGCGGTTTTGAAGACGCTGGCAAAGCTCGGCGCCGGCATCGACGTCGTCTCGGGCGGCGAGTTGCGCCGCGCACTCGCAGCCGGCGTGCCGGCAAGCCGCATCATGTTCTCCGGCGTCGGCAAGACGGTGGCGGAAATGGATTATGCGCTGGAAGCCGGCATTTATTGCTTCAACATCGAATCCGAGCCGGAACTGGAAGTCCTCAACCTGCGCGCGGTCAAGGCGGGCAAGCGGGCGCATGTCTCCTTCCGCATCAATCCGGATGTGGATGCGCGCACCCACGCCAAGATTTCCACCGGCAAAAAAGAGAACAAGTTCGGCATTTCCTATGAGCGGGCGCGCGCGGTCTATGCCCATGCCGCCACCCTGCCCGGCATAGACGTCACCGGCATCGACATGCATATCGGCAGCCAGATCACCGAATTGCAGCCTTTCGAGGATGCCTTCCGGCTGCTGCGCGAACTCGTGGAAGTGCTGCGCACCGACGGCCACACGATCAGCCACGTCGATATTGGCGGCGGTCTCGGCATCCCCTATCGCGATGACAATAATCCGCCGCCGTTGCCGGATGCCTATGCCCATATCGTCAAGAACGAGCTGAAGAGCCTCAACTGCAAGATCGTCACCGAGCCGGGCCGCCTGATCGTCGGCAATGCCGGCATTCTGGTGACCGAAGTCATCTATGTGAAGGATGGCGGCGAGAAGACCTTCGTGATCGTCGACGGCGCGATGAACGATCTCATCCGCCCGACGCTTTATGAGGCCTATCACGGCATCCGCCCGGTGGTGCAGCCGGCCGAGAACACACCGCGCATCAAGGCCGACATCGTCGGTCCAGTCTGCGAAACCGGCGATTATCTGGCGCTGGACCGCGAGATGGCGGCACCGCAGCCGGGCGATCTCATCGCCGTCAGTTCCGCTGGCGCCTATGGCGCGGTGCAGGCCGGCACCTATAATTCGCGCCTGCTGGTGCCGGAAGTACTGGTGAAGGATGACAAGTTCCACGTCATCCGCCCGCGCGGCACCTATGAGGAGTTGATCGCTCTCGATTCCGTGCCCGCCTGGCTCGACTGATCCCGCTCACTATCCAGCGTGACCGATCACAATCAAGCGAAGCTGCCTAAAAAATGGGGGTGAGGGCTTAGGCGCCCTCGTCTTCGCCACAAAGAATGTTATCCTTGCCCCCGTGATATGAACAGCGCGCCGTTCCGGGAATGGCGTTCGACGTGGCCAGAACCGGGAGAACGGATTGATGACCACTGCCGGAGAGGACAAGACTGGCGGAGAGGACAGGGCAGGCAGAAAGCGCCCGACCGGCGCATTCGCGCAGCGGCCGGACCTTGCCCGTCGGGTTGCCGCCAAGCGCTTCTTCGCAAAAATCGTCCTGCTCGGCGAAAAAATCGCGCCGAAAACGCTGTGGCCGCTCTCCATCGCCGCCGTATTTCTGGCGCTTGCCTGGTTCGGCCTCTATCGGCACATGCCTGATGTCCTGCGGCTCGGCGTCGTGTTCGTTCTGGTTTTCAGCTTTATCGCCACGCTTCTGCCGATCCTTCGGCTGAAATGGCCGACGGATCATGACGCGTCGCGCCTTCTCGAAGATCGCAACGGTCTCGCGCACCAGCCGGTCGGCGTGCAGGAAGACGAGCCGGCCTTCGATACGCCTTTTTCCCGCACGCTCTGGAAAGAACATCAGATCCGCATGGCGGAGCGCATCGCCGCGCTGAATGCCGGCCTGCCGAAACCCGATATTGCCCGGTACGACCGTCTGGCGCTGCGCGCCATCCCCGCTCTCATTCTGGCAGCAGCATTCGGTTTCTCCTATTCGAATGGTGCGGGTACAATTGCCGATGCCTTCCGCAGCCGGCCGGTCGTCGGTCCGCTCAATCCCGATATCCGCCTCGATGCCTGGGTCACGCCACCCGCCTATACCGGCCGCGCACCGATCTTCCTGACCGGGCGCGATGCGTCCGGTCGCGACGCGGTTTCCGTGCCGCAATCCTCCAGGCTGACGATCCGCATGACCGGCGGCGATGGCGGCGAGGAAGTGACCTTCGAACCGGAAATGGCAGGCGCGCTGCAAAAGCTTGCACCGGAAGCGGCACGCGCCGACAGCGCGAGCGGCGATATTGCCGTTCAGACACCGGTACGCTCAGCGGATCAGCCCGTCGCGCCGCGCACCTTCGCCATGGATGTTACCGAAAGCGGCATGATCACCGCCAATGGCGAACAATGGGTGTTCAACGTCATTCCCGACCAGCCGCCCAGCATCGCCTTCGACAACATGCCGCGCCGCGCCGTCAATGGCGCGCTGGAAGTGGGCTTTACCGCCAAGGACGATTATGGCCTGAAGGAAGCCCATGCCATCATCGAGCCCATCGGCGTGGCCGAAGGCGCGACCGCGCTTTATCCGCCGCCGGAATTCAAGCTCGATCTGCCGCGGCAGAACAATCGCGAGATCAAGGGCCTGACCAGCCGCAACCTGACCGAACATCCGATGGCGGGAAAACGCGTGCGCATCACGCTCGTGGCGACGGATGGCGCCGGCCAGACCGGCCGCAGCCCGGCACATGAAATGGTGCTGCCGGGCCGCAATTTCTCCGAACCACTGGCCGCTTCCGTTGCCGAACAGCGGCAGATCTTCTCGCTGGATACACGCCAGATGCCGAAGGCGATCGCCTATAACGAGGCGGTGGGCATGCGCCCCGAGGAGACCATTCCCAACACCACGCATTATCTCCTGCTGCAATCCGCCCAGACCCGCATGCGGCTCGCCTATAATGAGGAGATGCTGAAGGAGACGGCGGATTATCTCTGGGAAATCGCGCTCGGCATCGAGGATGGCGATCTTTCGCAGGCGGAAAGACGCCTGCGTGATGCGCAGAACGCGCTGTCCGAAGCGCTGCAACGCAATGCCTCCGACGAGGAAATCGCCAAGCTGATGCAGGAACTGCGCGAAGCCATGCAGCAATTCATGAGCGAGCTTGCCCAGCGCATGCAAAATGCGCCGCAAGCCAACATGAACCAGCAGTCGCAAAACGTGCTGCGTCAGCGCGATCTGGAAAACATGATGAACCAGATCGAGAACCTTGCCCGCTCCGGCAATCGCGACGCGGCGCAGGAAATGCTCTCGCAGCTGCAGCGCATGATGAATAATCTGCAGGCCGGCCGGCCGCAGCGTCAGGGCCAGCAGGGGCAGCAGCAAAGCAGCAAGATGCGCCAGCAGATCGACAAGCTGGGCGAAATCCTGCAGCAGCAGCAGAAACTGATGGATGAGACTTTCAAGCTCGATCAGGCGCTTCGCGACCGCATGCAGCGCGGCGATCCGCAGCAGGGCGGGGAAAGCGAAGACGACCAGCAGATGGGCGAGAACGGTCAACCGCCGCAACAGGGCCAGCAGGGTCAACAAGATCAACAGGGTCAAAATGGCCAGCAGGGCGGGCAGCAGCAGACCGACCAGATGACCGCCGAGCAATTGCGCGAGGCGCTGAAAAACCTCAGGGCGCAGCAGGATGCGCTCGGCAAGCAGCTCGGCGAGTTGCAGCAGGGCCTTCGCGATCTCGGCATGGAACCGGGCGAAAACTTCGGCAAGGCCCAGCAGGAAATGCAAGGAGCGGGCGAAGCGCTGGGCAAGGGCCAGGGTGAACAGGCCGTCGAAGGCCAGGGCAATGCGCTGAACGCGTTGCGTCAGGGCGCACAGGACATGATGGGCCAGATCATGCAGGCCATGCGCCAACAGGGGCAGCAGCCCGGACAGGGACAGGAAGGCATGGCCGGTCAGGGCGGCCAGAACGGCCGCGACCCGCTCGGCCGCCCGCGCAGCACCACCGGCCCGGATTTCGGCGATCAGGTTAAGGTGCCTGATGAGATCGACGTGCAGCGCGCCCGTGAAATTCTCGAAGCGATCCGCGAAAAGCTCGGCAACAATCCGCCGGGTGAAGTGGAACGGCGTTATCTGGAGCGGCTGCTGGATATTCGGTGAGGACTGAAAACAATTCCCAACTGGTCCGAACTTTGACCTCGCTCTTTTATCCGAGACAGAGCCCTGTCATTCAGTTCGGAGCAAAGGCTCATCAAGCACTCCATGTCATCCTCGGCCTTGAGCCGAGGATCCACAACTCGGTAATGGATCCTCGGCTCAAGGCCGAAGATGACGTGTTTAGGGACGGCGCAATCCGCAACAAAAACAAAAAAGGCGGCCCCTGGCCGCCCTTTCAATCTCTCTAATCTCGCCGTTCAGGCCGCAAGCGCCCGCGCAACGGCCTTGCGAATATCCGGAAGCGCGAAGGGCTTGGAGACGACGTCGATAATCTTCTCCGCCAGATCGTCCGCACGTTCGCGCTGTTCGGCATAACCCGTCATCAGCAAAATGCGCATCGCCGGGAAGCGCTCGGCGGCGCGGTGCGCCAGCTCGATGCCATCCATGACCGGCATGCGGATATCCGAAAGAAGAAGATCGAAACTGGTTTCCTGGAGCTTCTCCAGCCCCTGCTCGCCATCCGCCGCCTCATAGGTCTCGTGACCGTCGAGACGGAGCGCCCGCGCCACGAAGGAACGCAGCGCATCCTCGTCTTCGGTAATCAGAATCTTTGCCATTACTCATTGCTCCTGGGCATCATTTCCAGCCGTGAGCAACATCGCAGGCTCCTCTTTTCAAGAGGTAAACACCCAGGCTTTGGCTGGGTGAATGGTTAATGAGGCGTCTCCGCCCTGTGCCGTTCCGGCACGGCAAATATGCTCAGGCGTCGCCGGTCACAACGCCGACAAAGGGCAGTTCGCGGAAGGCATAAGCGACATCCATGCCGTAACCCACGACGAAATAATCTGGACATTCAAAACCGACATAATCGGCCTCCAGATCTTCCTTGCGCTTCACCTTCTTGTCGAGCAGCACGGCGATGGTGACGTTGCGGGCGCCACGCTCGTAAAGCAGTTCCTTGGCGAAACGCAGCGTGCGGCCGGATTCGAGAATATCGTCGATCAGCAGGACATCGCGGTCCTTCACGTCGCTGTCGATATCCTTGACGATCCTGACGCCCTGGGACACCGTGCCGGCGCCATAGCTAGAGAGCGTGATGAACTCGACTTCCGGAGCAAGGCCGCTGTCATGCAGCGCGCGGATAAGATCGGCCGCGAAAATGAACGATCCCTTGAGCACGGCGATGACCAGCAAATCCTTGGTCGGGCCGCTGGCAATGTGCTTGGCCATATCGCGATTGCGCTCGGCGATCTGCTCGGCGCTATAAAGCGGCTCGATGTTTTTTCCACGGACGACGGGCATTCTTACTCCTGTGCTGCGTCTTGCCGATTTTACCTTTCAGTAAAAATAGAAGACACGCGTTAGCACAGTCAGCGTTCGGACGCACCCGCCTCAACGAAGGAAAGCTTGATCTCCGGCGTTTTTCCACCGGGATGGCGCAACTTTGCCGAAAAACCATGGCTGAAACCCGGCTGCATCTCTTTGACCGGCGGTTCGATGACCATGCTCGCCACGAGCTGTCCCTTGGCGGCGAAGAGATCGGCACGAAGGGCCGGCACCTCTTCCAGATGGCCGCCATTGTTTTCCACGATGCCATTGATGAGCAGGATATCCATGCCGCCCGCCTCCTGCGGGGTCACGGTGACATGGGAAATGGCGAGCGGATTGACCGAGGCCGCAACGGCCGTCTTTTCCGGTATGACGACAGACAGACCGCCCGAACAGACGAAGACAAAAATGGCAAGCCCGGCCACCAGTGCCGAATAGGCATCTGCCGACAGCCGCGACAATCTGCGATCCACCCAGCCGATGAAAGCGAGGCAAAGCATGGCAAGGGTAACGGGTGGTTTTTCCATCTGCCGGCGCGCTACGCCACGATTGTCATTTCCGGGCTGGCGCGCACGGTTTTCCTTGATGGTGACAAATTCCGCGTCTACCACATCGCGGTCGGGATTTGCCGCCCGTGCCGTGCGGCGCGCCGGCGTTTCCGGCATCAGGAGGTCAAAATCGAATGCCGCTTGCCGGCGAGATGAACGGAACATAGCCATAGAATTCCTTGGGTGAGGTTTTCCGGCCCGCAAAACTGGGCATTGCAACGAATCCTGCCAAGTTTTAAATTTAATTGGTTAATGCTTCGCAAAAACGGCTCGCACAGGCCACCGGAACCGGGTTAGACCCGCGCCGTCCGGGCCTCATGCGCCGGCGGCTTGCGAACCACCACGAAACGAAGAGACTGGAAGTCCGTTGATCCATTTCGAAAATGTCGGGTTGCGTTACGGCATGGGACCCGAGATCCTGAGGGACATGACCTTCGATATCCCCAAGGGTTCGTTCCAGTTTCTGACCGGCCCTTCGGGTGCGGGCAAAACGACGCTGCTGCGCCTGCTTTTGATGTCACTGCAGCCCACCCGCGGCAATATCCGCATGTTCAATCGTGATGTGTCGCGCATTCCGCGCAGCGAGTTGCCGATGCTGCGTCGCCGCGTCGGCATCGTGTTTCAGGATTTCCGGCTGCTCGATCATCTGACCACCTATGAGAATGTCGCTTTGCCGCTGCGCGTGCGCGGCAAGGAAGAGAGCGCCTATCGCAACGACGTGATCGAGCTTCTGAAATGGGTCGGGCTCGGCGAGCGCATCAACGTGCTGCCGGCCATTCTTTCCGGTGGGGAAAAGCAGCGCGCCGCCATCGCCCGCGCGCTGATGGACCAGCCGGAAATATTGCTGGCCGACGAGCCGACCGGCAACGTCGATCCGCCGATGGCCAAGCGCCTTCTCAACCTTTTCCTGGAACTCAATCGGCTGGGCACGGCCGTCGTCATCGCCACCCATGATTTTGGCCTGATGGACCAGATCGATGCGCGCCGGATGATCCTAACCGAAGGGCGGCTCGACATCTATGAATGAGATCAACCGCAAACCGTTGAAGCCGGAAGCGGCGCAGCCGAAACGCCCGCCCATGCGCATCCGCCCGATGGCGCCCATCCTGCCGCCTTCCAATATTCAGGGCAATGCGCTGATGGTGGTGATCGCCATCATGGCCTTTCTGGCCTGCCTTACCCTTGGCGCCGTCTCCATGGTGCGCGCCACCGCCGCCACCTGGCAGAGCCAGATTTCCCGCGAGATCACCATCCAGATCAAGCCCGAGGACGGGCTGGACATGGATGCGGCGCTCTCCAAGGCGCGCAATCTGGCGCTCACCTTTGTCGGCACACGCGATGGCACGATCCTCGACGATGCGGCGACATCGCGTCTGCTGGAGCCATGGCTCGGCAGCGGCCTCGATCTTTCCGAACTGCCGGTGCCGCGTCTCGTCGTCATCACCATCGATGAAAACAATCCGCCCGATTTCCAGGCGATGCGGGACATGCTGAAGGCCGAGATTCCACAGGCGTTCCTTGATGACCACCGCACCTGGGTCGACCGGCTGGTCTCCATGGCCAGAACCACCGTCATGATCGGCGTCGGCGTCCTCATCCTCGTCTTCACCGCCATGGTGCTGACGGTTGTGTTCGCCACGCGCGGCGCGCTTTCCGGCAACCGGCACATTGTCGAGGTGCTGCATTTCGTCGGTGCCGAAAGCAGCTTTGTGGCACGCGAATTCCAGAAGCACTTTTTGAAGATCAGCCTCAAGGGCGCCGCGGCAGGCAGCGCGCTGGCCGCCGCCGTGTTCCTCGTCGCCGGCTTCTGGCAGTCGAGCACGGTCGCGACGCCACAGAGCGATCAGGCAAGCGCACTTTTCGGCTCGTTTTCGGTCGGTCTCGGCGGTTATCTCGGCATCGCCATGACGATGATCATCATCGCGCTCCTCACCACGATCACGGCGCGCATGACCGTTATCCGCACCATCGACGATATCGACCGTGTCCGGTCCGATCCATCGAAAAGCGACGGCCTTGCATCGTGAGAATGCCCCCCGGAATCCTGCGGGAAAACTGAAACCGTCACACGCCGGATGTAACCTGCGGACGGTGGACAAAAATGCCTGTTCCTTGCCTTAATCGGCGAGTATTCAGGAGGAATGTTTGTGAGTCGGATGGACCAGGATCAGACGACGGTGCGGCCGGCCAGGAAGGGCCTGTTGTCGCGGCGTGGTCCTCTGCGCCGTTTTATTCGCGGCCTCATCCTGCTTTGCGTCGTCGCGCTGGGTGCGTTTTCCGGCGGTTTCCTGTGGTTTGCCGATTCCGTCGCCTCCATGCGTCCGCCCGAAGGAGCGAGAGGGGATGCCATCATCGTTCTTACCGGGGGTTATCAGCGGATAGAACAGGCGGTCGGCCTGCTTCGGGACGGCGTGGGCAAGCGGCTTTTAATCTCCGGCGTCAACCCGGCCACAACCCGCTCGCAGATCCGCAAGATGACTCAAGGGTCTTCCGACATGTTCTCCTGCTGCGTCGATATGGGCTACAAGGCGATCGACACGATCGGCAACGCCAATGAGGCGGCCAGCTGGATACGTGACCACAACTATTCCTCCATCGTCGTCGTCACCAATAATTACCACATGCATCGCAGCCTGCATGAATTGCGCAGCGCCAGCCCGCAGACGGAATTCATCGCCTATCCCGTCATCAGCGCCGATCTCGCCCGTACCAACTGGTTTGTGGAGCCGGATGTGGTGAGAACCATGCTCTATGAATATCTGAAGTTCGTGGCTGCGGCTGGACGAGACCTCACCGGCTTCGGCAAGGGCGATGGCCTGCGCAAGGCCGCCACGGATCATGCCCCGCCGAAAGTCACGGCGGCTTCGTCGTAAGCATCCAGAAACACGCTTGCTGCCGCCCCTTGTTTTCGTGTAGGCGTCTGGCATCGGCATCCGGCATCGAGACGCTCAAAGTTTCGGGACGGCTGCATCCCGGGAAGGCTGTTGATGCTCAAACTGCGCTCTTTTCTTTTCAATACGCTGTTTTACCTCAATCTGATTGTCCGCATGATCGTGCTGACGCCGATCTATTTCATCCTGCCGCGCAAGATCGCCTTTGAAATCCCCAAGAACTGGGCGCGGTCCAACCATTGGCTGATGAAAACCATCGTCGGCACCACATTCGAAATCGAGGGGCTGGAGAATATTCCCGAAACCGGCTGCATCTTCGCGCCCAAGCATCAATCCTTCTGGGATACCTACGCGCTTCTGCCGAATCTGCCAGACCCGGTCTATATTCTGAAACGGGAGCTGATGTGGATTCCGCTGTTCGGCTGGTACGTGATGAAACAGCGCATGATCCCGGTCAACCGCGCCGCGCGCGGCAAGGTGATGCTGAAGGTGATGGAGCGGGCGAAAGAGGAAATGGCCGCAGGCCGCGAACTCATCATCTATCCCGAAGGCACGCGCCGCCCGCCGGGCGCGGAGCCTGAATATCGTTACGGCATCGCAAGGCTTTACCGTGACCTTCAGGTGCCGGTCATTCCCGTTGCCATGCATCCCGGTCTCTTCTGGCCGCGCCGGTCCACCATGCGTTATCCCGGCCATTTCAAGGTGCGCATTCTGCCGGCCATCGAGCCGGGGCTCGACCCCGACGTGTTTTTCAAGCGATTGATCGATGTGACGGAAAAGGCGAGCGACGAGCTGCTTCTGGAAACCGTGCGCAACAACCCACACCTGCCGCTGCCGCCGACCGCCGTGAAGCGGATCGCCGAACTTCAGGGCAAGGACACCGCCGCCGGCTGAGCGGCGAGTGTGCCGACATTTTTTGCGATGTTCTCCAGCAGGGAGTCGCGAATGCCCATCTCCTGCAGATGCTGCACGGTGTTGAAGACATAATCCGTGTTCGGCCCGGAACGACCGGTGGCGGCCGCGATGATGACGGCCGATTCGGCAACGCCGAGACCGCCGATATATTGCTCATGCGCGGGATCGGCCACATACGTCACCGCACTGCCGCGCCGGCCATTGGCGAGCGCAATGGAAACCACCCGCTCCTTGTAGACATTCGTCACCAGTTCGCGCTCGCGCAGATAGGCCATGACGGGATCGTGGTCCTCTCCCCGCACGCGGAAAGCGACACCAAGGCAGGAACCGCCGCGCTCCAGACCGAGGACGAGGCCGGGCTTTTCATCCGTACCTCTGTAAAAATTGGAACTGATGCAGAGCGAGCGCCGATAACCGTGCAGCCGGGCCTGCTGCCGCTCCTCGAACGCGAAGCCGGGGTTCCACATCAACGAACCGTAGCCAAAGACCCAAAAATCGTCCATATCCCAAGCCAAATCAAAATTCCCTGAAGTCTGTTCATCGGAGATCAATATGGCAGCGTCAAGCCAATCCGGCACGGCCAAAAAATTCCTCTGGCTCGCCGTCGCCATCCTCGTGGTCATCGGACTCTACACCGCCGGGTGGTTTTATGCCGCCGAGCGGCTGAAGCAGACGGTGCTGAACGTCATTGCCCCCTCGCAGGCCCGCAGCGTCAGCGGCGATTGCGGCGATATCGCCTTCAAGGGCTATCCCTTCCGAATCGGCCTCTTCTGCTCCAAGGTAACGGTGGATGACAAGGAGAACGGCGTTTCCGCTTCCTTCGGCGAACTTCGCTCGGCAGCGCAGGTCTATAATCCCGGCCATATCGTATGGGAACTCGATTCGCCTGCGGAAATCCGCTCCGCCCACGGCCTGTCGATTTCGGCCGTCTGGCAGAACATGCAGTCCAGCATCGTCACCAAGCTGAAGGGGATCGACCGCAGCTCGCTCGTCATCGACGGGCTGAAAGCGCAGGCGGTTTCCTCCGTCACCGGCCAGACGATCGACTTCGATGCCGTCAAGACGGAGATGCATCTGCGCCAGAACGGCGCCGATCTCGATGGGGCGATCACGCTCACCAAGTCGGCGACCGTTATCAAGGACTGGCCGCAGGTTCTTCCGCGCCTCGACGCCATCTTGGATGTCACGCTCGCGGGCAAGGCGGGCATGGTGGATGGCAGCGACAAATCCGGCCTTTATGGCACGAGCGGCGAGCTTCGCCGGCTGGTGGCCGATATTGGCGAGGGTCGCACCATGCACATCAGCGGCCCCTTCTCCTTCGACAATGAGGGTTATCTCTCCGGTCAGTTCAAGCTGGAAATCGAAAAGCTCGGCGCATGGTCGGACAATGCCAAACAGGCGTTTCCGCAGCTGCAATCCACCATCGATACCGCCCGCAAGCTGCTCGGCGCGCTGGCTGGCGGCGGCGACAGGGCATCCGTCGACCTCGTGGTGGATCGCGGCCGCGCCACCGTCAGCGGCTTCATTCCGCTTGGGAAAATCCCGCCGATTTGAGCAGTTGATTTATACCCTCTGTCATCCTCGGGCTTGACCCGAGGATCCATGCTGCGTCGAATCGTGGATCCTCGGGTCAAGCCCGAGGATGACAGAGGGAGACTAAATGCGCCCTACTTCTTCTGATCCAGCGCGTGACGCCCAAAGTCCGGCGCGTCGACATCCTGACCGGCCTGGACGATCGAGCGGCGGATGGCGCGGGTGCGGGAAAACAGTTCGAACAGCTTGTCGCCCTCTCCCCAGCGGATCGCCCTTTGCAGCGAGGCGAGGTCTTCGGAAAACCGCGCCAGCATTTCAAGGATCGCATCCTTGTTATGCAGGCAGACATCGCGCCACATGGTTGGGTCAGAGGCGGCCAGACGCGTGAAGTCACGGAAACCGGAAGCGGAATATTTGATGACTTCCGATTCGGTCACCGTCTCCAGATCATCTGCCGTGCCGACAATGTTGTAGGCGATGATGTGCGGCAGATGCGAAACGATCGCCAGAACCTTGTCGTGGTGTTCGGCATCCATTTCATCCACGCGCGAACCGAGCGCCCGCCAGAAATCCTTCAGCCTTTCCAGAGCCTCGGCATCCGTGCCCGGCAGCGGCGTGAAGATGCACCAGCGCTCGCGGAAGAGGCCGGCAAAACCGGCATCCGGGCCGGATTTTTCCGTACCCGCCAGCGGATGGCCGGGAATGAAATGCACGGTATCAGGCATATGCGGGGCCATCTGCGCGATGACCGAGGCCTTGGTGGAGCCGACATCGGTGACGATGGCGCCCGGTTTCAGATGCGGCGCGATCTGCTGCGCGACGCTTTCCGAGGCACCGACCGGCACCGAAACGATGACGAGATCGGCATCCTTCACCGCTTCCGCCGCCGAAACCGTATAATCCGTGCCGAGCGTCAGTTCTTCCGCCCGTTTCAGCGTGTCTTCGCTGCGGGTGGAAATCGTCACGTGGCGGGCAAGCCCCAGCTCTTTGATATCGCGGGCAATCGACGAACCGATCAGGCCGATGCCGATCAGCGCGATGCGTTCAAACATGATTTCCCCCATCACGCCTGCCCCATGAACTCGGTGAGAACAGCGATGACGCCGAGATTGGCCTCTTCGGAACCGACGGTCATTCTCAGCGCATTCGGGAAGCCATAACCGCGCACCGCACGCAGGATGTAACCGCGACGGCTCAGGAACTCATCCGCGTCCGTCGCCCGCTTGCCATCCTGATCCGGGAAATGGATGAGGATGAAGTTGGTGACCGAAGGCGTGACGGTGAGGCCGAGACCGGTAAAGGTCGCGACCAGCTTTTCCATCCACAGGGCATTATGTGCCACAGCCTGTTGAACGAATGCCTGATCGCGGATCGCAGCGGCACCCGCCGCAATGGCCGGGGCGCTCATGTTGAACGGGCCGCGCACACGGTTCAGCGCATCGATAATATCCACCGGGGCATACATCCAGCCCACACGCAGTGCGGCCAGACCGTAAACCTTCGAGAAGGTGCGGGTCATCACCACGTTACGGTTGCCGGAAACCAGCTCCAGCCCGGCCTCGTAATCGTTCTTGCGGACATATTCGGCATAAGCCGCATCCAGCACCAGCACGACATGTTTCGGCAGACCTGCCTGCAGGCGGCGGATTTCCGCGACGGGAACATAGGTGCCGGTGGGATTGCCGGGATTGGCGACAAACACCATCTTCGTCTTCGGCGTCACGGCGGCGAGGATCGCATCCACATCGACAGCGCAATCCTTTTCCTTCACCGTCACCGGGGTCGCGCCCGCACCCATGATCTGGATCTTGTAGACGAGAAAACCGTGTTCGGTGATGATCGCCTCATCACCCGCGCCCAGATAAACGTGGCAAAGCAGGCCGAGAAGCTCGTCCGAACCATTACCGCACAGGATGTTTGCGATATTGAGGCCATGCACATCGGCAATCGCCTGGCGCAGCGCGATCGCCTGACCGTCCGGATAGATTTCCAGATGGCTGGCGGCGCTGCTGAAAGCCTCTATCGCCTTCGGGCTCGGCCCAAGCGGCGTTTCATTGGAGGAGAGCTTATAAACCTTCGCGACGCCGTCCACATGTTCCTTGCCGGGAACATAAGCGGCGATATCCAGAATACCCGGACGCGGAACAGGTTGGTGAAGCTCTGCACTCATTTGATCGACCTTTGGAAAAACGCCGGAGAACCCGGCAAAAGCAATGCCGGAGGCATTAGACCGGAATGGCCGCTTTGTCGAGGGTCAGCGCGGCTTTCCCTGCGAGGTGGCAGCGCGAGTCGTTGGAACCCCCTGCGGCGCGAGCACGGGCACAAAAACGCGACGCGAGGCGCGCTGGGTGACCGGCAGTCCCTGATAGAGACGCTTTTGCGCTTCCACCACGATGACGCCGGAAAACAGCGGCCAGAGCCTGCGACCGGTATGTTCGAGATAACGGCGGAACTTCAGAACCGGCCGGCTGGTGGTGGGCGGAAAGAACAGCGCCTCGGCGGTGGCGCCCGGGGTGAAATTGGTTTCGCGCAAAAGCGCCGTCAGCTGCCCGCGAGAATAGGGTCGGCCGGAACCAAAAGGCGTATGTTCCATGCGTGCCCAGACCCCGCGCCGGTTCGGCACCACGATCACCAGACGGCCGCCGGGCGCCAGCACCCGCCACAGTTCCTTCAAGCTTTCGCGTGGATTTTCGGCAAATTCCAGCGCATGCACCATCAAGACGCGATCGATCGACGCATCGGGCAGCGGCAGTTCCTCGTCGAACACCAGCGCCGTGGAAGATAGCTCGCCCGCCGGCCAGTTCACCGCCCCCTGCCCCGCCGGCATGAAGGCGAAGGTGCGCTCCGTATCGCGGCGAAACCGCTCCAGAAACGGCACGGCATAACCAAGGCCGACCAGCCGCTCTTCCGGCAAGGGCGGCCACAGCGTCGAAAGCGCCATGGTGATCGCCTGCTCGGCCGAGCGGCCAAGCGGAGAATGATAGAATTCGCGCAGATCGACGATATCGGTATTCATGGGCGAGAATGTAGCATCAGGCGGTTGGACTTCAAGGCGTCTGCCCTTACATTGGAAATCAGTTGGGAAAGTCAGGCGGGCGAATGCGCCGGTTTAGGCCGGCAAATGGAGAGGATACGATGAAACCTTTGGAAATAGACGTCTTTCTTTGCCGCAGCGACAATTTCGGGGTTCTGTTGCACGACCCCGAAAGCGGGGCGACGGCCGCCATCGACGCGCCGGAAGAAGGCCCTATCCTGCAGGCTCTCGACGGCCATGGCTGGAAGCTCACCCATATCTTCACCACCCACCACCATCAGGACCATGTGGAAGCCAATCTCGCGCTGAAGGACAAGTTTCGCTGTGAGGTGCACGGCCCCTACGACGAGGCGATCGCAATCCCCGGCCTCGACCGCTCGCAGGCGGATGGCGACGAATTCGAATTCGCCGGACGCCGCGTTCAGGTCATCGCCACACCCGGCCATACGGCGGGCCACATCTGTTATTATCTGCCCGATGACGGGCTGCTGTTTGCCGCCGATACGCTGTTTGCCATGGGCTGCGGCCGCCTGTTCGAACGCCCGGCGGCGGATATGTGGCATTCCTTCCAGAAGCTGATGGCCCTGCCGGATGACACGAAGGTCTATTTCGGCCACGAATACACGCTGAGCAATGCCCGTTTTGCCCTGACCGTCGATCCCGACAATGCCGTGCTGCGCGAACGCGCGGAATGGGTGGAAAAGGCAAGACAGGCAAATGAATTCACCATCCCCACCACCATCGGGCTCGAAAAACAGACCAATCCCTACATGCGCGTGGCGGATGCCGGTATCCGCAGACATCTTGGCCTAGAAAGCACCACCGATGCCGATGTCTTCGCCGAAATCCGCACGCGCAAGGACAATTTCTGATGGGAACGGATATATCCGCGCAGGCGATCATTCGCGAACTGGGGCTGGAGCCGCATCCCGAGGGCGGGTTCTACCACCAGACCTTCCGTGACAGGGCCGGCGGCGAGCGCGGCCATTCAACGGCGATCTATTATCTCTTGGAAAAAGGCGTACGCTCGCACTGGCACCGGGTTACCGATGCGGTGGAGGTGTGGCACTATTATGCCGGCGCGCCAATCGCGCTGCATCTTTCGCAGGATGGCCGGGAAGTGCAGACCTTCACGCTTGGCCCCGCCATTCTGGAGGGCGAGCGCCCACAGGTGATCGTGCCGGCCAATTGCTGGCAATCGGCGGAAAGCCTTGGCGATTTCACCCTCGTCGGCTGCACCGTCTCCCCGGGCTTTGCCTTTTCGAGCTTCGTCATGGCCGAACCCGGCTGGTCGCCGGGCGATGCGCCGTGAAGCTCAAAGCCGATGAAGCGAGCGTGCGCCCCTTGTTTCTTCTCCCCAAGGGGGAGAAGTCCGCGGCAGCGGGATGAGGGGGCAAGGGTAGCGATATTCGGTGAGGGTTCCCCCCTCATCCGACCCTTCGGGCCACCTTCTCCCCGGCGGGGAGAAGAAATACGCCGCACCGCCGGGCGTCACTCACCCGGCAACAAATCTTCGTCAGCCGCCGTACTTCGTGGCGGTAATATAAACCTGCCCCACCCGCGTCGGAATGATCGCATAAACGGGCGCATAGACATCCATATTGTTCGACTTGGCGAACCATATCTCCATCGAGATCGATTTCAGATATTCGATATCCTTGCGTCCCTGCCGGTAACCCGACTTCGGCACGTAACGTGCCTTGCAGACGATGGCGTCCCCACTGAAACCGTTCGTCTTGAAAGGCTTGGTGCCGCTGGAACTCAAAACGAGATCGAGTCGCGATTCGCCGTCATAGATCGGCAGGCGAGTCGGGCAGATGCGGCCGCCCGCTGGAATGATGAGGCCGGAAATCGGGTCCAGAACCGAGCGCAGGTCGCGATCCTTCACATCCACCCAATTGTCCGGACGGGCCTTCGGCTCGGGTTTCACCGTCGTCGACGTGACATTGCCGTTGCGATAAACGACGTCATAGGTTCGCACGCGCTTGCCGTCCTTGTAGACCAGCGAATATTCATTGGCCTGCAGCCGGTGACCGCGCTTGGCGCCCGACACCGTCGTCTTGCCGGAAATATCCTTCAGAATGCTGGCGAGGCCGGCGGCACTGAAGGAACCGGAGATCGAATAATTCGGGCCATTCATGCGAGTCGAAAAACTTGCCCGCGCGATCGGCAAAATGCCGAGATTGATGCTGTATTCGCTTGTGTGGCGTGCTTCGGCGGCGAGCGAGGGGGAGACGCCCGCAAACGCTATTGTCACGGCCATGAAAATGCTTTTTCCTCTGGCAATCATTTCGATATCACCTTAAAAGAGGCGCGGAAGCGGCCTTATCGGGCGATCATATACGCTGACTTGTGGCAATAAAAAAGCGGACGACGGTTGAAAACGCCGGAATTTCCTTTGATTTGATCCCGAGCGGCTTGACTGTTAAGTCCCGTCTGACTATAGAACCGCAACTTTCCAATCATGGCCAGTTGGATTGCCACCCCGGTTTTGCCGGTGGCGAGCCAGTGGTGAAACAGACGAAACGAAATAGGTGTACCCATGTCCCGTGTATGCGAATTGACCGGCAAGGGCGTCCAGACGGGCAACAACGTCAGCCACGCCAACAACAAGACCAAGCGCCGGTTCCTTCCGAACCTCTGCCAGGTCACGTTGATCTCCGATGCTCTCGGCCAGCGCTTCCGCCTGCGTGTTTCCGCAGCCGCTCTGCGCTCCGTTGAACACCGTGGCGGCCTCGATGCTTTCCTTCTGAAGTCCGGCGAAAACGAACTGAGCATGCGCGCTCGTCTCCTGCGCCGCCAGATCGCCAAGAAGACGGCTGAAGCTGCTTAATAGCGGCTTCGCATCATCTGATATTCAGAAGGCTTGAATGGCTTTTGCCGCTCAAGCCTTTTGTTTGTTCCAGATTTTAGTTGCATCGGATTTTGCGGAAACCGTTTGAGACGTTTCGCTCCGATGTTTGGCTCCAACTGGTGGCATCACCCAGGATAAAAAAATGCCCTATCTGCGCTTTACGCTTATCTACGTTCTGCTGATGACGCTCGTCGTCGTCGCGTCCAATATTCTGGTGCAATATCCGCTGTCGGGCTCGCTGTTTGGTATCAACCTCGGCGACCTTCTGACCTGGGGCGCCTTCACCTATCCGGTCGCCTTCCTCGTCACCGACCTGACGAACCGCCAGTTCGGCCCCTCGGTCGCGCGCCGCGTGGTGCTTGCCGGCTTCGTCGTCGGCGTCACGCTGTCCTTCTGGACATCCATCCCCCGCATCGCCGTCGCCTCCGGCACCGCCTATCTGATCGGCCAGCTGCTCGATATTTCGGTCTTCAACCACCTGCGCCGTCAACGCTGGTGGCATGCGCCGCTTGCCGGCTCGATGCTGGGTTCGGTGCTGGATACGGCCCTGTTCTTCTCCATCGCCTTTGCCGCAAGCTTCTCCTTTGTCGGCCCCAATGATGCATTCGCCATCGAAAGCGCGCCGCTGCTCGGCGTTCTCACCCTGGAAGCGCCCCGGTGGATTTCCTGGGCACTGGGCGATCTTTCCGTCAAGGTCCTCGTCGGCCTCGTCATGCTCTTGCCTTACGGCGCGCTGATGAACACGCTGAAGCCGATGCCGGGCGCCGTCAAATCGGGCTGACATTTTCGTCAGCCGGATTTTGATGTTGAACGCGTGGATCAAATCGCGCTTGCAAACCCAAAGGTGACGTTGCAGTCTGCCGTCCGTGTCAACGCACGGAGGCAGATCAACATGCAGATCAAGGACGTTATCGACATTGTGGATGCGACGAGCGCCACGCTTTCTGGCTCAAGCTTCGATAATGTCAATCTGTCGGGAACCACCTTCGAAAACGTCAATCTGGCCGGAACACGCTTCAACGACATCAACTTTTCCGGTGCGTCGTTTACGGACAGCAACATGTCCGGCTGGTCAATCGATGACGTCAATTTTACCGGACTGAAACTGAGCCATTCAAACCTGTCCGGCGCGCAGATAACGGCATGCCGAATGACCGGCATGAAGATCGACGGCATTCCGGTCGAGGATCTCCTGGCTGCCTATAAGGCGGCACGGGAGCAGGCCTGATACTCACTCCACCAGCTTGAATTCCAGCATCAGATTGCGCTGGAGGAACGAGTGATTGTCATCGGAAACGATGATGAGGCGCGTCGAGCCATCCGGCCCTTTCACCACATCCATGCCTTCCATATTGTCGATCTGATAGGCCATGCCCGCTTCCATGAGGATTTCGCCATCCACCACGGCACCCGGCCGGATATCGCCCCCACGGATGCGGCGGATGCGCATGCCCACGCCTTCGGCGAAGTTGAAGCGCCGCTCAAGAAGCAGCAGATCGCCGTTCGGCAGGAAAGCGCCATCCGTCACATCGAAGGACGGATGATGGGTAACAGCGAAGGTGCCCTTCAGCGGACCTTCCAATATGGCCGCGAGAAGATTGCCGTCCGCATCGATGCTTTTTTCAGCCACCACGACCAGGGCGCCGCCGAGTGGGGAATCGGCCGGCGACACCGCCAGTGCCTCCATGCCGCCATTATGGCGCAACTCGTTATTGGGAATGAGGTACGGCAGGCGGGCGAGCGGCTTTGAGGTGGCGAAGCCCGGATCGGGATAGATGTCGATCCTGTGACGCTGCTCGTAGCTGACGAACACCTTGCCGTCGCGCAGCGCCAGCCCTTCCGCATCCATTTCCATCTTGCGCGGCGGTTCGCGCCCGCTCATGTCCAACATGGGCGTGATACGGGCATCTGCAAGCCCGGACAAAGCACCGCGAGCGTCGCGCGTGACCCTGCCCGTCAGCCAATGGCCGGTATCCAGCACTGCAACGAATTCCTCGCCATCGGGGCGGAAACGGATGGAAGAGATCGCACCGAACAGCTTTTCCGGCGCGCTCATCACCATGCCGCCGACAAATTCCAGCTTGCCGAAACGTTTTTGGCTGGTGCCGACCTCGAAGCCGGACAGAAGACGCGCGCTGACAGGCACATCGATGGTCGACGCGCCGATGGGAACGGGAAACAGCGAAGCCGCCGTAAGAACGGCGGCCAGCGCAACAGACTTGCAGGCAGAGGAAGCCCGACCCCGCTTATCCGGCACGGCGGATCCTGCGGGACGAACCGGAAGCACCGCTCGTATCCTCGAAGAGGGCAGCGAGCTGCTCGGTCATTGCGCCGGCCAGCTCATCCGCATCGACGATGGTGACCGCGCGACGGTAATACCGCGTCACGTCATGGCCGATACCGATTGCCAGCAGTTCCACCGGCGACCGTGTCTCGATCTGCTCGATGACGGCGCGCAGGTGCCGTTCCAGATAGTTACCCGGATTGACCGAGAGGGTGGAATCATCCACCGGCGCACCATCCGAAATCATCATCATGATCTTGCGCTGTTCGGGGCGGCCGATCAGGCGGTTATGCGCCCACATCAGCGCCTCGCCGTCGATGTTTTCCTTGAGCAGTCCCTCGCGCATCATCAGACCGAGATTGCGCCGCGAACGCCGCCATGGCGCATCCGCCGACTTGTAAATGATATGGCGCAGATCATTGAGGCGACCCGGCGAAGCGGGCTTGCTGTTCGCCAGCCACTGCTCGCGCGACTGCCCACCCTTCCACGCCTTGGTGGTGAAACCGAGGATCTCCACCTTCACGCCCGAACGTTCCAGCGTACGGGCCAGAATATCGGCGCAGGTGGCCGCAACCGTGATGGGCCGGCCCCGCATCGAACCGGAATTGTCGATGACCAGCGAAACCACGGTATCGCGGAACTTGGTATCGCGCTCCTTCTTGAAGGACAGCGGCTGCATCGGATCGATGATGAGCCGCACGAGCCGGGCAGGATCGAGATAACCCTCTTCCAGATCGAAATCCCACGAACGGTTCTGCTGCGCCATCAGGCGGCGCTGCAGACGGTTCGCCAGCCGCCCGACGGCGCCCTGAAGATGGGCGAGCTGCTTGTCCAGGAAGGCGCGCAGACGGTCAAGCTCGGCCTCGTCGCAGAGTTCCTCGGCGCGGATTTCCTCGTCGAATTCCTCGGTGAAGATGCGGTAATCGACCTTCTCGTTGAAATCGTCGAAGGGGCTGTTGGGGCGGCGGGTCTCGCCGGGCGTTTCGGAATCCTCGTCGAGATCGTCGGACATTTCCTCGTCCGACATCTCGGCGCCGTCCATCTCGCCTTCTTCCATTTCCTCCTGCGAGGCCTCGTTCTCATCGGCGGGCGTCGCGTCCGAGCCGGCCTCTTCCTCGACCTGCTCTTCTTCGGTCTCGTTGGTGCGCGGCTGGTCCTCGTTGGACTCCGCCTCCTGGCTCTCAGGCTCGTTATCCTCGTCGCCGAAATCTTCCGCCATCTGCATCGAGGTCAACATCTTGCGCACCAGCCGCGAAAACGCCTTCTGGTCGGTGATGACACGTGAGAGATCGTTGAGGTCGCCGGCCGCCTTGTCCTCGATGAAATCGCGCCAGAGATCGACAACCTTGCCGGCGCTTTCCGGCGGCTTTTCGCCGGTCAGCTTCTCACGCACCAGAAGTGCAACGGCTTCCGCAAGCGGCGCGTCATCCTTGTTGCTGATGCCCGAAAAATTCGCCTTGGCATATTTCTCGGTGTTCATGGCGTTGATGTTGGAAGCCATGCCCGGCATGCGCAGCGCGCCGATGGACTCCACGCGAGCCTGTTCGACGGCATCAAAGATCAGCCGTGCTTCCGCACCCTGCGGCGACATCACCGCATGGGTATCCGCATCATGGCAGGCCAGGCGCAGCGCCATCGAATCGCCGAGGCCACGCGTGATAGCGATTTCCTGTGCGGTGGGTTTCTTGGAGATTTCCGGCAGGCGCATGCGCTCGCCGGCAAGGCCCGGCCGCTCATTGGCAAAAACGACCTCGACTTCGGCATCGCCGGCAACGGATCGCACGCATCCGGCAATCGCCTGACGCAACGGTTCCGTATCGACCGCCGTACCCGGTTTCGCTCTGGAATTGTCGCCGCGCCCTGCCATTGTCTTTCCTGTCATTTGTCGGCGCCTGCGGCACGCCCATCCCTAGGATGCGCGGCCGGCCGGCGTCTTCAAGTCATCGGTGATCTTCTCCGGACAGACCGGGGACGATCAGGCGCTGAGAACGATGTTCGCGGCGCTTTCCTTCAGCTCGACACCGAAGGCCCGCTGATATTGCTCGGCCACCAGCGTACGCTCCAGCTCGTCACACTTGTTGAGGAAGGTCACACGGAAGGCAAAGGCGAGATCGCCGAAGATTTCCGCATTTTCCGCCCAGGTGATAACGGTACGCGGGCTCATGACGGTGGAAAGATCGCCATTGATGAAGGCCGAACGGGTGAGATCGGCCACGCGCACCATCTTGGAAACGGTTTCGCGACCCTTCGGATTGTCGAAGCTCTTCACCTTGGCGGCAATGATGTTCACTTCCTGCTCATGCGGCAGATAGTTCAGCGTGGTGACGATGGACCAGCGGTCCATCTGCGCCTGGTTTATCTGCTGCGTGCCGTGGTAAAGGCCCGTCGTATCGCCGAGGCCGACCGTGTTGGCGGTCGCAAAGATGCGGAAGGCGGGGTGAGGACGGATGACGCGGCTCTGGTCGAGCAGGGTCAGGCGGCCCGACGATTCCAGCACGCGCTGGATAACGAACATCACGTCCGGGCGGCCGGCATCATATTCGTCGAAAACCAGCGCGACATTATGCTGGTAGGCCCAGGGCAGGATGCCGTCCTTGAATTCGGTGACCTGCTTGCCGTCTTTGAGGACAATGGCGTCCTTGCCGACGAGGTCGATACGGCTGACATGGCTGTCGAGGTTGACGCGCACGCAGGGCCAGTTGAGGCGCGCGGCGACCTGCTCGATATGGGTGGATTTGCCCGTGCCGTGGAAACCGGACACCATGACACGTCGGTTGTGAGCAAAACCGGCAAGGATCGCAAGCGTCGTATCGCGATCGAAAAGATAGTCGGGATCGAGGTCCGGCACATAGGCGTCGCCCTGGGAATAGGCGGGAACCCGCAGATCCGTATCAATGCCGAAAACCTCCCGCACGGACACCGTCGTGTCGGGCAGGTTGGAAATATCAAGGTCGATTTTGCTCATCACGTCTCCAAGGCGGGCGGCAGCCACCCGGCCACATCATCAATCAGGCGGTAAACACGTAAGTTGGCTTAGCAGAAACCTGACTGCTTTAACAATTGATATGCTTGAACAACAGCCCGAAAACGTTCTTCCGAACCACGATCGCCACCATTAGCATCAGGATGGTGCTTTTTGACAAGCTCCTTATAGCGCCTTTTTATGTCTTCCTGCTTTGCGCTGGAAGAAAGACCGAGCGTATCGAAGGCTTTTGCCTCCAGCGTCTTCAGCTTGCGGTCCTGCTGCATGCGGGTGCCGCCTGCCCTCGAGCCACCCGCAAAACCGCCGGCGAAGCCGAAAGGATCGCGGATACGGGCATTGCCGCTGGCCGTGCCGGAGCGCAGCGTGGAATGCAGCGGGCTATCGCGCGCCGTCTTGTTGACGCCCACTGTCCAGGTGGGGCGATGGCCAGTGATCGCCTCCTTCTGGTAACGGGCGATCTCGCTGTCGGAGAGGCCGGAAAAATAATTATAGCCCTTGTTGTATTCCTTCACATGCTCAAAACAGAACAGGAAGAATTGCCCCTCGGCATTGCGGCCGACGGGTGCCCGGTGAATACCCGGCTTGTCGCATCCGTCCCACTGGCAGGTTGGGGCCTGAACCTCAGGTTCCCGCTCCCTTTTCCGGCGCGTGCGGATGCGATCGAAATATTTCGAATCCAGTTTCATGATGCCCTGATTATGGGGTGCGAAAAGCTGCACAACAAGAATTGACAAAGCGGAATGTTACAGGCTTTTAGGGAGCCCCCTTCAAAGACCGAAAACAGAATTGGAGCCCTTCGCATGTCGCTGCGAGATCGCATAGAAACCAAGCTTAGGGAAAGCTTTTCACCGGAACGCCTAAGGGTCGTCGATGAAAGCCAGATGCATGCGGGCCACCAGCCGGATATGACAGGCACGGGCGAGACGCATATGCGTGTTCAGATAGTGTCTGAAAGCTTTTCAGGCAAGTCTCGTGTCGAGCGTCACCGGGCGATCAACGCGCTTTTAAAGCCGGAACTCGATGCCGGGCTGCATGCGCTGGCGATTGAGGCGGCGGCGCCGGGGGAAGTGGTGCGGTTTTAGGCCAAGTTTATCATTAAAGCCGAGAGCAAGCCCCCTCATCCGGCCCTTCGGGCCACCTTCTCCCCGGCGGGGAGAAGAAACCGGGCGGCAACGCCTTGCTCAAAGCGCCAGCACCGTTCCCCCGTATAGCATTGCCAAAGCGGCTTGTACTTCTCCCCGCCGGGGAGAAGTGCCGGAGCGGAGCGAGGCGATGAGGGGGCGCCCTCACCGTACTGCCCGGCGCCAGTTCACCCCGGATGTTTCTCCGACAGGAAGGACTGCACCTCGGACGCCGCCACATCGTCAGCCACGAAGGACTGGCCGATGCCGTGGGTGAGGATGAAGGTGAGCTTGCCGCCCTTGACCTTCTTGTCCTGCGCGATTGCCGCCATCAGCGTCTCGACCGGCGGCAATTCGCCGGGAATGTCCTTCATCGTCGTCGGCAGGCCAACAGCCTTCAGATGCGCCTCGACGCGGGCCGCATCATCAGGGCTTGCGAGGTTAAGGCGGGCGGAGAACTGGTGCGCCAGCACCATGCCGATGGCGACGCCTTCGCCGTGAACCAGCCGCTTGCTATCGTAATTGGTCGCCGCCTCCAATGCATGGCCGAAGGTGTGGCCGAGATTGAGAAGCGCGCGCACGCCGTTTTCCTTCTCGTCGGCCACCACCACATCGGCCTTGGCCTGGCAGCTCGTGGCAATCGCCTGAATGCGGGCCGGGCCACCGGTGCGGATGTCATCCCAGTTCTTTTCCAGCCAGAAGAAAAAATCCGGCTTGTCGATCAGGCCATATTTGACCACCTCTGCATAACCGGCGCGGAATTCCCGCGGGCTCAGCGTATCGAGCACCGCCGTATCGGCCAGCACCAGATCGGGCTGGTGGAAAACGCCGACGAGGTTCTTGCCGTGGCGGCTGTTGATGCCGGTCTTGCCGCCGACGGAGGAATCGACCTGCGCCAGCAGCGAGGTCGGTATCTGCACGAAGCGCACGCCGCGCCGCACGATGCCCGCGGCAAAGCCGGCGAGATCGCCGATCACGCCGCCGCCGAGCGCGATCACCGCATCGTTACGCTCCACCCTTGCTGCGAGAACCGCATCGCAGACGGTGACCAGATGCTCGAAGCTCTTTGTCTTTTCGCCGGCCGGCAGGGTCAGCGAAACCGCTTCGATGCCATCCGTCTGCAGGCCATCCATAAGACCTTCGAGGTAGAGCGGCGCGACATGCTCATCGGTGATGATCGCCGCGCGCCGGCCCTTCAGCCGCGCCGAAATCTCGCCACCCGCCCGGCCGATCAGCCCCGGCCCGATCAGAATGTCATAAGCGCGCTCGCCGAGCGGCACATGGACGAGACGTTCATCGGCGTGGATTTCGGAAGGCGTCATGGGGATCAGTCTTTCTTTTCGATGCCGGCTATGGCGGCCAGCACTTCGGTCACGATGATTTCCTTGCGGACATCACGGGATTCGATGGTCAGATCCGCTTCCGCATAGATCGGATAGCGCTTCTCCATCAGGGCCGCCAGCGTGGCCTTGGGGTTTTCGGTCTTGAGAAGCGGGCGGTGGTCGCGCTTGTTGACCCTTTCCCATAGAACCTCAAGATCGGCCTTCAGCCACAATGAAATGCCGCCGCGCGTGATGTGCCGGCGGGTATTGTCGTTGATGAAGGCGCCACCGCCGGTGGAAATGACCTTGGGGCCGCCGCGCAAAAGCCGCTTGATGACCCGCGTTTCCAGCGCCCGGAATTCCTCCTCGCCATAGGTGGCGAAAAGTTCCGATATCGTCATGCGCGAAACGCGCTCGATTTCGACATCCGTATCGATGAAAGGAACCTTGAGCTGCTGGGCGACCATGCGGCCCACCGCCGACTTTCCAGCCCCCATCAGACCGACGAAGACGATGTTGCGCCGTCCGAGCTTTGCCCGCGCTTGCTCCCCGAGTGTGGCCGGGACGGATAAATTCGTTTCATTCATAGATTTGAAAGCCCGTTTGGCATGGATATCTGCAAATGTTTACGAAGCGTCAAGCCAAATTGCTGACTGAATGGTGGTGAATCACAATCAACGCCGCATGCGGCGCGGGGTGGAGCGGGCATTTTGATCTTGTCGCCGCTTTCGCCGCACCGCATATACGTTTCGACCGCCACCTTCACGGAGCCGCCATGCCCACCCTCTTCCGCTTCACGATGATACTGGCGACCATCGCGGGGCTGATCTATGGCGGCATGGTGCTGCTCGTCATGGTCGTCAAACCGCGCGACCGCGAAGTGACGGTGCGCATACCCTCCGAGCGGCTCAACCCGCCGTCGACCGAACCTGCAAGGCGCACCCCATGAGCGGACAGCCGACGGCAGGGCGCGACGGCGCGCGGCTGGAAAGTTTTCTGGAAATGATGAGCGCCGAACGGGGAGCAGCCGCCAATACGCTCTCTTCTTATGAGCGCGATCTTTCCGATCTGCGCGAATTTCTCGGTCAGCGCGGCCAGTCCCTGACGGAAGCGCAGACGCCGGATCTTTCCGGCTATCTGACCCATCTTTCCGCCCAGGGCTTTGCCGCCACCTCACAGGCGCGGCGCCTCTCCTCCATGCGGCAGTTTTATCGCTTTCTTTATTCGGAAGGGCTGCGCGGCGATGACCCGACCGGCATCATCGATGCGCCCAAGAAAGGTCTCGCCCTGCCGAAAACCATGAGCGTGGCCGATGTGAACCGGCTTCTTGGGCTTGCGGCGCAGGAAGCGGCAACCGAAGGCCCCGGCCAGCTTGCCCGCATCCGCATGCATCTGCTGCTCGAACTGCTTTATGCCACCGGCATGCGTGTCAGCGAACTGGTCTCGCTGCCGGTCAAGGTGCTGCGTCAGGAAGGCCGTTTCCTGATGATCCGCGGCAAGGGCAACAAGGACCGCATGGTTCTGCTGTCCCGCGCCGCCATCGAGGCGATGGAAAAATACGAGGCCGCCAGAAAGGCGTTCGCGTCGGAGAAAAGCAAGGCGGCAGCTTCGCAGAAAAAACCGGAGACACCGGAGAGCCAATGGCTGTTTCCTTCGAACGGCAAGGAAGGCCACCTGCCCCGCCAGGTCTTCGCCCGCGACCTCAAGGACATCGCCATTCGTGCGGGCCTAACCCCGTCCGCCGTATCGCCGCATGTGCTGCGCCACGCCTTCGCCAGCCACCTCCTGCAGAACGGCGCGGATTTGCGCGCGGTGCAGGAACTGCTCGGCCATTCCGACATTTCCACGACACAAATCTATACACATGTGCTGGAAGAACGCTTGCAAGAGCTGGTACAAACACATCACCCCCTTGCCAAACAGGGCAAAAACCTTGATTAGAGCGACCGGAACCGCCGGATAATCCGGTCAAACCTTGCGCAAAACGATCGGAAACGGATCTCATGCACAATTATCTCGACTTCGAAAAACCTATCTCGGACCTTGAGGGCAAGATCATCGAGCTGAAGAAGCTTGCCGATGAAGACGAGAGCATAGACACCTCGGAGGAGATCAACCGTCTGGAATCGCGGGTCAACGACGCGATGCAGGACATTTATTCCAAGCTGAATGCCTGGCAGAAAACGCAGGTCGCGCGCCATCCGCAGCGTCCGCATTTCGTCGATTACGCCAAGGCGCTGTTCACCGATTTCACGCCGCTGGCCGGCGACCGCAAATTTTCCGAGGACGCCGCCATTCAGGCCGGTCTTGCCCGTTTCAACGGCCAGCCCGTCGCCATCATCGGCCAGGAAAAGGGCAACGACACCAAGAGCCGCCTGAAGCATAATTTCGGCAGCCCACGCCCGGAAGGTTACCGCAAGGCGATCCGTGTGCTGGAACTGGCTGACCGCTTCTCGCTGCCGGTCGTCACCCTCATCGATACCGCAGGTGCTTATCCCGGCGTCGGCGCGGAAGAGCGCGGCCAGGCCGAAGCCATCGCCCGTTCGACGGAAATGTGCCTCAACGTCAAGGTGCCGATCGTTTCCGTCGTCATCGGTGAAGGCGGCTCGGGCGGCGCGATCGCGATCGCCACCGGCAACCGCGTCTATATGCTCGAACATGCGATCTATTCGGTGATCTCGCCGGAAGGTGCAGCCTCCATTCTCTGGCGCGATTCGACCCGTGCCAAGGAAGCTGCGACCAATATGAAGATCACCTCGGAAGATCTGAAATCGCTCGGCGTCATCGACGGCATCATTCCCGAACCCATCGGCGGCGCGCATCGCGATCCGGCAACCGTCATCCATGCAACGGGCGACGTCATTGCCAAGGCGCTGGCCGATCTTTCGCAGCGTTCGGGCACGCAGCTTCGCGCCGAACGCCGCCAGAAGTTCCTGGATATCGGCCGGAACCTCTAGAGCATTTCCAGTAAAATTGCGTAGCGGCTTTACGTCCGGAAAATGCGTCAAAAGAAAGAGTGAGATTGTTTTGGCGGTTCGAAGAAAAGCCAAAACGATCTGACAGCAGCCTTATTTTCCTTGAATATCGCCCCAACTCGGCCATAGTCCGGTCACATCAACAGATGTATCGGCGGCCGCGGGGGCGGATCCGATTTGAGTTAAGAAGATGTAAACGGTTAATACCGTATTTAAATTACACACGGAACGGTATAGAACTGCCGCCGCTTCGTGCCATCGTCTTTCGGATCAGATCATGCGTTTGACACATTTTGCACTTCTTGCCTGCACCGCGCTCGTTCTCGCCGGCTGCAACGATACGCTCGAAACCGTTGAACGCGACGTTTCCCACGTCAAGAACAAGGTCGATTACCCGCTGTCTCCGGCCATTCTGGCCGAGATCGACAAGCGCGGCATGGACCGCACCTCGCCGATCATGATCCGCATCTTCAAGGAAGAAGGCGCGCTGGAAATCTGGAAAGCCAGACGCGACAACCGTTTCGAGAAGATCGCCGGTTACGAGATTTGCGCATGGTCCGGCAAACTCGGCCCGAAGGTGAAGGAAGGCGACCGGCAGGCGCCGGAAGGTTTCTACAACCTGACGCCCGCCCATCTCAATCCGAATTCCAAATATTATCTCGCCATCAATACCGGTTTCCCGAACCGCTACGATGCCGCCAATGGCCGCAACGGCACCAATCTGATGATCCACGGCGCCTGCTCATCGTCAGGCTGTTATTCGATGACGGATGCGCAGATTCTTGAAATCTACGGTTTCGCCCGTGACGCCTTCAAGGGCGGCCAGAAGACCGTGCAGCTGCAGGCCTTCCCGTTCCGCATGACGGCGGAAAACATGGCCCGCCATCGCCAGAGCGAGCATCTCGAATTCTGGAAGATGCTGAAGGTCGGTTACGACAATTTCGAAGTGACCAAGCGCCCGCCGGAAGTGAATGTCTGCGAGAAGAAATACGTCTTCAACCAGCAGACGGAAGGCGGCAGCTTCAACGCGTCGGCCCAATGCCCGGCCATGAGCACACCGCCGGCGCTCGTCAGCGCGCTTTCGAGCTACGAGAAGACCTACGATCTCGCCTATGAAAAGGCGATGAAGAAATATGACGGCATGGCCTGGTACGACCCGAGCGAGGCGGAGCGCAAGGCGCTGGTCGCAGAAAAGCGCAAGGGCCGCGAGCCCGCCTATGCCCCGACCGGTTCGGCGCTGAAGGCCGGCAAGCTGATGAAGGAAACGGAATATGCCGCGCTGATGGAGAAAAAGGCGCAGCAGGTGACGTCGTCCTCTCCGGCCACGACCGCAACCGCTTCTTCCTTGCGCGGCCCGCGTCCTTCGGCGGTACAGCCCGCCACGGCACCGCAATCGAACCCGGCGCCCGCGGCACCGACGATGGTTGCCTCGGCCACACCCGCAGCCGCCGGTCAGACCGGAACTGCCGCCCAGAGCATCCCGGTTCCAGCCATGAACCCGCTTGCCTATTCCGCAGCACCTGCACCGGAAGCGCCGGAAAAGAAGCCGTTCTGGAAGTTCTGGGCCAAGGAATGAGCGACACGGCCGAGATCGTTTATGATTTGAGGGGGCTTAAATGCCCCCTTCCGGTTTTGAGAAGCCGCAAAAAACTCGCGACCCTGAAGGCTGGCGATGTTCTGACCGTCGAGACGACCGATCCGCTGGCGGTGATCGATATTACCCATATGTGCAATGAGGATGGGCATAGTCTGGTGGAAACGGTTGCGGTGGATAAGGGGCATCGGTTTCGGATTGTGAAGGGCGGGTAAGCGACATTCGACGCTGACGCTCGGGGCTTACCCCCCTCTGCCCTGCCGGGCATCTCCCCCTCAAGGGGGGAGATCAGTTGTAGTGACCGCTCGTTTTCTCACAAGCTCTGCACTTCGGGTTGCTGTCCCCATAAAGATGTTCGGAGCAAGCCGCTTGTCGATCTCCCCCCTTGAGGGGGAGATGTCCGGCAGGACAGAGGGGGGTGAACCACACCCACCGACCTAGACCATCACGACACGCCCTAAAACCGCAACCCGGAAACCGCCAACGGATTATCCGTCATCGCCTGCCTGTCCGGCCGGTCGATGCCCGGCGCGCTTGTGAAGGCCGCGAACAGATCCTGTACGAAGGCTTCGGGCAAATCCTTCGTAATCAGCACCATGCGCGTGCGCTGATCAGCCGGGTCCGGCCACGTCGCGAGGCGCTCCGGCGTGTGGAAAATAGTCTGAACCCCATGCAGCACGAGCGGCCGGCCCGGATTATCCGACAGCTTGACGATGGCCTTCATGCGCAGGAGCTTTTCACCATGTGCCGAGCGCAGCAAATCCACGAACATGTCAATCGCCATAGGACTGACCGGCTGATCGTGAATGATCGAAAAGGACCGGATAGATGCATCGTGCCGGTTCACATCGTGATGATGGTGATGGTCATCGTGATCGCCATGATGGTGATGTTCATGATCGTGGTCGTGATGGTGGTCATGATGATCATGAGCCGTCTCTTCACCCAGCCAGCGGCCGACATCGGCAGTCTTGCTGCCGGCATCGTAAAGGCCGTTGTCCAGAAGCCCCACAGCGCTCCAATCGGTTTTGTCGCCATCCTCGATGGTCGCACGTGGATTGAGCGCCTGAAGATGGCCTGTCAGCGCGGCAATCGTGGCGGCATCGGCAAGCGCGCGCTTGGTCATCACCAGACGGTCAGCCACGGCGACCTGTTTCACCGCCTCCTGGTGGTTATCGAGCGTGGAAAGACCGTTCACGGCATCCACAACCGTGATCATGCCGTTCAGGACGAAATTCTGCGCGATGACCGGATTGCCCATGACCGACTGCATGACGGGGGCGGGATCGGCAAGGCCCGTGGTCTCGATCACCACCCGCTTTACCGGCTTCAGCTTGCCGGTCTGGATGCCATCCATCAGTTCCGCCAGCGTATCCACCAGTTCACCGCGCACCGTGCAGCAGAGGCAGCCCTCCGCCAGTTCAATGATGCCCTCACCCGCGCTTTCAACCAGCATGTGATCGATGCTGACATCGCCGAATTCATTGATGATGATCGCCGCATCGCTCATCTCGGGGTCTTTTAGAAGCCGGTTGAGCAGCGTCGATTTTCCGGCGCCAAGAAATCCGGTGATGATGGAAACCGGGATGCGATCGCGAGACATGATTTGCCTGTGTGTTGACGGCTGCTCCGGCATGTCATTGCACGACACAAGACACCGGAGCCGCATAGAGCGAAAAGAAATCGCCCGAGGCTGAAAGCCACGAGCGACACTGTAATATCATAACATCATCGGACTGCGAATACACAAAGCGCATCTCAACCGCGCCATTGCCCCCGAGGCCGTCACCGACGATCAGAATGTCGGGCGCGGGATCGGGATCGGCACATTCGCCACTTCGCCCTTGCCGGCCGCGCCCTTGGCGGTGTTCACCGCCACGGTCTCGCTGCCGGGAATGAGACCGGCGAAGGAATATTCCGGCGGGCGGGTCATTTCCTGAACATAGGGCGAATGGATGACCATGCGGCCAGCCTCGTCGCGGCTTTCGCTGCGCACCTTGGCGGCCTTCGGGTTGCAGATTTCGGCGCTGACATCATTCACCTCACCGGTATCGCCATAGGGCGCCAGTGCGGCGAGCGAAACACCCTGACCTGAAGGTGCGGTCAGCCCCATCTGCAGCAAATCGGCAGACTGATCGGTGCGCCCGGCAAGACTGTCCGCACCCAGCACCACGGTGATGACCGAACGGCCATTGCGCACGGCTGACGACACCTGGTTGAAGCCGGAGGCACAGATGAAGCCGGTCTTCATGCCATCAGCGCCATCGAAGCGGCCAACCAGCATGTTGAAATTGGCATAGTTCTTCTTGCCGGTGCTGACACCCTCCAGCGAGAAATAATGGGCATATTCCGGGAACTCACGCTTGATGATCAGCGCCAGCAGCGCCAGATCCCGGGCGGTCGTATATTGCCCCTTGCCGGGCAGGCCATTGGCATTGATATAACGGGTGGAGCTCATGCCGAGGCGCTGCGCCTGCGCATTCATCTGCGCCACGAAATTGTCGCTGGTGCCGCCGATCGTCTCGGCAATCGCCACGGCGATGTCATTGGCGGACTTGATGAGCAGCAGCTTCAGCGCGCTGTCCATGGTCAGCTTCTGGCCGGGCTTGAAATACATTTTCGAGGCCGGCTGGTCGGCGGCCTTCTTGCTCATAACCACTTCCGTCTGCGGGCTGATCTTGCCGGCCTTCATCTGCGAAAAGGCGATATAGGCGGTCATCAGCTTGGTCAGTGACGCCGGATACCACTTACGGAAGGCTTCCTGATGGGAAATCACCTTGCCGGTTTTGACATCGACCACCATTTTCGGATTGGCATTTGCCACGGGCGCCACGGCAACGAGGCCTGCGGTCATGATGGCAACGGCTGCGGAGAGCCGTCTGGCGGCGTTTGGCGATTTCACTGTGTTTGGCAAGGCTAGTCCTCGAATTCCCGTCTTCGGTCGGGGAATGGCAATATTCACCATATATGTCCTAGCAATGGCAAAGTACATTGATTACGTCAATTATGCGGCGCACTATCCACCATGGAGGATAGGATTTTACCACAAGCCGCACCGATGAACCCAGGAATGAACGAATGCCGATTTTGAACAGAGCCGCCGAACTCCAGCAGGAAGTCAGCGAATGGCGGCATCACCTGCATGAAAATCCCGAGATATTGTATGACGTCGACAACACCGCGGCCTTCGTTGCGGAGAAGCTGAAATCTTTCGGCGTTGACGAAATCGTGACCGGTCTCGGCCGCACCGGAGTGGTCGGCATCATCAGGGGCAATCTTTCCGGCAATCGCACCATCGGTTTTCGCGCGGATATGGATGCCCTTCCCATCGTTGAAGAAACCGGCAAGCCCTGGGCTTCAAAAACGGCGGGTGCGATGCATGCCTGCGGCCATGACGGCCATACCGCCATGCTGCTCGGCGCGGCGAAATATCTCACCGAGACCCGCAATTTCGCCGGCTCCATCGCCGTCATCTTCCAGCCTGCTGAAGAAGGCGGCGCGGGCGCTCTCGCCATGGTCGAGGACGGGCTGATGGAACGCTTCGGCATCGATGAGGTCTATGGCATGCACAATATGCCGGGAATTCCGCTCGGCGCCTTCGCCATCCGCAAGGGCGGCATCATGGCGGCACCGGACAAGTTCTCCATCACCGTCAAGGGCCGTGGCGGCCACGCGGCGCAGCCGCACCGCACCATCGATCCGATCACCATCGGCGCGCAGATCGTCGGCAACCTGCAGATGATCGCCTCGCGCAATGCCGATCCGATCCGTTCCGTTGTGGTCTCCGTCACCCGTTTCCACGCCGGTTCCAGCCACAACATCATCCCCAACGAGGCTTTGATCGCCGGCACGGTGCGCAGCCTGGATGAAACGGTGCGCGATCTGGCGCAGGATCGTATCAAGCAGATGGCGGAAGGTATTGCCCTTGCCAACGGCGCGGAAGCGGAAGTCGTCTACGAGCGTTATTGCCCGGTGACCTTCAATCACGCTGCCGAGACCGACCACGCCATCCGTGTGGCCCGCGATGTGGCGGGCGAACCGAATGTCGACCCCGATGTCGACCCTTCCATGGCGGGAGAGGATTTCTCCTTCATGCTGAAGGAAAGGCCGGGCTGCTTCATCTTCATCGGCAATGGCGATTCGGCCGGGCTTCACAATCCGGGTTATGATTTCAACGACGAGGCCATCGCCTACGGTATTTCCTATTGGGTGAAGCTGGCCGAGCAGCGCCTGACGAGCTGATTGCCGGGGCGCGGGAAGAAAGCCGGAAAAGAGATCGACCGCGATGAAGAACGCGGTTGATCCGCGGGCATCGTCGGGTTAAAGAGCAATTCAGTGTCCACGTAGCTCAGCAGGATAGAGCACAGGATTCCTAAGACAAATTGGGGGTTGCGCCCGGAAACGACGCAATCGATCTGCTCAAAGTCGGGGAAAGCTTCGCTGGTCTTCCAGCATGCCAATCCCGAGCCAAGCTCCGGAGAAATCCGTTGAAGGTGTAGAGACTGGATGGGCAGCACCTAAAGGCCTGATGGCCCATGGTGAAGGGACAGTCCAGACCACGAACGTCCTGTCCATTGGCGACCGGGCGGCGGTTAAAGCCGAAGTGGTATGAATCCTGGGGTCGGAGGTTCGAATCCTCTCGTGGACGCCATTTTCCTGTTTTATTTGCTATCGAAAATGCAAGGCGCATTTATGCGAGATCAGGAAGATATGATATCAACTGTCAGCGGAGCCACCGAGACCGCCTCCACCTTATTGGCTTTCAGGAAACCGGCAACCCGACCTTCGGCTTTGACGCTTTCCACAAACGCAGTCAGATAGTTCTCCGCCACCGGACCATGTGTCCGTGCCACTCCCATCGCCTGCTCGATCACCATGAAGCGGCTGGGCAGAAGCCGCAGTCCACCGAACCGGTCCGCGTCCTCTTCGAGTTGCTGGCGAACGCCCGCCGCCACGTCGGCTGACGTTTCCAGGAAATGCTGGACGACGGTGGGGGACGTCGCGGCGCGCTCGATCGCGGCATGTCGAAGTTCTCGTGTAAGATACAGGTCGTAGGCGCTGCCCTTGCCCACAACCACCCTGCGGCCCGCAACATCGATGTCTTTCATTTCGGAGAGCGGAGAGCCGTCTCTGACAAGATAACAGCCCTCGATCAGTACGTAAGGGGCAGTGAACGCAATCAGTTGCGCGCGTTCGGGATCGCGAGCGAAGAAGCCGATATCGGCACGGCCTTCCTCAACGGCGGTGACTGCCTTACCCGCTGACTCGAGAACGACAAGTTCGAGCGGTACGTCCAGCCGCTCAGCCAGCGTCCGGGCGAGATCGACGGAAACGCCTGCGACGCCTCCTGGCACGTCCTTCCGGCTTGCGAGGATCGGATTCCCGACATTTATCGTCGTCCGCAACGTTCCCGAGGGGGCGATTGCGCGTCGTACTTCGGCGATGTCGATGTCTGCCATTTCGCTTCTCCGATTACACTTCCCGCCCGGATGCCTTCCGACCCGGCCTGTTCAGCAATTGCTTGAGGATGAGCGGCAGCACACCGCCTGCCCGAAGAATGCCGACCTCCGCGCTGGTTTCGATTGCCGCTACGGCATCCAGGGTCATCGAGGTGCCGTCCGCCTTCCTTATTGTCACGGTCACATCGCAACGGGGCGCCATGGTCTGTGGATCAGCGTCGATCACGACGACATCGTCGGCCGAGATGCCGAAGTCAGCGGGCTTGACGCCTGGCGGTAACCGTAGGGGCAACACACCCATGCCGATCAGGTTCCAGCGGTGAATGCGCTCAAAGCTGGTTGCGAGCACGGCGCGGACACCGAGAAGCGCCACGCCCTTGGCTGCCCAGTCACGAGAAGAACCCATTCCATAACGCTCGCCTGCCAGCACGACCACGGACCTGCCCTCGGCTTGGTATCGTTGCGCCGCGTCCCAGAGCGACAGGACATCGCCCGATCCGGCGTGGATGGTGGAACCGGCGGGAATGTCGTGGCCGAGAAGATTGCGCACCGTTTTGTTGGTGAACAGGCCACGGATCATCACTTCCCAATTTCCACGCCGCGACGAAAAGACGTTGAGGTCAAGGGGATTTTCCCCGCGCTCGATCAGATGGCGCCCGGCATCGCCCTTTGCGGGGATCGCGCCGGCCGGTGAAATGTGGTCGGTCGTGATGTCATCGCCGACGACGAGGATCGGATGCGCCTCATAGGTTCCGAGCTTGGTACCCTTGCCGAAACTCGCGAATGGCGGACGGCGGATGTAGGTGGATGTCTCATCCCAGGGAAACAGCGTCGTCGTTGGAGCCGGAAGCTCCTTCCACGCCCTGCTCGCTTCGGCGGCATCGTAGGCGGGCGCGAAGTCCTCGATCTTCGATGCGGCAGCCAGGGCTTCGTTGATCTCCGCAGCACTCGGCCACAGCATGGAGAGGGTCACCGGCGTACCGTTCTTTGAAACCCCGACCGGATCGTTCATGATATCGAGTTCGACGGTCCCGGCGAGTGCGAAGGCCACGACCATTGGCGGCGAGGCGAGGAACCCGGCCTCAAGCTGGGGATGGACACGCCCGGGAAAGTTGCGGTTTCCCGAAAGCACGGCGACCGGAAGGATGCCACGCTTGGCCATCGCATCCGCGACCGGCTCGGTCAGCGGGCCGGAATTGCCAATGCATGTCGTGCAGCCGTAACCCACGATACCGAAGCCCACGGATTCGAGATCGGACAAAAGCCCTGCCCGCACGAGATAACGCTCCGCCGTCGGCGAGCCGGGAGCGGTGGATGTCTTGACCCAGTGCGGAGGACGAAGCCCATAGGCCTTCGCCTTGCGGGCCAGAAGTCCGGCAGCGATCAACAGGCGCGGATCGGACGTATTGGTACAGCTTGTGATGGCCGCGATCGCGACTGAACCGTCGTTCGGTTCGCCGTCGACGGAAGGCGCGCCGCCGTTCTTTTTCATTGCCGCGATTGCGCTACGGGTTTCGCTGACCGCAATCCGGTCCTGCGGGCGGCGGGGGCCTGCGAGGCTGGGCTCGACGCTGGACAGGTCGAGATCGAGGGTGGACGTGTAGCGCGGATTGGCGTTCGGATCGAACCAGATGCCGACCCGTTTCGCGTAGGCCTCGACGAAAGCGGCGTGTACCGACCTGCGCCCGGTGGCGAGAAGGTAATCGATCGACTGGCGGTCGATCGGGAAATAGCCGCTATTCGCCCCGAATTCGGGCGTCATGTTGGCGACGACCGCACGGTCGCCCGCCGTGAGGTTTGACACGCCCGGGCCGTAGAACTCCACGAACTTGTCCTGCAAGTCGATCTGGCGGAGCAGATGGGTAACGACAAGCGCCAGGTCGGTCGCAAGCACACCCTCCCTCAGGGCACCCGTCAGCCGGACGCCGACGACATCGGGAACACGAAGGGCGACAGGCATGCCGAAGAAAACGCTTTCCGCCTCGAGCCCGCCGACACCCCAGGCCAGCACGCCGATCCCATTGATCATCGGCGTATGACTGTCCGTCCCGATCAGCGTGTCCGGCATGGCCCACAGCCTGCCGTCCCGCTGCACCGACGTCACGACCGTCGCGAGCCGTTCGAGGTTGAGCGTATGCATGATCCCGGTTCCCGGCGGATGCGCCCGGAAGTCGGCAAGGCTGTTGGTCGCCCATTTCATGAAACTATAGCGCTCGGCATTACGTTCATACTCCCGCTCCATGTTGCGCGCGAGCGCCGCCGAAGTCCCGAAAGCATCGACGGCGACCGAGTGATCCGTGGAGACATCGACGGGAACGACCGGGTTGAGCAGGGCCGGATCGCCGCCTGCCTCGGCGAGCGCCGAGCGCATTCCGGCGATATCCACGAGCGCGGGCCCGCACGTTGTGTCGTGCATCAGCACCCGGTTCGGCAGGAAGGGGATTTCGACATCGCTCTGGCCCGTTTCGAGCCAGGCGAGCATAGCGTCCTTGGCACGAAAGGCGTCGTCACCTGCCGTGCGGAGAACGTTCTCCAGCAGGATGCGATGGATATAAGGCATGCGCACCAGACAATCGCCGGCCTCGGCCGGAAGATCGATGATGTCGTGGCTGACGCCGTTGATGTCGAATGTGGTGCGCATGCTGTTTTTTCCGTTCAGGCTTTGCGGGAGGACGTGCGGCCGGCGTGGAACTGTCCGGTCGGACTGTCATCGGCGTCGGGAGCCGGGAAACGCATGAACCATGTCATGAAGAATGAGATCACGAGAAGCACCGCCAGGAACAAAAGGCCGCCGAGCGGGCTGCCTGTCGCCGTCTTGGCCCAACCCATCGCGTAGGGTCCGACAAAACCGCCGAGGTTGCCGATCGAGTTGATCGCCGCAATCGATACCGCCGCCGTTGAACGTGACAGGAAGAGGCTCGGCAACGACCAGAACGGCGATTTGAACGCATAGATGCCGGCGAGAGCCACCGAGATGAGGCCGATCGCGACATAGGGATCGTGCGTCAGGCCTGTAGCGGCCAGCGCGAGCCCTCCGATCAGGAGCGGTACGGCACTGTGCTTTTGCCGCTCGCCCGTGCGGTCGGAACTCCTGGACCACAGGACCATGGCAACGGTGGCGATAGCATAGGGAACCATGGCGACGAGGCCGATCTGGGTATGTGTCAGCGACTTACCGAAGCTCTGGATGATCTGGGGCATCCAGAGGCCGATCCCGAGATTGCCGACCTGATAGATGAAATAGATCGCTGACAGGAAAAGCACTTTCGGGTTGGAGATTGCAGCCCACAGCCCAAGATGCTGGACGTTCTTGCGTTTGTTATGATCTTGGGCGAGCTCGCCGACCAGCCAGTTGCGCTCGTCCTCGGTCAGCCACTTCGCCTTCTCCGGGCGGTCTGTCATGTAAAAGTAGTTGAAGACGCCGGCCAGGATCGCGGGCAACCCTTCGAGCACCAGCATCCAGCGCCAGCCCGCATGTCCGAACCAGTTCACGTTGTCCATGATCCAGGTGCTGAGCGGCGCGCCGAGCAGATAGGAAGCCGGGATAGCGGCGGTGAAGAACGCCACCGTCGTCGCCTGTTCCTTGGCGCGGAACCAGTAGGTGAGATAGATGATGATACCGGGGAAGAAACCTGCTTCCGCGACGCCGAGGAGGAAGCGGAGTGTATAGAGCTGCCAGGCTTCCTGAACGAAGCCCGTCAGGACCGCAACCGCACCCCATGTGAGGAGAATACGCGAAATCCAGATGCGCGAACCGTATTTCTGGAGGGCGACGTTGCTTGGAACCTCGAACAGAAAATAGCCGATGAAGAAGATTCCCCCCGCAAAGCCGAAAGCTTCGGCGGAAAGGGCAAGGTCCTTGTTCATCTCCAGGGCCGCATATCCGAGATTGGCGCGATCCAGATAGGAAATGACATAGAGGATGAAACAGTAGGGCACGATTCTCCAGAAGACTTTACGCGTGGTCGTCTTCTCAAGCGTGCTCGTATCGGTGAGCGTCATGGCTCCCTCCCAAAGGTGTTTATGTCGCTTGCCTCCCAAGGCAGGAGCTTTATTTACATATTATAGTTATAAAATGCAATTGCGATTTTTGAAGGATAGGCTTATCAGGTTCTGGGCCATAAGGAGGAGACCTGGGAAATGGAAAATTGTGGCGACCTGGTCGTTTACGTCGGCGCGCGAACAACGCGGCAACGCAACGCGCGCGGCAACGGCCTCAATGTGTACCGTCTTCGCGATGGCATGCAGTGGGAGCACCTCCAGCTCCTCGATATGGAAAACCCGTCCTTCCTGACATTCGACCGAACCGGCCAGTTCCTGCACACCGTCCACGGCGACTCGGATCGGGTGACTTCCTTCTCGATCGAACGATCGACAGGCAAGCTGACGCAACTGGGAACGCAATCGACGCGGGGACGCAATCCGGTCGATCTCTCCTTCGATCCGACAAACCGATACCTCGTCGTGGCAAATCATGTTACGTCGTCGATTGCCCTTCTTCCGCGCCTCGAGAACGGATCCCTCGGCGAGGTATGCGACCTTGCCGCAATTAACGGGGAAATCGGCCCGCATCGCGTCGAGCAGCCCATGCCCAAGCCTCATCAGGTGGAATTCGATCCGAGTGGCCGGTGGATCGCGGTGCCGGACAAGGGTACCGATACGGTCCTCATCTACGAGATCGACGCGGTGAACGGAACCCTGCGGGAAGCGAGTGCCTGCGCCGCGCGGGAAGCCTCGGGTCCCAGACACATCGCGTTCCACCCCAGCGGCCGCCTCGCCTATGTTGTCAACGAGCTCGATTCAACTGTCACCGCGTACCGTTTCGACCCCGACAACGGACGCCTCTCACCCTTCCAGATACTCTCGGCCCTTCCCGACACCTTCACCGGAAACAGCCGCGCTGCCGAAATTGCGGTATCGGGCGACGGACGGTTCGTCTATGCCAGCAATCGCGGCAGCGACACCATCGTGGTCTTCGAACTGGACCGCTCCGGCCACATGCGTCTCGCCGGACATTGGGCGACCGGCGGAAAGACACCGAGATTTTTCACAATCCTTCCGAACGGCGTCCTTCTCGTGGCAAACGAGGATTCGGACACCGTGACCGCGTTCGACATTGACGCAATGACCGGCCGCCTGTCAGCGAGGGATGAGGTGCTCCCGGTCGGCAGCCCTGTCTGCATCGTCTTCAAGGCACTTGGCTGACGGACGTCAGACCTTCGGCGCCTTGATGCGGCTTGCGCCCATGATGTGGGTGAATAGAAACGCCGCAGCCTCGTTTCGTCGCCCGTCCTCAACGAGATCGAGGATATGGAGATGCTCCGCCGTCTGCTTTGGCAGACGGCTGCGGTCGATGGTGATGTGATATTCGATGAGACGGCGAAGCCTGTTGATCCGCTTGATGGAGTCGAGAAAGAACTCGTTGCGGGAGCATGCGACGAGCATCTCATGGAATTCGTTGTTGGCCTTGAAGATATCGGCACGCGACCAGGTCTCGAAGCCACCGTCACGCAGGGCGGTCTGAACCTCGCGGGCGCGCTTCAAGCCCTCGACGTCGGGCTCGAACGTCGGCAACAGCATCGCCTGCTGCTCGATCACGGCCCGGAATGCATATCCATCCTCGTAACTCTGTCTGGACGTCAGAGCCTGGCGGAATGCCCACCCGTTCCCCGGCAGTCGCTCGATCCAGCCTTCGTCAGCGATACGATGCAGAACTTTCAGGAGACGCGTTCTCGGGACGTCGTAGAAGCGCATCAACTCGTTTTCGCTGACGCGCTCCTCAAGCTTGCCCGACAGACGGTCTTCGGCCATACGGAAATAGATTGCCTCGTCGCCCGCCGTGTCCATATCGTCGTTGGCGGTTTCAAGCGCGATATTCTCAGCGTCGACGGCAAGGAAGTAGCCCCTGTTTGGCTCCGCCCGGACGATGCCATCTCCTTCGAGTTTCTGGAGAGCGCTCAGGATCGGTGCACGCGAGACCCGGAACGTGTCGGCCAGCATCTGCAATGGCAGGTGCTGGCCCTGCTGCATGCGGTTCGTCTGCACATATTCGATGATGTTGCTGCTGATCTGTGGTACCAGGCTTTTCCTAGCCATCCGCCGCCCTGTCCTGTTCGTCGCATGCTCGCGATGTCCCTTTAAGGAACATCGCGCCATGTTACCATAGCGCGATGGGTCGATGGTCGCCACTCAATCCTCGTCCTGCTGGAAACGTGACAGCCCGCGGAAAATGAACGGTGCGACGAGAGCGACGACCGCGATCCCGATCATGATGGCCGAACTCGGATGTTGTAAGAAGACAATCGGATCACCGAGACTCATCTGAAGCGAGCGACGCAATGCGCTGTCGGCAAGAGGCCCAAGAATAAGGCCAACGACAGCAGGGGCGATCGGATAATCGAAACGCCGCATGAGAAATCCGACGACACCGAATCCGGTCAGCAAGAGCAGTTCGACGACGGATGGATTCGCCGCGATCGTTCCCATGGAAGCGAAGACCAGAATTCCGGCGTAAAGCCATGGAAGCGGGATTTTCAGCAGTCTGACCCAGAGGCCAACCAGCGGCAAATTAAGCACCAGCAGCATCACGTTGGCGATGAACAGGCTCGCGACGAGGCCCCATACGAGATCGGCGTGCTGAGCGAAAAGGAGCGGTCCTGGTTGAATGTTATATTGCTGGAATCCCGCAAGCATCACCGCCGCCGTCGCGGACGTAGGCAGGCCGAGCGTCAGCAACGGTACGAGCGTTCCTGCCGCAGAAGCATTGTTCGCCGCTTCGGGGCCCGCAACGCCCTCAATCGCGCCTTCGCCGAATTCCTCGGGTTTGCGGGACAGCTTCCTTTCGATGTTGTAGCTGAGGAATGTCGGGATTTCCGCGCCGCCTGCCGGAAGCGCGCCGATCGGAAAACCGATGAAGGTTCCGCGCAACCAGGGCTTCCACGACCGGCTCCAGTCCTCTTTCGTCATCCAGATCGATCCCTTCACCGGGATCGGCTTTTCCGGCCTGTAGAGATGTCGGGACGCCACGATCAGGGCTTCTCCTATGGCGAACAGGCCGACCGCGAGCGTCGTCACCTCAACCCCGTCGAGAAGTTCAGGGACGCCGAAGGTCAGACGTGCCTGGCCCGTAAGCTGGTCTATGCCCATAAGACCGAGCCAGAGGCCAAACGCCAAGCTCGTCAGACCACGGAGCGGCGATGATCCGAACGTCGCCGAAACAGTGACGAACGCAATCAGCATGAGGCCGAAATAGTCCCACGGCCCAAACTTGACCGCGACTTTAACGAGGACGGGCGCGAGGAAGGCGAGGCCGACCGTTGCGATCAGGGCCGCGACGAAAGATCCGATTGCGGCCGTGGCGAGCGCCGGACCGCCCCTTCCCCTGCGCGCCATCTGATTGCCTTCGAGCGCGGTCACCACCGACGCGCTTTCCCCCGGCGTATTCAGAAGGATCGCGGTCGTCGAACCACCGTACATCCCGCCATAATAGATGCCCGCGAACATGATGATGGAACCGCCGGGATCGAGTTTGAAAGTGACGGGAAGCAGAAGCGCGACCGTCAGCGCCGGGCCGATACCGGGAAGCACGCCGACCGCCGTGCCGATAATGACCCCGATTGCCGCGTAGATAAGGTTCGCGGGATCGATGGCAATGGCGAAGCCCTGGAAAAGATAGATGAGGGTGTCCATGGCGACCTCAAAACAGCCGCTCAAGCGGGCCCATAGGCAACGCGAGCGTCAGAAGCTTGTTGAAAAGAAGGAAGATGATGATGCCGAGGATCGCGCCAAGACAAATATCGGTGACGAATGCCTTGCGGCCGAAAGCGCGCGCCGTGAAGGCGAAAAGCAGCGTCGATCCCAGAATGAACCCGCCCCCTGCCCAGATGGACACGATCAGTCCCGACAGGGCAAGACCGATCCAACCGACGGCCTTCCAGTCGACTTCCTCGTTCTCGACATCATTCGGCTTGAACGCGCTGATCAAATGGCCGGCCGCCAGAATTGCAAACAGGATCGCAACGAAATATGAAGCCGCGGTGGCACTCATTCCGTATGTGGCCCGTACGACCATTCGGCTCGCGTCCCAGTAGGTCACGGCGGCGATAGCGAAAAGCACGATGGCGATGACCGCCGCGGGGCGGTTGTGGATAAAGGCTGTTTTGCTGGTCATTGTTTCCTCGTCGCCGGGATGCCGCAGACGGGGCATCCCGGTCTTGGGAGAAATCAGTCGGCAAGGCCGATGGACTTCAGAATGCCGTGCACGCGCTCGGTCTCCGAGCCGATGAACGTCTTGAATTCACCGGATGGCGCGTAGTAGTCGGTCCAGCCGCGCGTCTTGAGAACCCCCTGCCATTGTTCGGATTTTACCGTCTTCTCTACGGCAGCCTCGATAGCCTCGAGGTCAGCGCCCTCGACGCCGGGACCTGCGAAAACTCCGCGCCAGTTGACGAGTTCGATATCGAGACCCTGTGCCTTCAACGGCTTGGCCTCGATTCCTTCGATAGGCTCGGGATAGGAGATAGCCAGAGCGCGGAGATCGCCGGACTTGATCTGGCCTTCCCATTCACCGTAACCGGAAACGCCTGCCGTCGCCTGCCCGCCCAGCATGGCAGCCAGGGATTCACCGCCGCCGGAGTAGGCGACGTAGTTGATCTTCGCGGGATCTTCGCCAGCGGCCTTGGTGACCAGCGCAGCAAGGATGTGGTCCGCGCCCCCTGCGGAGCCGCCGACCCAGATGGCCTTGGCAACGTCAGTCTTGATGGCCTTGAGCAGGTCATCCATGGTTTGGATCGGGGAGTCCTTGGGAACGACGATGACGAGCGGATCGCCTGTCAAGCGGGCGACCGGCGTGACCTGCGTAAAATCCACGGGCGACTTGTTCGAGATGCTGGCGCCGACAAGGGTAATGCCCGCGACGAGGAGTTGATTGGGACTGCCCTTTGCCGACCCGACAAACTGCGCCAGCCCGACCGTGCCGCCGGCTCCCGGAACGTTGACGACCTGCACGCTCTTTGCCGCCCCCGTGGCCATCATGACTTCCTGGAGCGAGCGGGATGCCGAGTCCCACCCGCCGCCGGCTCCGGCCGGAGCAGTGATGGTGAGCTCAAGACCCTGCGCCATCGTGGCGTTCGCCCCCGACATCGCGGCAGTGGCGGCGATGGTTGCAGCCACGAGAAATTTTCTGAGATGAAGCATTGCGACGATCCTCCTTATCGCGTGAACCCACCTCCATGGGTATGACGGGAAGAAACTGCATTATATAATCATAAAAGTAAATGGGTATTCCATGCTTCTTTGTGAAGCGATTGGTCGCAGCCGGTCAGGCTCGCATACAGTCAGTCACGGCTCATTCCCTCGCTCGCCTGTTTCGATGCTGCTCATCGGGCATCCAGCTGACGCTTCCATGCCTCCCGCGCTTGGGGAAGGCTGCTTGCTACGATGCTGGCATCGAGCGCTTCATAACTTGCAAGGTCGATCAGATCGTAGAGTTCGGCACGGGTCTGCATCCTGTGGATGGCATCCGTCACGCCTCCCCGGCGAGCAAGCTCAGCATAAAGTTCCTGCTGCGCCTTGCTGGCGACCCGGAGCGATGAGATGGGCCAGATAACCATCCGGTAGCCGAGCGCCTGCAGCGCGTCGGCCGTCATGGGGGGAGAACGACCGAATTCCGTCATATTGGCCAGAAGAGGTGCGCCATCCATAGCGGCTGCGAAGTCGGCGAACATGGCCTCGGTCGTCAAGGCCTCAGGGAAGATGGCGTCCGCTCCGGCCTTCACATATAGACGAGCATGATCGATCGCCCGTTCCATTCCTTCATCGGCCACCGCGTCTGTCCGTGCGACGATCACGAGAGACCGCCGGGCCCGGGCCGCCGCCGCAATTTTCGCGGCCATGTCCGCAGCGGTGGCCAGCTTCTTGTCGTTCAGATGACCGCATTTCTTCGACAGCACCTGATCTTTCATCGTCCGCCTGGACCGGGACCGATCACCTTTTCTCGCTGATATATAGATAACGATCTACGATAATTTCGCTTTCCCCAAGCCGTTTCTGATAAATTTCTTTTCTGTCATGCACCCTTTCCGCAACCCTTTGTGAAGGAATGTTTTCAGGCGTGGTGATGCTGACCACCCTGGGCAAACCAAGGTTGTGAAAGGCATAGTCGCGACAGGCGATGGCCGCTTCAGTCGCCAGACCCTTTCCCCAGAAACCGCGCCAGAGATGATACCCTATTTCCGGCTCAAGGCCCGCAGGGGTCCTCTGAAGCGTAATTCCACAATCGCCGATAATCTCTTCCGAGATCGAATCGACGACCGCCCAGAGACCGAAGCCATGCCGGTCGTAACTATCGAAAGCCAGTTCCTGAAACCAGGCAAGGGTTTGTGAAGGTGACTTGGTACTCGGATAGAATTGCATGCAGTCCGGGTCAGCATAGATCCGGCTCAATGCGGCCAGATCAGCGCTCTCGACTTTCCGCAGATGTAATCGTCTGGTCCTTATGATGATGGACACGCGAACCCCTCCAGCGCCATGTCGCACCCTGCCCCCACACCTTTATGAAAGCAACACCGCCCGTCCTTCCCGCCATTCTCGGTTCAGTGGAGGGCGTGGCAGAGAAATTCACACAACCTTTCGGACCGGCATGGCCTGTCCGAAAGGTCGATTTCCGGCAAAATCCGTCCTTGGCTGCACGCCTATACCGCCACCGGGGTAATCCAGCGCGGATCGGTGCTCTCGGCGCTGTCCACCACCGCCTCCACGAAGGCGACACCCTTCAGCCCGTCATAGGCAAGCGGAATGTTGCGGCCGATGGCATCAGGCTCTCGGCCCGCCTTGCGGGCACGGATGGCTTCCGCGAAACCGGCATAGAGGTTGGCGAAGGCCTCCAGATATCCCTCCGGGTGGCCGGGCGGAGTGCGGGTTCGAACCTTCGCATCTTCGGAAAGATCATCCGCGCCCCGCTTGATGGTCTGCACACGCCCGTTAAGCGGCGTATAGACGAGTTCGTTCGGCTGTTCCTGAAACCATTGCAGCGAACCCGTCGCGCCGAAAACCCGCAGACGCACGCCGTTGGAATTGCCGAGCGCCACCTGCGACGACCAGAGGAGTCCCCGCGCGCCGCCCTCATAACGCATCATCACATGGGCATTGTCATCCAGCGCCCGCCCCGCCACGAAAGTGGCGAGATCGGCGGTGAGCGACTGCAGTTTCAGCCCGGTCACGAAACCGGCCAGATGATAGGCATGGGTGCCGATATCGCCGATGGAGCCGCCGCGGCCGTTCTTCTTCGGGTCGGTGCGCCATGCCGCCTGGGCATTGCCCTGCTGTTCGATGGCCGTCGCCATCCATTCCAGCGGATATTCCACCTGTACGGTGCGAACCTCGCCGATCTCACCCGCCGCGACGCGCGCACGCGCTTCATGCACCATCGGATAGCCGGAATAGGTGTAGGTCACCCCAACGAAGCGGCCGCTTTCCCGCGACAGTTTCTCCAGCGCGATGGCATCTTCCAGCGTCGCGGTCAGCGGTTTTTCGCAGATCACGTCGAACCCTGCCTCGATCAGCGCTTTCGCGATCGGATAGTGGGTGAAATTCGGTGTGCAGATTGCGACCGCATCGACACGATCCTCGCGGGCAGCCTCGCCGGTAATCAGCTCCTGATAGCTGCCATAGCTGCGGGCCGGGTCAAGCCCTTCATTGATCGCAAAGGCGCGGCCCCTTTCGGGATCGACATCGAAGGCCCCGGCCACAAGCACCCATTTGCCGTCAAGGCGTGCGGCAAGACGATGGATATTGCCGATGTAGGCGCCCTGACCGCCACCGATCATGCCCAGACGAAGTGGTCTTTCGATAGTCATTATTCCTCCAGCCCCAGCATGGCGCGGTTGGCATTGCGGTTCGCGCCGGATTTGACGAAGTCGTCAAAGGCGCGGTCCGAGACGCGGATGATGTGGTCAGCGATGAAACGCGCGCCTTCAGACGCCCCGTCCTCGGGATTTTTGACGAAACATTCCCACTCCAGCACCGCCCAGCCATCAAAGCCGTAGGTCGTCAGCTTGGTGAAGATCGCCCCGAAATCGACCTGCCCGTCGCCGGGGCTGCGGAAGCGGCCGGCCCTTTTGGACCAGGGCTGATAACCGCCATAGGCGCCTGATTTTCCGTCTGGACGAAACTCGGCATCCTTGACGTGGAAGGTTTTTATCCGCTCGTGGTAATGGTCGATGAAGGCGAGATAATCCATTCCCTGCAGAACGAGATGCGAGGGATCATACATCAGGTTCGCCCGGGGATGCTCCTTGACCTTGTCGAGAAACATCTCCCAGCTGTGGCCGTCATGCAGGTCTTCGCTGGGGTGGATTTCATAGCAGACATCCACACCATGGGCGTCGAAATCATCGAGAATCGGCGTCCAGCGGCGGGCAAGCTCGTCAAAGCCTTCCTCCACCAGCCCTTCCGGCCATTGCGGATAGGGATAAAGATAGGGCCATAAAAGCGCCCCGGGAAAAGTCACATGGCGGTCGATGCCGAGGCGGTTTGAGGCGCGGGCGGCAAAGCGCAGCTGTTCCTCGGCCCATGCCCGACGCTTTGCGGGATTGCCGCGCACATGTTCCGGCGCAAAACTGTCCATGATCGCATCATGGGCGGGGTGCACCGCCACAAGCTGCCCGGTAATGTGAGAGGCAAGTTCGGTGATCTCCAGCCCATGCTCGCCGAGCATGCCCTTCAGATCATCACAATAGGCATCGCTTTCCGCCGCCTGTTTCATGTCGATCAGACGCGTATCCCAGGTGGGAATCTGCACGCCCTTGAAGCCCTTGGCCGAGGCCCACGCCGCCAGCGAGGCAAGCGAATTATAGGGCGCATCATCGGCCGCGAACTGCGCCAGAAAGACACCCGGCCCCTTGATGGTCCGCATTATCTTATTCCTCCAGCTTTTTCGCCGGCACAGGCGCGTCGTCGTAACCGCCATAGACCGACTGATCGAAGGGGATAACCGCGCCCGTCATCATGCCACTGTCGTTGGAGGACATCCAAAGGATGGCGCGGGCCACTTCGAGCGGATCGAGGATGCGCCCGAACGGCTTGGCCGCCGCTGCACGGTCGATGAAATCGGGATCGCCAGTTTCGGAAAGGACAAGCTTGCGCTCGTGATCGGAATTCATCCAGCCGATATCGAGCTGGTTCACATGGATACGATGGCGCATCAGCGAAAAGCCGGCATGACGGGTAACGGTGGCAAGCGCGCCCTTGGACGCCGCATAGGGCGCAAGGAAAGGCTGGCCTGTCAGACCCGACATTGATCCGACATTAACGACACGACCCTCGATCCCCTCGCGGATCATCACCTTTGCCGCATCCTGAATGAGAAAGAATGGCGCACGCGTATTGACCGCAAACATCCGGTCGAAAAGCTCGGGCGTCGTGTTGAGCATGTTGCCGCGATCCGTCAGGCCTGCCGCGTTAACGAGGATATCGACCCGACCGAAGCGTTTGTCCGTCGCCGGAATGATGCTGCGGACATCATCGATATCGCCGAGATCGGCCGCGACCATCTCAACCGGCACGCTTGATTTCTGCGTGATGGCATCCGCGACCGCCTGTCCTTTTTCCACACCGCGCCCGACGATGACGATCCCCGCCGCGCCCGCCTGCGCAAACACCTGCGCAACGGCTGCGCCCAGACCCTGGGTTCCGCCGGTAATAACGGCGATCTTTCCTTCAATACGGTTCATTTCACGACCTCATATCCAGCGGCGTCCATCACGCGCAGCAATTCCTTGTGCCCCTTGCGGGCCATGTCCAGCGGCGGGTTCCTGATCGGGTCCTGCTCCGCCTCGACCACGAACCAGCCCTCGTAACGTTTCGACGCCAGCGCCTTGACGATTGCCCCGAAATCCAGGCTGCCATCACCCGGCACGGTAAAGGCGCCCTTGATAACGGCATCGAGGAAACTCTCCCGGCTCCTGTCCAGCCCATCGACAACCTCACGCCTGATATCCTTGGTGTGGACATGGGTAATGCGTGCATGGTGGTTTTCGATGACACGCATGACATCGCCGCCCGCAAAGGCCATGTGCCCGGCATCAAACAGCAGGGGAACGGAGGAATGCTTCATGAAAAGATCGAGTTCCGGCTCGGTCTCCACCACGGCCGCCATATGGTGATGGTAAGAAATCGGCATGCCCTTCGCCGCGCACCAGTCGGCAAAGTCGGACATCTTGCGGCCATAGGCCGCCATGCCGGCCTCATCGAGCCGGGGCTTCGTGGCAAGCGGTGCGGAGCGCACGCCCTGAATGGAGCGCGCCGTTTCACCATAAACGATGCAGGGCGCACCGGCGGCGATGAAGAATTCCATCTGCTGCGCGATGCGGTCTTTCTCCACCTCGATGTCGCCATCCAGCAGCAGGCCGGAAAACCAGCCGCCGCACACCGATATGCCGTAGCGGTCGAGGATCGGCCCGAGCTCCGCCATATCCATCGGAAACCGGCGCCCGGTCTCCATTCCGGTAAAGCCGGCTTCGCTTGCCTGCCGCAGGCATTCCTGAAGGCTCACATCATCGGAAAGCTCGGCAAGATCGTCATTCCACCAGGCAATCGGCGCGATACCAAGTCTTGCTTTCATCTCAGACCCCCACTCGCTGTGCCTTGCGGATGTTTTCCTGCGCGGCGCGGGCGGCACGCACTGTCTCGAAACTGGAGACGGAGGGAACACCGACATCCCAGTCGGCGTCGCCCGGCACCCATTTCCACGCATCGGAAACGATGGAGATGACGGTCACGCCGTCATTGCCCTGCGCCCAGATCATCGCGTCTTCAAGATCGGCAAGGCTCTCGGCCCTACGCGCATGGGCGCCCATGGCTTCCGCATGCTTGACGAAATCGACATGCAGCGGATTTTCCCTGTCCCTGACGCGGCAATCTGCCAGCAGATTGTTGAAGCCGGGAACGCCCTTGGCCTGCTGCAGACGGTTGATGACCGCATAGCCGCCATTATCGCAGACCACCACGATCATCCGGTGCCCGGTAAGCGCGGCCGAATAGATATCGGAGTTCATCATCATGTAGGTGCCGTCACCCAGCATGACGATTGGAACGCCGCCGGCACCACCCGGCCCTTCCTGCGCCATGGAGCAGCCCCAGCCGGCAGCGATTTCATAACCCATGCAGGAAAACCCGAATTCGCAATCGAACGTATTCGGGTTCTTGACCCGCCAGCCCTTGGTCACCTCACCCGGCGTTCCGCCCGCCGCCGCAATCAGCGTATCTTCGGGCCGCGCAACCCGGTTCAGCACGCCAACCACCTGCGCATAGGAAGGAACCGGCGCATTGGTGATGCGCTGGTGTTCGTCAAGCAGATTGTCCCATTCGGCAAACAGCGTTTTGGCCCGCTGCATATGGGCGTCGTCGGCCTTATAGGCACCGAGCGCGTGGTCCAGATCATCGATTGTCTCCAGCGCATCGCCGACCACGGAAAGCGCCCGGTGTTTCACCGCATCGAAGCGGGCGGCGTTGACGGAAATGAACTGCGCATCACGGGAGAAAGCCGTCCAGGAACCCGTGGTGAAATCCTGAAGCCGGGTACCGATCGCCAGCACGACATCCGCCTCCTTCGCCAGCGCATTCGCCGAGGTTGATCCGACGATGCCGATCGGCCCGGCATGGACCGGATGGTGATGGGTGAGCGCGCCCTTGCCGGCGATGGTTTCGACCACGGGAATGCCGCGCTTTGCAGCGAAATCGGCAAGGCGTTCTTCCGCCAGCGAATAACGCACGCCACCGCCGGAAATGATGAGCGGACGTTTCGCCTGCGCCAGCAGCCGGGCGGCAGTCGCCACAGCGTCACGGTCAGGACGCGGCCGAGGAATTTTCCAGACCTTCGGTTCAAAAAAGACTGCCGGATAATCGAAAGCGATTTCCTGCGTATCCTGCGCAAGACCGATAAAGGCCGGGCCGCAATCGGCTGGATCGAGCATGGTGGCAACCGCCTGCGGCAGCGATTGCAGCAATTGTTCCGGCAGCACGATCCTGTCCCAGTAACGCACCACGGATTTGAACGCGTCATTGACGGTGAGGGTCGGATCGCCGAAATGCTCGACCTGCTGCAGAACCGGGTCCGGCAGGCGGCTTGCGAAGGTATCGCCCGCAATGAGGAGAACGGGCAGCCGGTTGGCCATCGCGACGCCGGCGGCGGTCACCATGTTCAGCGCTCCCGGCCCAATCGAAGTCGCAGCGACCATGATCTGCCTGCGCCGCTTTGCCTTGGCAAAGCCGATTGCGGCAAGCGCCATGGATTGTTCGTTCTGCCCGCGCCAGGTCGGCAACTGGTCCTGCACCGTCTCCAGAGCTTCGGAAAGGCATGTGACATTGCCGTGCCCGAAAATGGCGAACACGCCTGCAAACAGGGGAACGCGCTCTCCGTCGATCTCGGTAAACTGGTTGCACAGGTAACGTACTAGCGCCTGGGCCATGGTCAGGCGTAAGGTCTTCACGGTCATCTCGCCTCCTCCTGCGGATGGTTGTTGATATGTTTTTGGAATACATATTGACAAATTCGGTACTTTGCAATGATTATTGCCAAATACCTCGGGAGGAAAATTTCAATGCTGAGAATTGCAGTGCTTGGCGTCGGCCGTATCGGCCGCATGCATGCGGAAAACATCGTCGCTCATCCACGCGCGACACTGGCTGGTGTCTTTGATGTATACGAGCCCTCGGCGAAACAAATTGCCGAAAAGCTTGATGTGACACGATTTGAGTCGGCCGAGGCGGTTTTTGCCTCGTCTGAGGTCGACGCCGTGCTGATCGCCACCTCAACGCCCACCCATGCGGATCTGCTGGAAAAGGCGGTTGCCGCCGGAAAACCGGTGCTTTGCGAAAAGCCCATCGATCTCTCCCTCGACCGCGTCAACGCCTGTGCAACAAAAATTGCCGGCAGCGGCGTGCCGATCATGCTCGGCTTCGTCCGGCGTTTTGACAGCGGACACCGCGCCGTGCGTGAGGCCGTCGAAAACGGAACGATAGGCGATCTCCATCAGGTCGTCATCACCTCGCGCGACCCTGGCATGGCGCCCGCCGCCTATATCGAAATGTCGGGCGGCATTTTCCGCGACATGACGATCCATGATTTCGACATGGCCCGCTTCATTCTGGGTGAAGAGATCGCCCAAGTCTCGGCCACCGCTTCGCGGCTGGTCGACCCGGCGCTGATGGAAAAATGCGACGACTACGACACCGTGACCGTGGTGCTGAAAACGGCTTCGGGCAAACAATGCACGATCAGCAATTCGCGGCGCGCGGTTTATGGCTACGATCAGCGGGTGGAAGCCTTCGGAAGTGCCGGCATGGCGATTTCCGAAAACCGGACGCTCAATCACCTGCGCCTCCACACCGAAAGCGGCACCGACCGGGCAGCACCGCTGATGAACTTCTTCATCGATCGTTATGCCGATGCCTTCGCAGCGGAAATCAGCGCCTTCGTCGATGCGGTGGAACAGGGCAAGGCACCGGAGGTCGGCTTCGAAGACGGCCGGCTGGCATTGCTTCTCGCCGAAGCGGCGATCCGCTCTGTCGCCGAGGGGCGCACCGTCAACACAAGCGAGATCGGGTAAGCCATGTACGCGAATTTTGGACTTTTCATCAATGGCCGCTGGCTTGCCGGTGCCGCAACGGGAGAGGTCGTCTCTCCGGTCACCGGCGCTGCGCTCGGCGAGGTGATGCTTGCCAGCGCCGATCAAACCCGCGATGCGATTGACGCGGCGGCCGCGGCCCTTCCGAAACTGCGCGCCATGGGCGGCTTCGCACGTGCCGAAGCGCTGCACCGGGCAGCCGACGAAATGTTGCGCCGTGCCGATGAGGGCGCGAAGATGATCTCGCTGGAGACCGGCAAACCGATTGCCCAGGCGGGCCGTGAATGGACGCTTTCCTGTGACCAGTTCCGCTGGTTCGCCGAAGAAGCGCGCCGCATCTATGGCCGCATCGTCGACAGCCGGGTGCCCGGCGGTCGATTTGAGGTGACCCGCGAAGCCGTCGGCATCGTCGGCGCTTTCACCGCCTGGAATTTTCCGGCCGCCCTTCCGGCCCGCAAGCTTGCCCCGGCGCTCGCCGCCGGATGCCCCGTCGTGCTGCGCCCCTCATCCCAGACGCCGGGTGTCGCCATGGTGATGGTCGATTGCCTGAGGGCAGCCGGCTTTCCCGATGGCGCCGTCAATCTGGTTGTCGGTTCGACCGCCGATACCTATGGCCCTGTTATGGCGGACAAGCGCGTGCGCAAGGTATCGCTGACCGGCTCCACCCGGGTCGGCCAGCAAATGATCCGTGACGCTGCTGAGACCGTGAAGAAGGTCTCTATGGAACTGGGCGGCAATGCGCCCCTCATCATTTATGACGATGCGGATCTCGACAACGCGCTCGATCTTGCCGTGCCCACCAAATTCGCCAATTGCGGCCAGGTCTGCGTCACGCCGGATCGCATCTTCGTTCACGAGAGCCTGCACGACGCCTTTGTCGATGGTTTCGTGGCCCGTGCAGCGAAGATCAGGCTCGGTGACGGGCTTGATGCCGATACCGGCATGGGTCCGCTCATCAATGCCGGTCGCCTTGAGGACATCGAGGCGGTGGTCGCCGACGCCGTGCGCGCCGGTGCAAAAATCGCCCATGGCGGCAAACGCCCGTCGCACCTGAACCACGGTTTCTTTTTCGAGCCCACCGTGCTGACCGGCGTGACGGACACGATGAAGGTCTTTGCCGAAGAGAATTTCGGGCCGATTGCCGCGATCACCCGTTTCAGCACCGAGGAAGAGGTTCTGGAGCGGGCCAACGCCTCCGACATGGGCCTTTCCGCCTATGCCTTCACCCGTTCTCCGGACAGGGCACGGCGAACGGTAGCGGCACTGAAATCCGGCATGGTCGGCATCAACAGCTTCGCGCTCGCCGCATCCGAAGCGCCTTTCGGCGGCACCAACCATTCCGGCATGGGACGTGAGGGTGGTATCGAGGGGATAAGCGATTATCTCGAAACCAAACTCGCCCAGATCGTCTTTTAGAGCATTTCCAGTAAAAGTGCGCAGCGGTTTTACGTCCGGAAAATGCGGAAAAACAAAGGGCTAGAGCACATCCGACGATTCCGTTTACATGCTCTAGCGACAGACATTCTTGCAGGAGAATCCCATGCGGAAAAACAAGTTGAAGGAAATCTGGGCCGAGGGACGTCCGGTGCTGCATGGCTGGCTGTCCATTGCCAGCCCGTTCAGCGCCGAAATCATGGCGGCGCAGGATTACGACGCCATCTCCATCGACATCCAGCACGGCGCGGTCGACTACAAGGACGTGCTCGGCATGTTCCAGGCAATGCGCGCTTCCGACAAGGTGCTGATGGCGCGGGTGCCCTGGCTCGACCCGGCGTGGATATCCAAGATTCTGGATGCCGGGGCCTATGGCATCATCTGCCCGATGATCAACAACCGGGCACAGGCCGAGCAATTCGTTCGTTACATGCGCTACCCCCCGCTCGGGGAACGCAGCTTCGGCCCCACCCGCGCCGTTTACGCCGCAGGCGGCAATTATGCCGCGGAAGCCAATGACGAAATCCTCGCCTTTGCGATGATCGAAACGGCAGAGGCGATGGACAATCTCGAAGAGATTGCCTCCACCCCCGGGCTCGACGGGATTTATGTCGGCCCCGCCGATCTCAGTTTCTCGCTTTCTAAAGGGCAGTTGACACCTGCCTTCGACCGCGAGGAGCCCGAGGTCATTGACGCCATCAAGCGTATCCTCGATGCCTGCCACCGCAACGGCATCAAGGCGGCCCTCCATTGCGGCACAGCGGATTACGCGGCCCGTGCAGTGGAATGGGGTTTCGACATGACCACCGTATCAGGCGATTCCCGCCTGCTGGCTGCTGCAGCGACGGAATCGACCGCGACCTGGCGCAGGCTGGTGGAAAAGACCGCCAAAAAAACCGATGGCAAAGGGGGGTATTGAATGCCGAACCTTCTCGTGGCCGGAAAACTTCATCCTTCCGGCGAGGCCATGCTGCGCGATCTGCCGGCCCTCGGCTTCTCCGTCCGCTATATCGAAGATGTTTCCGAAGCCTCCTACGCGCCTTTCATCGAAGAAGCGGATGCCATCGTCATCCGCACGCAACCGCTCTCGGCAGCCACCATTGCCAGGGCCGGACGGCTGAAAGTGGTGTCACGCCATGGGGTGGGTTACGATAGCGTCGATCTTGCCGAACTGAACCGCCGCAACATCGCCCTCACCATCGTCGGCGACGTCAATTCCGTCTCCGTCGCCGAACATGCGATGATGCTGCTGCTGGCGGCGGCAAAGCGGGCCATACTCGCCGACCGCGCTGTCCGGGAGCCCGGACAGTGGAGCTGGCGCAACAGGCTGGAGCAACAGGAAATATCCGGCAAGAACCTCCTCATCCTCGGTTATGGCCGGATCGGGCGGCATCTCGCCAGAATGGCTTCGGGTTTCGGCATGCATATCCGCGCCTACGACCCCTACCTGCTGCAATCGGGATGGCCCGAAGGGCCAACAAGACCCGTATCGCTGGAAGAGGGCCTGCCCTGGGCCGACTATATTTCCGTGCATATTCCCAAGGGAGCAAGCCCGGCAATCGGGGCCGCCGAAATCGCACTGATGAAACCCGGTGTCGTCCTGTCAAACACGGCCCGTGGCGGTGTCGTTTGCGAAAAGGCGCTCAGCGAAGCACTTGCCTCGGGTCATGTCGGTGCGGCCGGGCTGGATGTCTTCGACGACGAGCCGCCGGAAAGCTCCTCGCCGCTGTTATCGCAGTTCAACACCGTCCTGTCGCCGCATATTGCCGGGCTTACGACGGAATGCGGGGAGAGGATGGCCATCGCGTCCATCCAGAACGCCGTCAATTATCTGAAAGGGACGATCGATCCCGGCCTCATCGTCAATCCGGAATTTGCCCATGTCTGAAAAACCCGTTCTACGCGTCGGCCTCATCGGCACCGGCTTCATGGGCAAAGCCCATGTCTTCGGTTTCGCCTCTGCCCAGAAGGTCTTCGACCTCCCCTACCGGATCGAACTGCACACCGTTGCCGACATCACCGAAGATGCGGCTGCACGGGCAGCTGCGGATTTCGGCTTCGCCCATTCCACGGCGGACTGGCGCAGCATCATCACCGATCCGGATATCGACCTCGTCGACATCACCGCGCCGAACGCCCTGCACAAGGAAATGGCGCTTGCCGCGATTGCCGCCGGCAAACATGTCTATTGCGAAAAACCGCTGGCGCCGCTTGCTGCGGATGCCGGCGAGATGGCCGCAGCCGCGGCTGCGCGTGGCGTCAAAACACAAGTGGGCTTCAACTATCTCTGCAATCCCATGCTGCGGCTGGCGCGGGAAATGGTGGCGGCAGGCGAACTCGGCAAGATACGCGGTTATCGCGGTCTGCATGCCGAAGATTATATGGCTGACGCCGCAGGCGCCTTCACCTTCCGCCACGATCCGGCCGGCGGCGGTGCGCTTGCCGATATCGGCTCGCACGCGCTTGCCACAGCTGAATTCCTGCTCGGCCCGATAACCGAAGTGATGGGAGATTGCGTGACGCTGATTGCCGAGCGGCCGGATGGCAAGGGCGGCACACGCAAGGTGGAAGTGGACGATGTGGGGCGCGCCTTCCTGCGTTTCGCCAATGGCGCGCAGGGTTCGGTTGAAGGCAACTGGATCGCCACCGGCCGCAAGATGCAGCATGATTTCGAAATCTACGGCGACAAGGGCGCGCTTTATTTCACGCAGGAGCGCTTCAACGAGCTGCATTTCTATTCCGCCGCCGATCCAGCCGGCCGCCGTGGCTTCCGCAAAATAGAAGCCTCTCCTGACCACGCACCCTATGGCCGCTTCTGCGTCGCACCCGGCCATCAGCTCGGCTTCAACGACCTGAAAGCCATCGAAATCGAGGGTTATCTCCGGGCGATCGCGGGACAGGCACCAGAGCCTTTCGGCTTCGCCGCCGGCCTGCGCATCCAGCGGCTGGTCGAAACGATCCAGCGCTCGTCATCCACACGGCAATGGATGGATGTCGATGCCTGAAATCCCGGATTAAGCGGCGGGCTGCGGACCTTCATGCCTCTTGGAAAACCGCAATAAATATTGCAAGATCATGCCATGAAGCAACAACCGCAGCCCGTCGACCCTCCGAAAGATTACGAAGAACTGATCCGCCTCATCCATGATCGTCATGATCAGATGAGCAAGACCTATCAGCGGATTTCCGTTTATCTGACGCAGAACCCCAATGAAGTCGCCGTGCATTCGGTCAATACCATTGCAGAGCGGCACAACATCCACGCCTCCAGCTTCGTGCGGTTTGCGCAGTCGCTGGGCTACAAGGGTTTCAAGGAGCTGCAGGCGCTGTTCCAGAAACGGCTGGCGACGGCGGCTCCGGGTTTCGAGGCACGCGTGCGCGCGCTCGACGATGAATTGCAGAGCCGCGAGGACCGTTCGGAATACGGTTTCCTTCACGATCTGGTCGTCAGGGATATCGCCTCGCTACAGGACCTGCTCGAACGCATCAGCGCCGAACAGCTCGGCACCGCCGCCGATCTGATCGAGGCCGCCGGCACCGTCTATCTCGTCGGCCAGCTGCGCTCCGCACCGGTGGCGGAGCTGCTGCGTTACATCCTCACCATGCTCGGTAAGCAATGTATCCTTCTCGATCCGGGCGGCGGGCTCGCCACCCATATGGCGCGGACGATGAAGACCGGTGACGTGCTGATCGCGGTGTCCTTCCGATTTTATGCGACGGAAGTGGTGAATATCGTCGAGGAAGCGGAAAAGATCGGTGTGCCGACCGTGGCGATTTCCGACAGCACCCTGTCGCCGCTGGCAAAATCGGCAAAGGTCCTGTTCTCGGTCCCCGAGCATGATTACAGCTTTTCCCGGTCTCTGGCAGCGCCGATGTGCCTTGCGCAGGCTCTGGCTGTCGCCGTTGCCGCCCGTGTTCAGAAAAACGAGACCGCGCCGCGCATTCCGACGGTGACCGGCCTCTAGGCACTCACACTCAAAGCCCTGTCACGCCGTCCCAGATCAGCTTCACCGCCACCAGCGCCACGGACACATAGGTCAGCGGATAAAAGATCGAGGCGCGCATGTGGCGCACCGTCCAGGCACCAAGCCATGTGGAGACGATCGCCAACGGCACCATCAGGGCGGCGCGGCCGAGATTTTGCGCGCCGAAACCACCGAGAGCCGCATAGGGCACGAGTTTCAGCACATTGGTGATGGCAAAGAACATCACATTGGTGCCGGTGAAAACCTTCGGGTCCATGCGAAGCGGCAGCAGATAGACCTGCAGCGGCGGCGAACCCGCATGGGCGACGAAACTGGTGTAACCCGCAAGCAGGCTCCAGAAGCGTCCCGCCATCGGCCGCTCCTTCGCAACCGTCACCAGAACGCCCCTTGAAAGCACGACGCGCAGCACGAACACGGCCGAGACAAGGCCGACGATCAGGCGCACCACGGCATCCGAGGTGATCTCGGCGGTCATCCATCCAAGCCCGATGCCGAGAACAGCTGCCGGCAGAAGCTGTCGCATGATCCGCCAGTCGACCCATTTGCGCCAGGCCGCCACACCGACCATGTCCATGACCACCAGAATGGGCAGCAGGATGGCGGCCGCCGTGACCGGTGACATCACCAGCGCCATCAGCGGCACGCCAAGCAGGCTCATGCCGCCGAGCCCGCCCTTGGAAAGCCCGACCAGCACGACGGCAAGCACGGTGACGCCCAGTTCCAGAGGAGAGTTGAAAAGGTTCAAGCGCATCTCCTCGGCATTACTCCCGGCACCCCTGCCGGGGCACCGCGCGCATGGATATCAGCCCTTCCGGAGCCGGGCTTTTTGACGGTAGACATCAGCAACGACCGCGCTGACGATGATCAGTCCCTTGACGATCTCCTGATAGTAAGCATCCACACGCAGAAATGTGAAGCCCGACATCATCAGACCGAGGATCACCGTGCCGATAACGGTGCCGAAAATGCGTCCCCGCCCGCCGGAAAGGGATGTGCCGCCGATGACCGCCGCAGCGATGGCGTCGAGTTCGTACATCATGCCCATGCCGGCCTGCGCCGTTTCCGCACGGGCGGCGGTGACGATGCCGGCGAGACCCGCGAGCAGGCCGGCAATGGCATAGACCTTGACCAGATGCAGCTGGACATTGATGCCCGACACGCGGGCCGCCTGCATGTTCGCGCCGATCGCATAGGTGAACTTGCCATAACGCGTATAGCGCAGGGCAATGTGGAAGGTAACGGCGACGAGAAGGAAGATGACGACCGGCCATGCGCCCGAGCCGATCGATGCGAAGCTCTCCGTCGGGAAGGAGATCGGCTGCCCCTTCGTATACCACTTGGCGATGCCGCGTGCGGTCACCATCATGCCAAGCGTGGCGATGAAGGGCGGTATTCCCGTGACCGCGATGAGCATGCCGTTAACGATGCCGGCAATCAGGCCGAGACCGAGGCCGACGGCCAGCGGCACCACCACGGGCATATCGGTAAGCGCCGGATAGATCGCCCGGGCGAAATCGCTGCTTTGCGCAAAACTCATGGCGATCATGGCCGTCATCGCCACCACCGAGCCCGAACTGAGGTCAATGCCGCCGGTGATGATGACCTGGGTGACCCCGACGGCGATGATGCCGACGACGGAGACCTGCAGGATCATGATCGTCAGGCGCTGCGGACTGCCGAGAAAGCTCTGCCCCTGCACGAACCAGCCGAGCAACTCAAATACAAGTGCGACGCCGATCAGCACGGTCAGAATATTCAGTTCCTGCGGCAGCTTGCGCCTTTTCCGTTCGACCGGTTCGGTCTGTACGCTATCCATGATTTTTCCTCCCCGGCATTGCCGCCGTCGCAGCCTCAGCGGGCCGCCAGTTCCATGATTTTGACTTGGTCCGCGTCGGCGCGATCGAGAATCCCGGTCATATGCCCCTCATGCATCACGACAATCCGGTCGGACATGCCGAGAACCTCCGGCAGTTCCGACGAGATCATGATGACGGCGACACCTTCCTTCGCCAGACTGGAAATCAGGCGATGGATTTCCGCCTTGGCGCCAACATCGATGCCGCGCGTCGGCTCGTCGAGGATGAGGATTGCCGGTTTCGTCAGAAGCCAGCGGGCGATCAGCACCTTCTGCTGGTTGCCGCCGGACAGGTTTTCGATCCGCTCGTCGAGATCGGGCGTCTTGATGCGCAGCGCCTTTTTCATGTCGTTGCACAGCACCGTCAAACCGCGCTCATCAACATAACCCATCGCCGCATGGCCATTCTGGAGGGCCGCGATCTGCATGTTTTCAAGGATCGAAAGCGGCAGAAAACAGCCGGTTGCCTTGCGGTCTTCCGTCAGCAGCGCCATGCCCCTGCGCATCGCATCCGCCGGCGAATGGATCGTGACCGGGGCGCCGTTGATGCGGATGGTCCCTTCGCTCGCCGGCACCACTCCGAAAATCGCTTCGGCGACGTTGGAACGGCCGGATCCCACCAGCCCCGCCACGCCGAGGATTTCGCCACGATGCAGATCGAAGGAAATACCGCGGAAAACGCCGGACAAGCCGAGATCGCGGACCTCGAGAACCACATCGCCGATCGATGCCTCCTGCTTGGGAAACATGTTGGTGATCTCGCGTCCGACCATCATTTTTATGATGTCGTCGCGCGTGACATCGGTGCTCGCATGGGTTCCGACATATCGCCCGTCCCGAAACACCGAAAACTCGTCGGCGATCTCGAACAGCTCGTTCATCTTGTGGGTGATGTAGACGATGCCGATATTGCGTGACCGCAGATCGCGGATGATATCGAAGAGATGCGCGACCTCGGACTCCGTCAGGGCCGATGTCGGCTCATCCATGATGAGCACGCTGGACTGGTAACTGACGGCCTTGGCGATTTCGACCATCTGCCGCTGCGCCACCGTCAGCGTGCTGACCTCCGCCGCCGGATCGATATTGATCTTCAGCTGGTTAAACAGCGCCTGCGTCTCCGCCAGCATTTTCGCATGGTCTATGAGGCCGAGACGGTTTTTCGGTTCGCGGCGGATCCAGATATTCTCCGCCACGGTCATCCAGTCCATCAGCGCCAGCTCCTGATGGATCATGGCGATGCCGCGCTCCAGCGCATCCCGAGGACTTTTGAGGCGGACATCCTCTCCTCGCAGCCTGACGGTGCCGGCATCCGGGCTGTAAATACCGGCGATGATCTTCATGAGCGTCGACTTGCCGGCGCCATTTTCGCCCATCAGCGCGTGCACGGAACCGGGGCGCAGCCGAAACTGCACATCATCCAGCGCAACGACACCCGGAAATTCCTTGCGCACCCCCTCGATTTCGAGAAGGTAGGGGCCGGCGGCCTGCTTGAAGCGTTCGATCGCCTCTAAGGTGGTTGTGGAAATCATATCTCACCCGTCCTTTATCCGGCCAGCGGCCGGGCCGTGATTTGCTGTGCCGGCGACCGAGACAATGCCCGGTCGCCGGCCACAAATCAGTTGTTGGACTTGTATTGAGCGACATTGGCGGGGGTGACGAGTTCAAAGGGCACATCGACCTTGTGCTCGAATTTTTCACCGCGCGCGATTTTAAGGACGGTATCGAGAGACCCTTCGCCCTGACCCTTGGCGGACTGGTAGACGGTGACGTCAAGGTCGCCCGCTTCCATCGCCGCCAGCGCATCCTGCGTTGCATCAACACCGGCGACAATGACATCCTTCATGCCGACGCCGGATGATTTCAACGCCTGGATCGCGCCGAGCGCCATCTCATCATTGTTTCCAAGCACGATGGTCGGCTTCATTCCGGATGTGATCCAGTTCGTCATCAGGTCCATGGCGGGAGTCCGCATCCAGTTTGCGGTCTGCGCGTCCAGCACCTTGATGTCCTTGCAGGCATCGCTTTTGAGGACACGTTCAGCCGCCGCGGTGCGGCCGCGCTGGCCGGTGGTACCGAGTTGCCCCATGAGAATGACCGCATCGCCCTTGCCGCTGGCAAGCTTGCAAACCTCTGTTGCCTGCAATTCGCCGGCCTGTTCCTCATTGGAACCGACCCATGCCTGCTTTTCCGGGAATTTTTCCATATTGGCCGGCAGCATGTTCACGAAGACCAGCGGGATCCCCGCCTGATCGGCAATCTTCGACATCGCCCTGCCGGAATCCGCATCCACCAGCATGGTGATGATGCCATCAACGCCAGCCGCCACGAAGTTTTCGATCTGCGACTGCTGGCGGGCGATATCGCCCTGCGCATCTTCCATCTGGACTTCGACGCCGAGGTCCTTGGCATGGCGCTGAATGTTGTGACGTAATACGGTGAGATAATTGTCGTCAAAGAGCGACATTGCCACGCCGATCTTCTCGGCATGGGCAGCGTTTGCCATCAGGGCGCAGAATGCGGTTGTGATTACGATTTTTTTGATCACGAGATTTTCTCCTCCTCTTTTCCCCGCACGTGACGAATGTGTGCGATCACCCAAACCGGCGCCTCCCGGCCGTCTCCAGGCATGGCTTCGCCGGTGACGGATGCAGCAGCAAAATCCGCCTCAAGCGAAGTCATGTCCTGTCGATCAGTCGAAACAGCAGCACTGTTTGCGCGCAGCTTTAGTGCTGCGCCCGTCTCTCCCATGCGACCGGGTATTTTCCGGGCGCAGTTTCAACATAGCGGGATGGAACAGGATTCGCAACAAAAATTGCAGGATTTCTATACGGCAATAAAATTTCCAAAATCTCACTCGTGGGCCGCGGGCCACTATACGCCGGAAGATGATTGGGGAGAGCGCCAGACCCGGATGCCGGGGCTTCGCGGACCGCACGGCACGACTGGAGCGTTGTCGCATTTCCGGAGGGAAACCCGGGAGCCACTTTTCCTGGATATGTTCTATATCGCTTTTGGGGAACAGCAGTTGAAAGCGGCACTGTCAGGCCGCAAAAATCACTCGACGAAAATCCGCACGCTCGAGGCGCGGCCATCGGCATCGATCACCGTGAGGGTGGAAAACCCTTGCCCCTCGGGTCGCCACTCGCTGTTGCGGCGATGGGAAGCGTCGGGCAGAGGCATGCCATTCGCGAGCCAGCGGAAGGGAGCGCGCCCGCCTTGCAGCTTCAGCACCAGCGGTGAAATGCCCGACTGGCCGGAAAGCTCAACCCTTGCTCCTTCCGGCGGATAAACGATGCGCGGGGCGCTTTCGCGTCTCGAGGCCGAAAGCAGGCCGCTTGCGGTCAGGGTGAAACGCCGCTGGTTGGCGGGAAGGTCGGTGACGGCAACGCGCGCCACACCGGAGGGTGCGCCGGGCATCGGCGTGATCGCCACACCGGATTTTGCGAAGGCCTCGAACAGGATCGGGGCCGCTGTCGCGTAACCGGCAATACCCGGCACCGCGCCATTATCAGCCCGGCCGACCCAGACGCCGATCACGTGCCGCCCGTCATAGCCCACCGACCAGGCATCGCGATAACCGTAACTCGTGCCTGTCTTGTAGGCGATGCCGCGCTGTTTCATACCGAGCGGCGGCAGCACGCCGGAAAGTATGTCGGAGACATTCCAGATCGCAGCATCGGAAAACAGCCGGTCACCGGCAAGGCGCTCAGGGACTGAGCGGACGCCGTCGCCCAACCGCACGGGATCACCGTTGCCGGCAAGCCCGGCATAAAGCTGCACCAGATCAACAAGCGAAATACCCGCCCCGCCAAGCGCAATGGCAAGTCCGGGCGCCTCGCTTGACGGCAGCACCAGCCGGACGCCCGCCCGCCGGAACCGCACCATCAGCGCCGATGGGCTGACGGCATCCAGCAGCTTGACGGCGGGTACGTTGAGCGACAGTTGCAGGGCCTGCCGGATGCTCACATCGCCCTGATAATGCATATCGAAATTGCGCGGTCGATAACCGGAAAAATCCGCCGGGCGATCCTCGATGATGGTTTCCTGCCCGACAAGACCGTCTTCAAAGGCAAGGCCATAGATGAACGGCTTGAGGGTGGAACCCGGCGAGCGTATCGCCCGGCTCATCTCAACGAAACCGCGCCTCGCCGTATCGAGATAATCCGCCGAGCCGACCTCCGCGAGAATATCACCGGTCTGCGCGTCGGCCATGACGATCGCGACGGAGACCTTGTCTCCGAGCTTTTCCGCCGCATGGCGGGCAACCCCCTCGAGCTCCCGCTGGATCGGCAGTTTCAGCGTCGAGCGCGCTTCTGTGGTATTCGGAAATTTCGCCCGCGCGGCGACGGCCATATGTGGCGCATAAGCCGGCAGGTCGCGCCGGCTGGCGGGCACGGCGGAAAGAGACGCCCGCTCCGCTTCCCCTTCGCCCACCACGCGTTCGACGGCAAGCCGTTGCAGCACTCGCTCGCGCGCCTGCCTTGCCGCTTCCGGAAAACGGTCCGGACGACGTTTCTCCGGCAACTGCGGCAGCGCCACCAGAAGGGCCGCCTCCGCCGTATCGAGCCGGCCCGGCTCCTTGCCGAACCAGGCGAGGCTTGCGGCCCTGACGCCTTCGAGATTGCCGCCATAGGGCGCGATATTCAGATAAAGATCGAGGATATCAGCCTTGTCGAGCCGTCTTTCGATCTGGAGCGCCCGCATGGCCTGCAGCAATTTTGCCGAGAATGAGCGGTCGGCACGCGGCTCGATCAGCCGCGCCACCTGCATGGAAAGAGTCGAGGCGCCTGAGACGATCCGACCGTTGCTGGCCAGTTGCCAGGCGGAGCGCATAAGCGCCCATGGGTCGACCCCGTGATGATCGTAGAACCGCTGGTCCTCATAAGCGACCAGCATGCGCAGGAACTGCGGATCGACCTCGGCTGCAGCCGTTTTCAGCCGCCAGCGGCCGTCCGATGTCGCAAAGGCGCGCAACAGCTTGCCGTCGCGGTCCAGCACCTCGAAGGATCGTTGCTGCGCAGCCTCCAGCGGCGGCGGATAGGCCTTGTCCAGTGCATCAAGACCGAAGGCCGCGCCGCCGAGAAGCAGCGCGGCTGACACGATGCCGACGATGATCGCCTTGCGTCGCCTCATGGGTTTGCCGAGCGCACCTCCATGCGGACGGTTGCCGTGCGGGCGGCAAATTGCGGCCGGTACATATCTTCAACCGAGGCTGCCGGATGGTCATAAGTGCCCGGAGTGACGGCGCGGACGACATAGGCAAGCGTGATCTCCGAACTGTCGCCGGCCGAGCGGTCGAAGGCCGCCACGAAGCGGTCGTAGCGGAATTCGGTATGGGCCGCTTCCGTTTCCGGCAACCAGTCGAAATTCGAAAGCGCTGCCGAATTGACGAGGCTCGGATTGTCGATTTCGAAACCGGAGGGCAGCAGATCCGTCACGAGAATGCGCGACTGCCAGTTATTTTGCGGCACGACGTTCAGCACCGCGACATAACGCTCGTTTTGCGTGACCTCGCTCGGGTTCACCTCCTCGCCATCCATGGAATAATAGGTGCGGGTGATGGTGAAGCCTTCGCCGCCCGCCGCAAGCGGTTGGGCCGGCGGTGCCACGGTGGTGACAACAGCCGTAACCGGATCGGCCGACGCATTGGCGATCTTCAAGGGAGCTGCCAGCAATTCATCGCCGCTCATCCGCTTGCCGAAACCGCCGGTCTGCAGATCACCGTTCACATCGAGGCGGATATCCTTGTCCTCGCCTTTGACGGCACGGGCGGCCAGCAGCATCCAGGCCTGCTCCTGCGTGCTGGTATAGGGCTTCTTTTCCCATTCCTTCGCCACCGCACCGGCAAGCTGCGGCACGACGGCCGGAACCGGACGGCTTTCGGCCGCAAGCGCCAGCGTCGCCGCGCCGTCACGCAGCGCAGAGCCATAATCTGCCCGCGCCAAGCTGACATTGGTGGCACGGCTTGCCATATCGAGCGAAGCGCCGAACACACTCTTCGAACGGGCCTGATCGCCATAAAGTGAAAGGGCGGCGGCAACCTGCGCCTTGGCAAGCGGCGTCGGGAAGTCGGCAAGCGCCGTATCGGCGTAATAACGCAGATCGTTGATCGCCGCCTTGCGGTTGCGTGCCAGCACATAAAGCGAATAGGCGATCTCGTTACCACGATCCTTGACGTTGCTGTCATAGGAAAGACCGTTCTGCAGATTGTTCAGCGCCTGCACCATAGCCGCTTCGGGAACATCGTAATTCTGCTCGCGGGCGCGGGTCAGGAAGTCGCTGATATAGGCATCGAGCCATAGATCGCCATAACCCGGCGACCAGAGGCCAAAACTGCCGGAACTGGACTGGAAGGACAGCACCCGGTAAATCGCCTCCTGCACCCGCTTGCGGGTATTGGGGTCTTCGGCCATGCCACTATCCTTCGTCAGCTCCGAAAGGTAGAGCAACGGCAAAGCACGGCTCGTCGTCTGCTCGGCGCAGCCGTAAGGATATTTGTCCAGCATCATCACCAGCGCCGGAATATCAAAGGCGGGCGAACGCGTGACATTGACGGCGACGGAGGAGCCGAGCAGCATGCTGTCGGCCAGAAGATCGCCGTTGATCGTCAGGCTGCTGTTCGGCGCAATCTTGATTTCGCGCCGCGTTGTGACGGGCAGAACGGCCGGGCGCACCGGAACATTCAGAACCTGCTCCAGTGAAAGACCGGCGGGATTGGAAACCCTGATGGTGATTGCGCCATTGCCGGGCTGTTCGCCCGTCAGCGGAACCGTCAGCGACGACTTGCCGCCCTTTTGAAGCGCCAATGTCTGCGACATCTCGCCCTGATCGACCGTCAAGGCCGTGTTGCTTGTGACATCCAGCCGGTAATCGCTGGCCTCGCCATCGGTATTGGCGATATCGAGCCGCAATTGCGAGACATCGCCGGGAGCGAGGAATTTCGGTGCACTGGCCGTAACGACCACGGGATCGCGGATGACGGCATCGGAGACAGCATGGCCAACACCCGTCTTCGTCCAGGCCACAGCCATGATGCGGGCAGTACCGTTGAACTGCGGAATATCGAAGCTCACCGTCGCCTTGCCGTTAGCGTCGAGTTCGACCGGACCGGCAAAGAAGGCCACCAGCTTTTCGGTGGGCGGGCTGCCCTGAAGGGCGGCGCCTGCGCCATCACCGCCGGTACGCAACCGGCCGGTGGTACCAAGCGAACCGTCAATCAGGCGGCCATAAAGGTCGCGGATTTCCAGCCCCAGCCGGCGCTGGCCGAAATACCATTCATCCGGCTTCGGCGGCTCATAGCGGGTGAGGTTCAGGATGCCGACATCCACGGCCGCAACGATGGCATAGGCCTTTTCGCCGACACCAGCGCCCGCAACCGTGATCGGAATTTCAAGCGGCTGGCGCGGCAGCGTCTTCTGCGGCGCGCCGAGGGTGACGGCCAGCTTGCGCTCGGCCGGATCGACGGCAAGCCATTTGATGCCGATGGCGCGCATCGGCATGCGGCTTTCCTGCGCATCGCCGGGCCGGAACAGCGTGGCCGTGACGTAAGCGCCCGCACCCCATTCCTCGGTGACCGGAATGTCGATCTCGCCGCCATCCGCGCCGATCTCGGCATTCTGAACGGAAATCAGCTTCTCGGAACCGGACGTGATCATCAGTTCGCCGGCAAAACGTGAGGAAACCTTGAGTTTGGCCGTATCGCCGATCTTGTAGCTCTGTTTGTCCAGCGCGATTTCCAGCGCATCCGGCGTTTCGGTCGAGCTTGCCTCAACGTAAAAACCGGCATCGAATTCAACGCTGGAAACCGGTGCACCATTACCGGCACCCTCCACTTCCAGCCGGTAGCGGCCCCAGGTGACCGGCACGGAAATCTCGCCGCCATTGGCATCGACGGACAAGCTGCCGGCTTCCTGCTGTTTGGTATATTCCACCGGCTCATAACGCCAGGAATTGCCCTGACGATACCATTGATAGTTACGCTCGACCTTGATGAGCTTCCAGTTGAGGCCGCTCATCGCCTGTTTTACGCCATCGGCATCAACGCCGATGATGTGGAAACGGCCGACGGAATTCTGGGCGAGGTCGCCCGAAAATTGCGGCTTGATGCCGATGACAGAGGCTTCCGCCTTGATAGGCAACGTCAGCGAGCGCTCCACCGCACGCCCACCCGCCTCCTGCATGCGCACGGTGATGTTGGCGGAAAGCAGCTGCGTGGTGGAGGGCAGGTCGGTCAGATCGACATTGAAGCTCGCCTTGCCCTCTTCGTCCAGAACCGGCAGATCGGCAAGCGTGGTACGGTTTTCCTCTTCGCTTTCCTCATCGGCCAGACCAAAGAGATAACCTTCGAAATCGGCGCTGGTGCGCGTCGGCTTGATCGCGACCTCGCCTTCCAGCGTCAGGCCGGCAGCGGGCGCGCCATAGAGATAACGGCCATCGACGTCGATTGCCGTTTCCGCAGCCGGGTCGATCTGTTTTGCCTTGCTGGAAAGATCGAACTCGGTGCGATCAGGCACGAAATCATCGACGAGGAAGCTTTTTTCGCTGATGGCAGCCGTCTTCGGGTCGGTATGGATGCGCATTGTCCAGGTGCCGCGCATGGCATTTGCCTGCAATGGCAAATCGACCGCATGGCCGCCCAGCGCCTTGCCGTCGCTGACGAAACGCCGGTCCTCTACACCGTCAGGGCGCGAGAAGATGAAAGTGAGCGGCAGATCCTCGATTGCCTTGCCGTCGACATCGCGGGCAAGCGCTGCCGCATGCACGGTCTCGCCGGCGCGGTAGATGCCGCGTTCGGTCCAGCTGAACACATCGATCGCGCCGGGTGCTGCACGTCCCGTCACGCCGCGGTCGGAGAGATCGAAGCCGGCGCGTGTCATGTCGAGGAAGACGTAATCCTTGTCGCCGTTGCGTGCAGTCAGGATTGCGGGCGCCTGCGCAGCCGTGCCGCGCATCAGGCCGGCGGAAAACACCGCGCGGCCGTCCGCGTCGGTTTTTGCCGTGCCCAGCACCTCGTTATTCTTGGCGAGCAGCTGCAAATCCACATCCGCAAGTGGTTTTGCGCTGCCAAGCGCACGAACGAAAACATTCAGGCCGTCGGTGCCGGCATAGGTGGTGATCCCGGTATCGGACACCAGGAACCATTGCGTGGCGCGCGAATCCCATGTTTCCGGTGCGGTGCCCGGCGGCACGGCGGTCAGCACATAGATGCCGGGCTTGCGCTCCGGCAAGGCCTCATCCACCGGGAAGCTCGTCACCACATCCTTGTTGAGATCGGGCTGGATATCGATCGAGCCTTGCCAGACGAGTTCGCCGAGCTCGTTTTCGATGCGGTCGGCATTGTAACCGTCCATCTGCGTCAGAAACTGCGAATTCGCAAGCAGCGAGGTGATATTGCGGTCGCCGACGCGATAAAGCTTCAGGTCAGCCTTGTCGGCATTCACAGAAACAATCGGTATGCCACGGCGCGCGGTGCCCGGCAGGACGAAATTCTCACCCGTGAAGCGTACGCTTGCGGCGCGGTCACGCACGTAGATATCGAGATCGACCTGCTTTTCCAGGGGCTCTTCCACCGAAGACGGCAGGCCGGCGCGAAACGCGATCTTGTAACGCTGGCCATGGGTCAAGCCTTCCACGCAGATTTCGCTGCCCTTGGCCTCAATGGCCTTGGGTGCGGCAGCGTCCAGCGTGATGAAGGAGGAATAATCGACGCCGTTCTTCACCAGCGGTTCGGAAAACTGCACGCAGGCGCGCGGGCTGACGCTATCCGTATCCACGGTATTGTTGATGACGCGGAAACCCTGACGCGTGCGCAGATCGGCATAGGCCGCCTTGGTCTGCGCATTGTCTGACAGCGCAAGGCTCTCCTTATAGGCATTGAGTGCTGCGCGATAATTCTGGGTTCTTTCGAAAGCCTTCGCCAGCCGGTTCAGGGCCTCGGTACGGGCGCTGACCGTGCGGCTGAGCTGATAGGCGTTGATGGCGGCGGACGCCGCCTGCCCGGCAATCGTATAATTATCGGTGACCTGCGCCGCCTTTTCTGAAAGCTCCGCCCAGAGCGCGCCATCGTCAGGCGTGATTGCGAGGGCCTGTTTATAGGTCGTGACCGCATCGGGAATATTGCCCGCAGCTGCCTGCTGCCGCGCCGTCTGCACGAGGGTTTCCAGCCCCTGTTCGCCCTCACCATCATTCGCCGCAAGGCCGGATTTCAACCGACGCGCTTCCTGCTGCAGGCTGTCGGTCACGAAAGACAGGCGCTGCGGCGCGCCGATATCGGCTTCCGCGGCCACTTCCACGATCTTGCCGGCAACCGCGCCCGGGAAAGCGTTCAGCTGATTGAAATCCGACTTGAGGAAGCACCATTTCACCTTGGGATTGTAGGTAAAGGCCTTGCAGGCGGTATCGCCGACGCAAATCTCGCCGCATTGTTCCAGCGAAACATTCTGCTCCGTCCTGAGGTCGAAGCCGAAATAATCGCCATTTTGGGTGGTAACGACCTTGCGGGAAGGCTCCGCCGCCATGGCTGGCGGAAAAATGAGGGCGGTTGAGACCGCAACCAGCGAAATCCGGACGAGCGCGCGCAACGACATCAGTTTTCTCCCCGCAACAGACATGTCGGGCGGGACTCTGGTCAAATCCACGCATGGTTGTCAACGCATCTTCGTCAATTCACGTCATGCAATGCGGGAAGGCGGGTAAGCGGGAAGGTTAGTCTTCTATTTTGCGCGCTTCCGAGATCAGCATGATCGGCACGCCGTCGCGGATCGGATAAGCGAGCCTCGCGCTTTCGGAGATGAGTTCATTGCGGGCGCGATCGTAGGAAAGACGCCCCTTCGTCAAAGGGCAGACCAGAAGCTCCAGGAGCTTGGGATCGACATTGCTCATCCTGTCGTCCATGGGTGGCGATCCTATTGCAACACGTTGCCGCCCTCGCCCGATCCCTGGGCAAGAACGATCTCGGTAATGGCGATCAATGTCTCGGCCCGCGTCTTCAGATCAGGCGCTTCCAGCAGCGCCTGTTTCTCAGCCGGTCCGAAGGGAGACATCATGGAAAGCGAATTGACGAGAACACGATTGCCCGCCCTTTCCACGCTTTCCCAATCTGCTTCCAGCTGGTTCGCGTCAAGAAACGAGCGGAACACTCGGAGCAGATTTTCGCGGTCAACGGCCTCTTCGTCATATTCGCCGGAAAGATCGGCGATGAAGGGCGCATGCCGGAAGCTGCGATAGGGTTTGCCCGCCTCCACCTCTTCCAGCAGGCGGAAACGGCACACACCGGTGAGCGAAATGATATAACGGCCATCACCGGTTTCTGAAAAGGATGTGATGCGGCCGAGGCATCCGACTGCGCTCAGTGGCCCGCCTTCAAGGCTTGCCTCGATGACGTGAAGGGCCGGCTGCACCATACCGATAAGCCGATGGCCCGCCAGTGCCGTGTCGATCATCGCGAGATATCGCGGCTCGAAAATATTGAGCGGAAGATGGCCTTCCGGCAACAGCAGGGCGCCTGGTAGGGGAAATACCGGCACGGTTTCCGGCAGGTCGTCGTTCTTCACATATCTCGCATTTCCGACATGCATGGGATTCAAGCCCCCTGTTCATTGCTGCCCGGCCGGCGGTTCAACCGCCACGGCCGGGATATGCCCGCATTACGAAAACAGTATCGCCGAAAGCTTTCTGCGGCCGGCAACCGTTGCCGGATCCTTGAAGCCCCAGGCCTCGAAAAACTCCAGAAGCTGGCGGCGCGCGCCGTCGTCATCGAAGGTCCGGTCCTTGCGCATGACGTAGAGCAGATGATCGGCGGCCTCATCGCGCCGGCCTTGAGCATTCAGCACCTTGGCAAGCTTCACCCGCGCCTCGTGACGATCGGGATCGAGCGCCAGCTCGCGTTCCAGCGCCACCGGGTCGCCGATCTTGCGAGCTTCCTCATATTGCGCGATCTTTTTCGAAACGAGCTGAATGCCCGCATCTTCGGTAAGTTCCGCAGGCAGCGAAGAGAGCAGTTCGCTTGCCCGCTCATATTGGCCGGCCGCGATCATGCATTCGGCGATACCGGCAATCGCTGCGGGATTTTCCGGATCGGCCTGCATGACGGCACCGAAAAGCTGCGCGGCACCGTTAAAATCGCCATCCGCCAGAAGCTGCTTCGCCTCCGTCAGAACGGCCTCGATCTCGGCCTTGGGATCGCCCGCGTCAGGCCCGGCGATCTTCTCGATGAACTGCTTGATCTGGCTTTCCGGCACCGCACCCATGAAGCCATCCACCGGCCGGCCGTCGGCAAAGGCGACGATGGCCGGAATGGACTGGATACCGAGCTGGCCGGGAATCGACGGATGGTCGTCAATATTCAGCTTCACGAGCTTCACGCGGCCATTCGCCTCGTTGATGACCTTCTCGAGCACCGGCGTCAGCTGCTTGCACGGGCCGCACCAGGGCGCCCAGAAATCCACCAGAACCGGCTGGCGGCGCGATTCCTCAAGGACGTCCTTAGAGAAACCCGCCGTCGTGGTGTCCTTGATGTGGCCGGAGGCCGCACCGTTCAGCTCACCATTATGATGGGCGCTTGCGGTCATCTGCCCGCTATAGGAACCGCCGTAAGGATTATTCGTGCCGCTCATGCCGGTCTCCCGTAACCTCTGTCACATGTCTTATTTGAAGCAAAGATCGTATCTCACTCGCTGACTTTCAAGACAAGCGGCGCATGTCCGGTTGCCTCAAGAAAGCGAACGAGATCCTTGGACGCGATCGTCGTTGTCTGGTCGTTGGAAAGCGGATGGCCATTGACCAGCTCGTTTTCCAGAAGCCCGCTGTCGAGCACGAAGGTGACCTGCCTGTCGGTGTCGTTGATGGCTCCGAACACCGTCACAGAGCCCGGCACGACGCCGAGATATTCGAGCATTTTTTCCGGTCTGCCAAAGGACACGCGGCTTGCCGCACCGATGGTCTTGTGAACGCTCTTCAGATCGACGACCGCATTTTCCTCAACGGTCAGAACGAAATACTGATCCTTCTTGTCCTTCACAAAGAGGTTCTTTGTATGGCCGCCGGGAATGAGGTCGCGCAGTGACTGAGACTCGGCGACGGTAAACACCGGCTCGTGCTGCTTTGTGGTGTGGGAAATGCCGAGCCCGTCGAGAAACTCGAACAGCTCCGTTGCCGTCTTCCGGGAATTTTCCGCCATATCCTGCCGCCTGCCTCTGCCGATTCCACTATCCTTGTTTCCTGATTAAGGGGGCAACTGACGCTTGGCAACGCAGGAAAAACCAGCGGGAGGAAAAATTCTCAATCATTTCCGCCGCTTGTCGCATTTCTCAAAGAAATTTTCGTGTTTTTGTCATTTCCCTGTTGCATTCCAAAATCGATTGAGCGATATAGCGCCCGTCGCCACTTGGCGGCCCACGGTTCAGCGAACTACCCCGGACCGGTGGATTTGAGCGGGTGTAGCTCAGGGGTAGAGCACAACCTTGCCAAGGTTGGGGTCGAGGGTTCAAATCCCTTCGCCCGCTCCAAATTTCCAAAAGATAGAACATTCATCAAAGTGTTCATCCCTTCGCGCGTCGCCTCGTTCCGTGTCATGCGGCTTGACACTTGGCCTTCTCAGCACCCCTGTCGGCAAAGCGCGACGGAAATTATCCCCCAGGCGGAACCTATGCGGAAGATATCCGTTTCAGACCCGAGGCTCCTAACCTCAGTTCCCCTCTGATTGCCCGCCATGAGCGGGCATTTTTTTACCGGCACCCCTGGAACAGCTTATGTGCGCAACACGTTCTCCTGCGTTGTTCAACGCGGGGAAGAGCCATGTCCGCATATCCCAGAAGAATTCTCTTGATTGCCGCATTCGCCACCTTGTCGATATCGGGCACATCGCTTGCCGCAGATATGACGGTTTATCGTGAGGAACGGGTTTCGCCGTACAAAACACATCATCAACCGCGGCGGATCGAAAACATCCATTCAAATCCCGCGGAAACGCGCTGCAGTGAAAATATCGTCTCCTACCGCTCCCCTTACGAACGGTATACGGAACCGGTCACGCTCTGCCATCCGCCGATAAACTGGAGAACAGGGCCATCAACAGCAACAATATGGTCGCCTTGATCTTGCCATAATTCATTTGATGTGCTTTTGTGCAGCCGCCCTTGTGGGAGGGGGTAGAGGTTGAGACCCGCTGGCTGCATTTTGGCAGTAGGCGGGTTTCCCTTTTTTTGGGCGACACTTACCGGCAAACGTCATCTGATCCATCGTTTCTCAGACTTGGAGAAACAACGAAACCCGTCGCAAAACGGTGCGGATTTGATTTTTCATAGGAAGGAAAGTGGTAGCGGGAGAGGGACTTGAACCCCCGACACGCGGATTATGATTCCGCTGCTCTAACCACCTGAGCTACCCCGCCACAGGGGAAACGTGACAGTCATGTGACCGGCCGCTCCATCAGGATGAGCGGCTTATAAGGTGCCGCTCCCCAAAGTGTCAAGCGCAAGATGCGCAAAAAATTCGCTTTCCACATCGCTGCAAAAAGCGAATGGTTTCAGGCGGCAACCGGCTTTTCCAGAAGCGCCTTGAGCGACGCCTCGGCTTCCGCCGAGCGTTCCGACCGTTCGATGAAACCGCCGCCATAAACGCGGGCATCCGCGCCCGGCGCGGAATAGAGCACGCAGGCTTGACCGGGGGCGACACCCGCCTCCCCCGTCATCAGGTCCACATAGATGCCGTTTTCATCGGCATGCAGCACCGCTTCGGTCGGCGGGCGGGTGGAGCGCACCTTTGCAAAGCAGGCAAAGCCCTGCCCCGCATCATCCGTCAACTCGCCGTCGCCCAGCCAGTTCATGTCACGCAGATAGACGCGGCGGGTTTCCAGCGCTTCACGCGGGCCAACGATCACCCGGCGGCCCCGCGCATCGAGATGCACGACGTAGAGCGGCTCGCCCGTCGCGACACCAATGCCACGGCGCTGGCCGATCGTATAATGCACGATGCCATCGTGGCGGCCGAGCACGCGCCCGTCGAGATGGACGATATCGCCCGCCAACGCCGCATTCGGCTTCAGCTTGTTGATGATATCGGTATATTTGCCCTGCGGCACGAAACAGATGTCCTGGCTGTCGGCCTTCTTGGCCACCACAAGCCCCATATCTTCCGCCAGCGCCCGCGTTTCAGCCTTGGAGAGGCCACCGAGCGGAAAGCGCAGATAATCGATCTGCTCCTGCGTCGTGGCAAACAGGAACCAGCTCTGGTCACGGTCGCTGTCGATCGGCCGATAGAGCGCCCGCCGCCCCGGCTGGCCGGAAACGGGATTGGGACGCGAGCGGATATAATGGCCGGTCGCCAGCGCATCCGCTCCAAGTTCCTGTGCAGTCGCCAGCAGATCGGCGAATTTTACCGTCTGGTTGCAGGCCACGCAGGGGATCGGCGTCTCGCCCATCGCATAGGCTTCGGCAAAGGGATTGATGACGGTTTCGCGGAACCGCGCTTCGTAGTCCAGCACATAGTGGGGAATGCCGAGCGTCTCGCAGACCCGGCGCGCATCGTCAATATCCTGTCCCGCGCAACAGGATCCGGCGCGGTGCACGGCAGCGCCATGGTCGTAGAGCTGCAAGGTGATGCCGAGGACATCATAGCCCTCGCGCTTGAGGATACCGGCCACAACAGAAGAATCGACGCCACCGGACATGGCGACAACGATCCGGGTATCTTCCGGCCTCTTGTCAAAATCGAGCGTATTCACGTTTTTTCCCATCGTCAGTCATAACGGGGGTAAAGGCCCCGCCGCCTGTCGGTCATCCGCCACGAGAACCCTTGGCCATCGATCGGGCCGTCTGCTCGTCATCCTGCGGATTTAAGGGCTGCATATAGAAAGGAATGGCCGCGCACGCAAGTACGGGGCGGAAAACCGCCCCGTAAAGCCATCAAATTCGGGTCGTGACAGGCCGTTAAGCGCCGGCCGTCTTCTGGCCACTGCTGCCGAACCACCTGTCGCGTTCTCGCCACAGGGCCGGCAAGGCCAGCAATCCGATGGCCGTGAAGGCGATCAGCGTCTTGTTAAGCTGCGACAGTTCCGCCGTGCGGCCATCCAGATAATAGACGCCATACACGATCGCGACGTGCCAGACATAGACCTGCAGCGAATGGCGGCCGAGCAATTGCAGGAATTTCAGCGACAGCACCCAGATGACGCCTTCGGCGATGCAGCGCACGAGCGGGCGATGGTGATGGGGACCCGCAATCACCAGCCAGGTGAGGCCGACACCAACAGCGAGGAAGTTGATGAGGTAGACCGGGCCGAAATCGGCGCGGATTTCCATCGTGGAAAATTTACCCATCATGAATTCCGGCATCAGGCCCCAGGCCGTGGCGATGCGCAGCGGCATGAAGAACAGGCAGATGACAAGCGCGGCCTTCGGCAGCCACGTATGCTCAGGCGAGAAGATCGCCTTCCATGGAATGCGGTTCTGCGCCGTCATCGCGCCCATGACCAGCGCCGAATAGAAGACGAGCTGCCAGCCGAGCAGGTTGAAGCTGACGCGGATACCCTGTTCGTCCGCACCCTTGACGAGTTCGTTGAGCGGCGTCGTCACGATTTGCTGCAAGCCGAGCTGACCCGCCATCCAGACCAGCAGGGAGCCCGCCATGACATAGGCCCACTTGCCGTCGAGGCAAAGCTTCACCAGAACGGGCGCGAAGATCATGTAGACGATATATTGCGGCAGAATATCCATGAAGGTCGGCTGGAACAGGAAGGTGGCAATCGCCGCCAGACGCAACGGATCATCGAAGGTCGTCATGCCGAGCCAGTTGTACCAGATATAGGGGGCGTGCGGGATGATCATGCGGAAGAACAGCACAGCGATGACGAGGCCCATCGCATAACGATAGAGCTCCATCGCCCGGTTCCAGATCATCTGCTTGCCGGCATCATAGCCGTATTTCATCATCTTGCGCGCATAGACCATGCCGATCAGCAGGCCGGACAGGAACACGAAGCCCTGCGCGTCCTCGACAAAGGCAAACTGCCGGTGATTGATTTCCACCAGCCAGAAGCCGCCGGCAAACACCAGATGGTTGATCAGCATGAAGACGAGGAAGTAACCACGCATCCCGTCGATCAGGTCAAAGCGTTTCATCTCGATAGCTCTCCGTTCTCGCAGGGCCTGCATTGCCCGGCCACCCAGCCCGGCCTGGGAGGGGCCGGGGATTGGATTGTCAACGCCGTTTTGCGGCTGAGGTTCCCTTTCCAAAGCGGTTTAGAACCGGCGCGAAAAGTCACATTGACGTGTATGCATTCTGGTTAGGACCTAGGGACTGAATGCCGGATGAATAAAAAAAGGCAATTCCGTGAAGCGGACGAGCCATGCGCGGGCAACATGCCGCGACAAACAGGGCTCAAAGCCTTGCATAGCAAGGCGAAGCCGAATTCACCACCAATGACCGGCGGAGATATCACCCGTTAGATTTATCAGTCGTTTTTTTGGAGCACCTCGCCACGCCTTTGGCCGATCGAGCGTCGGCGTGACCATGCTTCACGCAGCGAGACGAACAAAGGCCCGGCGGTAACAAAACCGCCGGGCCTTTATCTGTTAAAGTCGATCCGATTCGTCAGGCAGCGGCCTGGATGGCGGCGACCTGCCAGTTGTCGTTGCCGGGGCGGCGGACGAAGGTCCACATTTCCACCGCTTCGGACGGATGCTGTTCGTCACCCTCGATCACCTTGCCGGAGGTGCGGTCGCGCATCACGTCGATGGCGGAGTAACGCATGGCGACCGTTGCATAATCCTGGCCCTCTTCGTGCCATGCTTCAGCGACGTCGCCCTGCAGCAGCGTCACATCGCGCACGTCGTTTTTCACGCCGCTGGTTGCGTTGTCGCTCAGTTCCTCGGCCAGATAGGACATGGCTTCCGGCGTTGTCAGCTTGCGCAATGTACCGTAATCCTCGGCGGCATAAGCAGCCTGCACGTCTTCCAGCATTTTCTGGAAGGTTTCGAGGTCGCCCTGGGTGATGCCGATTTCATCGCCTTCCGACATGGCATTGGCATGGGGCGTCGGCTTTGCCGCTGCGGCAGAAGCGGCCGCCGCACCACCCGCAGCACCGGCAAGTGCGCCGATCTTCGGAATCTTGAACGAGGATGCGGCAGAACCCGCCTGCGAACCGCCATTATAGGAGGAACCGGAATGATCCGTGCGCTGCGATCCGCTGGCCGAGCCATAAGCGGGCTGGCCCTGACGGCGCGAAGCGAAGAAACGCATGGCAAGCATGACCAGCAAGCCGATCAGCGCCACCTGCAGCAGCATGCCGAAGAAACCGGCCATGCCGCCAAAGCCGCCGCCCAGAAGCATGCCGAACAGACCGCCCATCAACAGGCCGCCCATCAAACCACCCATCATGCCGCCAAACAGGCCACGATTTTGCTGTGGTGCCTGCGCGCCGGGACGGGCCGGCTGAGCAGCATTGGGCGTTGCCGGGTTGGTGTTGGGCGTCATGCTGCGGTTGATCGGCGCGGTCTGGCCGGGCGCCGTGCTGGTCGAAGGCGGAGCGGAATAGGTCCGCGTGCCGCGGCTGCCGAAACCGCCGCTCGCGCGGCGCGCCTCTGCCATATCAACCGCCACGAAAGACACCGCGATACCCAGCGCGGCGACTGCGAACAAACCCTTGAAGCGCCGAAAGGCAGCAAACATCACTATCTCCTGTTGGCCGCCCTCCCATGAGCGGCATGTCAGCAGGCGATATAGCAACTCATGATCATCATTTTTAGAGCACCCGGCTTAAATTTTTTGTGATATGCAACCAAAGCGCGATACCGGCTTGTTACGTTACCAATCTGGCGGCCGGAAAACCAAAAAACCCGGCACAGGGTTTCCCCTGCACCGGGCCTTATTGTCCCCTTGGGAGGAACGATAAGATCAGTCGACGTTAAACGTCAGCGGCTTGACCTGACGGATCGCCGGGTTGGCGCGCAGCTTGTCGAGCACGGTTTCGGAAACCGGGCCATCGACATAAAGCAGCGCGATGGCGTCGCCGCCTTCCTTTTCACGGCCGAGCTGGAAGTTGGCGATGTTGACGCCAGCCTCGCCGAGCGTGGTGCCCATGAAGCCGATCATGCCGGGAACGTCGGTATTGGTGATGTAGATCATGTGCGATCCGACATCGGCATCCATGTTGATGTTCTTGATCTGGATGAAGCGCGGCTTGCCATCCGAGAACACCGTGCCGGCAACCGAGCGGATCTGGTTTTCCGTCTTGACCGTCAGCTTGATGTAACCGTCATAAACGCCGGTCTTGTCGCGCTTGACTTCGGAAAGGATGATGCCCTTTTCCTTGATCATGACCGGTGCGGAAACCATGTTCACGTCAGCAACCTGACTGCGGATGAGACCGGCCAGCAACGCGCTGGTCAGCGCCTTGGTGTTCATGTTGGCGGTTGCGCCATCATAGAGAATTTCGATTTCCTTGGTGGCGCTTTCCTGCACCTGACCGACGAAGGAGCCGAGAACATCCGCGAGACGAATGAAAGGCTTCAGGCGCGGCGCTTCTTCCGCGGTGATCGACGGCATGTTGATGGCGTTGGAAACGGCACCCTTGACGAGGTAATCCGACATCTGCTCGGCAACCTGCAGGGCAACGTTCTCCTGCGCTTCCGTGGTCGAAGCACCGAGATGCGGCGTGCAGACGACGTTAGGCAGGCCGAAAAGCGGGCTTTCGGTGGCGGGCTCGACTTCAAACACGTCGAAACCAGCGCCGGCGACATGGCCGGACTTGATGGCTTCGGCAAGGGCTGCCTCATCCACCAGACCGCCACGGGCGCAGTTGACGATACGCACGCCCTTCTTGGTCTTTGCAAGGTTTTCAGCGTTGAGAATGCCGCGGGTCTTGTCGGTCATCGGCACGTGCAGGGTGATGAAATCGGCCTGGGCCAGCAACTCGTCCAGCTCAACCTTGGTCACGCCCATTTCCTGCGCACGCTCGGGAGACAGGAAGGGGTCATAGGCCAGAACATGCATCTTGAGACCGAGCGCACGCGAGCAGACGATGGAGCCGATGTTGCCGGCGCCGATGACGCCGAGCGTCTTGCCGGTGATTTCGACACCCATGAATTTCGACTTTTCCCACTTGCCGGCCTGCGTGGAGCTGTCGGCGGCCGGAAGCTGGCGCGCGACGGCGAACATCAGCGCGATGGCGTGTTCGGCAGTGGTGATGGAGTTGCCGAACGGCGTGTTCATGACGATGATACCGCGGCGCGAGGCAGCCGGAATATCGACATTGTCGACGCCGATGCCGGCGCGGCCGATGACCTTGAGGTTGGTCGCGGCCTCGATCAGCTTTTCGGTCGCCTTGGTGGCGGAACGGATGGCCAGACCATCGTAATTGCCGATGATTTCGGCAAGCTTGTCCTTGTCCTTGCCGAGCTTCGGCTGGAAATCGACTTCGACGCCACGATCGCGGAAGATCTGGACGGCGGTTTCCGACAGTTCGTCGGATACGAGTACGCGAGGTGCCATGGTTCACGGGCTCCTTGGAGGAAACGATTGAGATGTGCGAATGGAGAATGCGCGGCCCTGCATCAGCGCAGGGCCGGTATCAAAATCAGGCGGCAGCCTTGGAAAGTGCTGCCTTCTGCGTCTGGTAGGCCCAGGCGAGCCAGGGCATGACGGCTTCCATATCGGCCGTCTCAATGGTGGCGCCGGCCCAAATGCGCAGGCCGGACGGTGCGTCACGGTAAGCGCCGATATCGAGGGCGACATTTTCCTTTTCGAGCAGGGCGACGACACCCTTGGCGAAATCGGCCTGTGCAGCCGCGTCCAGCGCCTGAACTTCGGGATCGACGATCTTCAGGCAGACGGAGGTGTTGGAGCGGGTTTCCGGCTTGACGGCCAGATTGGCGATCCAGCTGTTCTTCTCGATGAAGTCGTAGATGACCTTGGCATTGGCATCGGCACGGCCGATCAGCGCCTTGAGGCCACCAAGATTTTTGGCCCACAGCAGCGCGTCGATATAATCTTCAACGCAGAGCATGGACGGCGTGTTGATGGTTTCGCCGGTGAAGATACCTTCGATCAGCTTACCGCCGGAGACCATGCGGAAGATTTTCGGCAGCGGCCATGCCGGTGCGTAGCTCAAGAGACGCTCAACGGCGCGCGGCGACAGGATGATGACGCCATGGCCGCCCTCACCGCCCAGAACCTTCTGCCAGGAGAAGGTGACGACGTCGAGCTTCGTAAAGTCCATCTCCTGTGCGAAGGCCGCCGAGGTGGCGTCGCAGATGGTCAGGCCCTTGCGGTCGGCAGGGATGAAATCGGCATTGGGAACGCGAACGCCAGAAGTCGTGCCGTTCCAGGTGAAAACCACGTCGCGGTCGAAATCGACTTCGGCAAGGTTCGGCAGCAGACCGTAATCGGCCTCGAACTTACGGACGTCCTTCAGCTTCAGCTGCTTGACGACGTCGGTGACCCAGCCGGCACCGAAGCTTTCCCAGGCGAGCATATCGACGCCGCGTTCGCCGAGCAGCGACCAGAGCGCCATTTCAACGGCGCCGGTGTCGGATGCGGGAACGATACCGATACGATAATCGGCGGGAACGTTCAGAATTTCACGGGTGAGATCAATGGCCTGCTTCAGCTTGGCTTTGCCAACCTTGGCGCGATGCGAGCGACCGAGCGGCGCATCGGAGAGAGCATCTAGCGACCAACCGGGACGCTTCGAGCAGGGACCAGAGGAAAAATGCGTATTGCCCGGACGGACGTCCGGCTTCACTATATCTGTCATTTAACTACCCTTTCAGATAGGCGCCTCTCGTTAGGGAGAGGTGTCCTGACGCCGTTGCTATTCCTGTCGCCGATCCCAGTCAAGCGGAATATGTCGCTACGCAGAAGAATTTTGGTCCATATGCGTCATGCGCCGCGTCAGGTGCCGGTAAAACAAAACCGCCCGCACCCGGAGGATGCGGACGGTTTGAAACTACCAGCTAGGCGTGACGTTTATTTATAAACGGCAGGCTGCAGCGGAATATCGGCGGGCGGCATATATTGTGCGGTATCGCAGCCGTTGAAGACATAACGGCCACCGACGCGCACTTCGTGCGAATAGAGACCCTTGTCACGGCCCGGACCGCCGCCATTCTCATAAGCGAACATGTCGCCCTTATTGATGTGGCGGAAACGATAGCCGATATCGGCCTTCAGGTTACAGGTGACATCGATGGATGCGCCGGCCATCAGAGCGTAGGCGAAGCGCCACTTGCCCTTGCCGCCATGTTCGGTGGTCGGGTCGCAGCCAAGGCCATTGGTGCTGCACGAGGTATTGCGCAGCTTGTCCCACTTGACATAGGAGCCGCCGATACCACCACCAACATAAGGTGTGACACGGCCATAGGTGCCAAGATCAACATAGGCGTTCGCCATCAGCGTATAGGCACGCAGCGAGCTGAGATCCGTTGAAACGCAGGGACCGCTGACCGAACCGCAACCACCCACCGTCGAGCCACGGAAATCCGACTTGCCCATGTAGTCGAAGGTCACGTCGCTACGGAAATAGTTGTTGAACTGATAACCGACACCGGCACCGATGACATAGCTGTCCTTGATCTTCGCGGTTTCGAAATCCGCGAGATAACCACCCGGACCACCCTGATAATAATGGGCGCCGCGCAGCTTGTTGAAGGAATAACCGACATCGCCGCGCAGATACCAGCCGCTTGCCTGGGTGATCGCGACTTCGGGGGCCTCAACATAGGCGGGTGCGGGCTCGGCTTGATAAAGATCGGCAGCGATAGCGCTGGTACCGGTCAGCAGGACGGCCAGAAATCCGGCCAGGGCGTTTTTCATGACTTCCACTCCAGAAGAGGCACGTGCGGTTTCGGCAGCAGATGCCAGTGAACTGTTCAGTGATGGAGATTGACGTAAAATGGTTAAGTCCCGATTAACCACGATCATTCACTATATTTATTAGGAAATACTCAAAGAAAAAGCCGGCTGGACAGCCGGCTTCTTTAAGGCATTACTAACGCTGCGGCTTATGCGGCCGAGCGGGCATTGGCAATAACACCGACGAGATCGTTGACGATCTGCTCCACCTTCGCGCTATCGTCGCCCTCCGCCATGACGCGGATCAGCGGCTCCGTACCCGAAGGGCGAATGACAAGGCGGCCATTATTGGCCAGGGCACTTTCCGCATCCGCGATCGCCTGCTGCACGACGGGATTTTCCAGCGGCTTGCCACCGGAGATACGGACGTTCTTCAAAAGCTGCGGCACCGGCTCGAACTTGCGGCAGACTTCGCTGACCGTAAGACCGGAGCGCTTGACCTTGGCGAGAACCTGCAAGGCCGCAACAAGGCCATCGCCCGTCGTGCCGTAATCCGACAGCACGATATGGCCGGACTGCTCTCCGCCGACATTGAAATTGTGATTGCGCATATGCTCGACGACATAACGGTCGCCGACCTTGGTGCGGGCAAGGGTAAGGCCCTTGTCACCGAGGAAACGTTCCAGGCCGAGATTGGACATGACGGTCGCCACGATGCCGCCGCCGCGCAGCGTGTTGTCAGCGGCCCAGCTATCGGCGATGACGGCCATCAGCTGGTCGCCATCAACGATCTCGCCGCGCTCGTCGACGATGATGACGCGGTCCGCATCGCCATCGAGCGCGATGCCGATATCGGCCCGCACTTCATGCACCTTCTTCTGCAGCGCTTCCGGGTGGGTGGAGCCGCATTCGAGGTTGATATTGATGCCGTTCGGCTCATTGCCGATGGTGACGACTTCCGCACCGAGTTCCCAGAGCGCCGCGGGAGCCACCTTGTAGGCAGCGCCATTGGCGCAATCGATGGCGATCCGCAATCCGCTCAGCGTCACATCGCGCGGCAGGGTGCGTTTGACGAACTCGATATAACGGTAGATGTCGCCATCCACGCGCTTGGCGCGACCGATCTCGCTCGGCTTGGCAAGCTGCGCATAGATATCCTTGTCGAGAAGATCCTCAATCTCCAGTTCCAGCTCGTCGGAGAGCTTGTAACCATCCGGTCCGAAAAGCTTGATGCCATTGTCGGAGAAGGGATTGTGCGAGGCCGAGATCATCACGCCGATATCGGCGCGCAGCGAGCGGGTCAACATGGCGACGGCGGGCGTCGGAATGGGGCCGAGCAGGAAGACATCGAGGCCGGCCGCGGTGAAACCGGCGACCAGCGCGTTCTCCAGCATGTAGCCCGAAAGGCGCGTATCCTTGCCGATCACCACACGATGGCGATGATGGCCACGGCGGAAGATCGTCCCGACCGCAATGCCCACACGCATCGCCAGATCAGGCGTCATGGGAAAGACGTTCGATTGTCCGCGGATACCATCGGTTCCGAAATAACGGCGTGCCATTTGAACTCCAAATCTCTCGGGCATTCCGGCAAAAGCTGAAAACAGCCGGAAGCGTTTTTGGCTAGATGCCACAAACAACGATAAACAGCACGTAAATTAGCGCAAAAATGGCTTATATCTTGTTACCAAAATGAAAAGGCCATCCGGAGAACCGGATGGCCTTTTACAATTTTCAGCTTGTGCGGGCGATCAGTGCGGCTGCGGCTCCATGCCGCCTTCCGCCTCGCCATCGCCCTTCGCTTCGCTCGGGCCGTCCTTCTTGGTGCCTGCCTTCGGAACCGCAGAACCACGGCTGCCCGGAGAATCGTCGCCCAGATCGCGGGCGGGCTTTTCGCCCTTCAGCAGGGCCTTGATCTCGTCGCCCGTCAGGGTTTCGTATTCAAGCAGACCCTCTGCAATCGCAACGAAACCATCGTGGTTTTCCGTCAGGATGCGGCGAGCCTCGGCATAAGCCTCATCGATCAGGCGGCGAACTTCGGTGTCGATCGTCTGGGCCGTCGCTTCGGACACATTCTTCGACTGCGAGACGGAATGGCCGAGGAAAACTTCCTGCTGGTTTTCACCATAGGAGACCTGACCGAGCGCATCGGAGAAGCCCCATTGCGTGACCATGGCACGGGCTAGCTTGGTGGCCTGCTCGATATCCGAGGACGCGCCGGAGGTGATGTTTTCCTTGCCGAAGGTCAGTTCTTCGGCAACGCGGCCACCCATCATGATGACGAGACGCGACACCATCCACTTGTAGCTCATGGAATAGCGGTCGCCTTCCGGCAGCTGCATGACCATGCCGAGCGCACGGCCGCGCGGGATGATCGTCGCCTTGTGCAACGGATCGGCCACGGCAACCTTCAGCGCGGTGATGGCATGGCCGGCCTCATGATAGGCAGTCAACTTCTTTTCGGCCTCGGTCATGGCGGAGGAGCGGCGTTCCGCACCCATCATGATCTTGTCCTTGGCGTCTTCGAATTCTTGCATGGTGACCACCCGCTTGTTGCGGCGGGCGGCCATCAGGGCTGCTTCGTTAACGAGGTTCATCAGATCCGCGCCCGAAAAACCGGGTGTGCCGCGGGCCAGAACCTTGAGGTCGACATTCGGCGCCAGCGGCACGTTGCGGATATGCACCTTGAGGATACGCTCGCGGCCGACAATATCAGGGTTCGGCACAACGACCTGACGGTCGAAACGGCCGGGACGCAGAAGTGCGGGGTCGAGAACATCCGGACGGTTGGTGGCGGCAATGAGGATGATGCCTTCATTCGCCTCGAAACCGTCCATCTCGACCAGCAGCTGGTTCAGCGTCTGTTCGCGTTCATCGTTACCGCCGCCGAGACCGGCGCCACGATGGCGGCCGACGGCGTCGATTTCGTCGATGAAGATGATGCAGGGCGCATTCTTCTTGGCCTGCTCGAACATGTCACGCACGCGGCTTGCGCCGACGCCGACGAACATTTCCACGAAATCCGAACCGGAAATGGTGAAGAACGGCACATTGGCTTCACCGGCGACGGAGCGCGCCAGAAGGGTTTTACCCGTGCCGGGCGGACCGACGAGCAGCACGCCGCGCGGAATTTTACCGCCGAGGCGCTGGAATTTCTGCGGATCGCGCAGGAATTCCACGATTTCCTCGAGATCCTGCTTGGCCTCGTCCACGCCTGCAACGTCATCAAACGTCACGCGGCCATGGGCTTCCGTCAGAAGCTTGGCCTTGGATTTGCCAAAGCCCATCGCACCACGCGAGCCGCCCTGCATCTGCCGCATGAAGAACAGCCAGACGCCAAGGATGAGGAACATCGGCAGAAGCGTGCCGAGATAGCTCAGGAAGCCTGAGGAACCGTCGCTTTCGGGACGCGCCACGATGGTGACGTTCTTGCTCTGCAAGCGCTCCATCAGGCTGTCGTCGATAACGGGGGAATAGGTCTGAAAGGCCGTGCCGTTTTCGGTATAGGTTCCGAGAACCCGGTTACCGGTGACGGTCACGTCGCGAACTCGCCCGGAATCCACATCGCGAAGAAACTGGGAATACGGGATTTCCCGCGAACCCGTTTGCGTCGGCGACGTCTGGAACATGCTGAACAATGCGATCAGCAAGAGGGCAATCACGGCCCACAAGGCGAAATTTCTGAAATTTGGGTTCATCGAACTCCCCGAACTCACACGGGCATATCTGCTGCCCGCTCTTACGTGCCCCTAACATAAGGACGACATATGCCGTTGCCAAGGCAAAGCGCATTATCTGATGCGTTTTGGTGTAAAAACTATTCCATGGCAATTCACGAAAACGAGGCCGGATTTAAACCGGGGGCTGTGGATAGGCCGCCCGTCCGAATAAATTGGCGATTGCATTCGCCAACTCAAGGTCGAAACGCGGCAGGAAAAGATCGAAAGGTGCGAGCCTCGGCGTAACGGTGACGGCCTCCTTCAGCAAAACCGGCCCATCCGCCGCTGCGGCAATTTGCGGCAGACCCGCCATCGCCTGTTTCGCCACCCCGGCCGGTACTGACGGAAAAAGCGCGGCCGCTTCCGCAGCATCGCCAGCCCCGCGCGCTTCGGCATGGAGTGGAAAAGCCGATCCGTTCTTCACCAGGAAACGATCGTCCCACAGTCCTTGGTCATTTGCGCCAATATGAAGCTCCGGCAGGTTTCGCTGCTCGCGAAACATATAAAGCCCGTCCCGCCGGCGATCGAGCAGGACGCGACCGACCGTCAGTCGCCCGCTTTCAGCCGTTTTGAGAAACCGCAAAACGCGCTCCATGCTGCTTGCCCCCGGAAAATATGCCCTTCCGCCAAGGGTGGCGATCAGCGCCGCCAGCCCATGCCGGAACTCGGGACGATCGGATGTGACGCCATCGCCGGCCAATCTGGCAAGAGCGGCATGGAAGACCCGCGTATGATCGCGCAGGAAAGCGGCCGTTGTTTCGGAAAGCGCCTGTCTTTTGAGAGAGGTTTCTGCATCGACCCGCGCGGGGGAAACGGGAAGCGCCTGCCGTATACGCACCCTCTCATATCGGATGTTCTCATTGCTCGGATCGTCAAACCAACCGCGCGAGCGGGAAGACACATAGTCGCGGATCGCCTGCCTCTCACACATCAGGAACGGCCGCATGACCCAGTGGCGGCTATCGTATAAGACCGCATCCGCCATGCCGGAGAGACCGAGATTGTCAGAGCCGCCGCTGCGGGCGGCACGCATCGCCACGGTTTCGCGCTGGTCGCCGACGGTATGTCCCGTCACGACAAGATCAGCGCCGGTCTCGCGGGCGACTTCGGCAATCAGACTGTAGCGGGCAAGCCGGGAGGCTTCGGAGAGGCCGGAGGCCGGTTTGGCGCCGTCCCATCGGCGGGTGACGTGTGGGATGCCAAGTTCAGCGCAAAGCATCGCCACCTTGCGCGCCTCATCGGCGGATTCCGCTCTCAGCGCATGGTCGACCGTGACGGCGGAAAGGCGCAAGCCATCCCGATCCATCTCCGCCATTGCCTCATGCAATGCCAGCAACAGACCGGTGGAATCACTGCCTCCGGAGATTGCGACTAGGATATGGGCGGGTGCGTGGAGATTTTTGACAAAAGACCTCGCCGCTTCAAGCGGCGCAACAATCTTTTCGTTCAGAATGCGGGCATCAACCGGCATGGAAATACCCGCCATCGCAGGGGAAAATCAGCAGCTCAGCCGTTTCTGTTCGCTCGCAACCTTGCTCAGCACGGTCTTCGAAGCATTGGGATAACGCTTCGGCACCTCGCGCAGCGTGGCGCAGGCTGTTTCGGTATTGTCGAGAGCAGCAAGCGACATGCCGAGCTTCATCAGCATTTCCGGCGCCTTCGGAGATTTGCCATAAGCCTGATGGCCGTTCAGGAAGGTCTTTGCGGCCTCATTGAACTTGCCCTGGGAATATTGCGCCTCGCCCAGCCAGAAGCTCGCATCCGCGGCCTTCGTGCCCTTGGGATAACCCTGCAAATACTGCTGGAAACCCTGTTCCGCCAGTTTGTAGTCCCCGGAAAGCACATGGCCATAAGCGGCCTGATAGATATCGCCTTCGCTGGTCAGAGCCGCCGTATTGACCGGATCGGTCTTGCGGGTGCCGTTACCGGTGGTGACGCCCGGAAGGTTGCCGGAGGAATTGTTGGCGCCCTGGTTCAGCGTGCCGCCAACCGGCATGCCCTTGGAATCAAGCTCGATGGAGCCAAGCGTCGTTTCTCCCGGCGCGCCCGTCGGGGCGCTGGAGGACGCAGGCGGAGAAACGGAAGCGCCACCCTCGGGTGGCGTTTCGATGATCGTTGCAACGTCGTCGGTCGGCGGCGTGACCGGATTGACCGGACTGGCTTCCGCCTTCTTTTTCGGTGCAGCGGTCGGGCTTGCACCCTTGCCACCGCCGCTTTCCAGTTCCTGGAAGCGGAACTCGTTGTCTTCCTGCGCCTTGCGGATCGTTTCCTGCATCTGCAGAAGCTGGAAGCTCATTTCTTCGATACGGCCGTTGAGCTGCCGGATCTGCTCTTCAAGCTGCTGAACCTTATAGGCTTCATTGGCCTGAACCCGTACAATCGGGGGCTGCTGAGAGTTGATCGTGCCGAAGCTACCCCCCGCACCGAACAGCGGACCCGAAACGGCGATGCCGCTCAAGCCGGTGCAGGCTGCAAGCCCCAGCATTCCCGCCACGACAAGTTTCTTCATCTCATTCGTCCTGCCTTAACTGATTTGCACCGGAATGGCGCAAGCCGGATTTTTTCCATATCAACCGAAAAAGCAACTTAACTTCGGCCAAACTATGAAAAAAACAAAAGGCGGCCCGAAGACCGCCTCTCATTCACGTTCACAATAACGTCAGGCAATCACATGCCCGCGCCACCGAGAACCGTCACGGCGCGGCGGTTCTGCGACCAGCAGGAAATGTCGTCGCAAACCGCGACCGGCTTTTCCTTGCCGTAGGAGATCGTCTTCATGCGGTTTGCCGGCACGCCCTGGGAAGCCAGGAAGTCACGGGTTGCAGCCGCACGACGGGCGCCGAGAGCCAGGTTGTATTCACGCGTACCGCGTTCGTCGGCATGGCCTTCGACGGTGATGGCGTAGTTCGGGTAACGGGCCAGCCACTGGGCCTGGCGCTGCAGGGTCTGCTGGGCGTCGGCGCGGATCGAGGTGGAGTCGGTGTCAAAGAAGATGCGGTCGCCGACATTGACCGTGAAGTCCTGCTGGGAGCCCGGCGTTGCGGAGCCCGCGCCACCGAGGCCGAGTTCACCGGCGCTGTTCGGCATGTTCTTCTTGTTCGCGCAGCCTGCAAGAGCAAGCGCGAGCGTCATGGCGATGACAGCCGGGTTACGGGCCAGTTTCTGCATGGGGCTGAGTGCCGAAATGTGTGTACGGCTCATCGCCGGTCTCTCCTTAGGATTTCAATAACGTTGCCGGACACTAACGGATCGCGGTTAATAGCCGGCAAACGCTTATGGTTAACAGAAAGGAAATGTCCCACTTTTTTGCTCCCTCACAACACTTTGCGGCAAGAAAGAGGCGCACTTCCCCATGGTATCAAGTAAAACACAACGGCGCCGGTTCATGCCGGCGCCGCCATGGCAGTCCATATCAGTCCAGAAGCGGCGACCATGCCGGATCCGAAGCAAATGTCGGCGTCTTGATGAGCTGTTCGTTATAGCCCGTCAGGTCGATCGAATAGAGCTGCGGACCGCCCGCACCGGCGTTCTGACGGAAGAACATCAGCACGCGGCCGTTCGGCGCCCAGGTCGGGCCTTCATTGTGGAAACCGCTGGTCAGGATGCGCTCGCCCGAACCGTCGGTCTTCATCACGCCGATCGAGAACTTGCCACCCGACTGCTTGGTGAAGGCGATCAGATCGCCGCGCGGCGACCAGACCGGCGTGGAATAGGAACCATCGCCGAAGGAAACGCGCTGCTGGCCGGAACCATCGGCATTCATCACATAGATCTGCTGGCGGCCGCCTCGGTCGCTTTCAAAGGCGACGCGCTGTCCGTCCGGCGAATAGGAAGGCGCGGTATCGATCGCCGCCGTATTCGTCAGGCGTGTCGTGGTGCGCGAGCGCAGGTCCATGGTGTAGATATTGGCGTTGCCATCCTGCTGAAGGCTCATGATGACCTTCTGACCATCCGGCGAGAAGCGCGGCGAGAAGGTCATGCCGGGGAAGTTACCGACGACTTCACGCTGTCCGGTTTCCAGCTGCAGCAGGTAAACGCGCGGCTGCTGGCCTTCGAAGGACATGTAGGTGACTTCCTGACGGTTGGGCGAGAAACGCGGCGTCAGAACGATGTCGTTCGAGTTGGTGAGGTTGCGGACGTTGAAACCGTCCTGATCCATGATCGACAGCTGACGCTTGCGGGCTGTCTTCGGGCCGCTTTCGGAGACGAAAACGACGCGGGTGTCGAAATAGCCCTTTTCACCGGTAATACGCTCATAAATGGCGTCCGCGATGATATGGGCCACACGGCGCCAGTTTTCCGGCTGGGTAAAGAATTGCTGGCCGGTCATCTGCTGATTGGCGAACGTATCCCAAAGACGGAATTCGGCGCGCAGGCGGCCATCGCTTTCACGCGTGACACGGCCGGTCACGAGCGCCTGAGCGTTGATGACCTTCCAGTCTTCGAAACGCGGCTGCTGATCCGGATTGCTGATCTTTTCGATGAAGGCGTTCTTGTTGACCGGCGCGAAAAGACCGGAACGCTGCAGGTCGGCGGCAATGACCGCGGAAACCTGCGCGCCAATGCCGTCGCTCGACATGAAGTCGGTGATGGCGATGGGCAGCGGCTCGACATTGCCCTTGTTGATGTTGATTTCCACCCGCGCAAAAGCCGGTGCGGAGAAAACCGACATGAGGGCCGCGACAGCGAGCACCAGCCGGATCGGCGAAAATATCTTCATGTTGCCAGGCCTTTCAGCATTCATAGCAATTCACTGGGATCGAAGTTCACGACAACTTCGTTCCATGCGTCATATTTGTCGGCAGGAAGGTTGGTGAACGGAGCAGAACGCATGATGGCGCGATAGGCTCCGCCGGAAAGAGCACGACGCGTCCCTTCGGAACCGCCGGTCGCCTCGATCTCGGGCCGACCGATGATGGTTCCATCACGGTCGAGCTTCATGGTGACCCGGACGCGAACGTCCGAGGCATCCGCCATGCCGGGGATGATTTGCCAGTTCTTCTGGATCGCACCGCGCAGCGCATCCATTTCCGTCTGGCTGAGCGTCGAACCGCCCGTCGTCTTCTTGCCGCCAAGCGAGGCCTGCTGGGTGGAGCGCTTGGCGCCGCCGCCCGAGGGCGCCTGCTTGTTCAAAAGCGCGGCGATATCGTCAGCGTTGAAGTCGCTTTCCTTCGAGGAAGCCGATTTCGCAGTCTCCTGCTTCTTCTCGCCGGGCTTCTTGTCGGAAGGCTTGTCCGTGGACTTCGCCTGATCGGGCTTGGTCTCGGCCGGTTTTTCCGCGGGCTTCTGCTCGGCAGGCTTGGTCTCAGCCTGCTTCGGCTCTTCCGGCTTTGGCGGCTCGGGACGGGAATTCGGACGCGGCACGTTCTGCGGCACGGGGATTTCGGCCGGCTCCTGCTGCGCGGGTGGCGGCTCTTCGGCCTTGGTCTCCTGCGGCGGCGGTTCCGTCTTCGGCTGCGGCGCGATCTCGGGCTTGGTCTGCGGCAAGGCGGCCATTTCCTGCGGCTTCGGAGCCGAGGTCTCTTCCTTGACGATTTCCTTTACCTCATTCGCCTTGGTGTCGACGACGGGTTGCGGCTTTTCCTGCTTTGGCGGAGCGGCCGCGCTGAGATTGTCATTGGGCTTGGTGGTCGGGGTCGGCGGCGCTTCGATATCGGCTGTGTTGTTGCCGACATTCTGGGCGTTTTCGACAATATCCGGCCGCGTGGTCGGGACCGGGGCTGACTTCTCCGCTTTCGGCGCGTTCTTGTCGCCCTGCTGGATCTGGCTCAGCTCCTCGATGGGCACCAGTTCCACAGGCAGGGCTTCGGCCTGCGACACGTCAAGCGGCTCCGGCGAGCCCAGGGAAACGAGGGCGAAAGCCAGAAGCGACGCATGCACGATCGCGGATGTGGTAAGGCTGCCCTTCATCGTTTTACGTCAATTGTCCTGTTTCTGCTGGGTCACAAGGCCGATATTCTTGAAGCCCGCCGCCTGGATACGCGCCATCACATCGGCAACGACGCCGTAAGCGGCAACGGAATCCGCGCGCACGAAGATACGCTCGTTATAACCTGTCGTGGCGATCGCCTGCAGCTTGTCGGCCACTTCGGCCGCCTGGATTTCTGTTTCCTGCAAATGGATCTGGCCATTGGCATTAACGGAAATCGTGATCGGCTGTGTATCCGAATTCAGCGCATTGGCGGATGTCTGCGGCAGATCGATCGGCACGCCGACCGTCATCATCGGCGCGGCCACCATGAAGATGATAAGCAACACGAGCATGACGTCGACCAGCGGCGTCACGTTGATCTCGCTGATCGCCCCGCCCCTGCGCCGTCCGCCGCGCCCCCGGCGTCCACCGGAACCGCCGCCGCTGCCACCTGCTGACATACCCATACCATCTACTCCATTTTGCCTTGCGGCAAATTACTGCACAGCATGCGGCCGCTTACTGGGCGGCCTGCCGCGTCTGAAGTTTTTCATCGATCTGGCGCGACAGGATCGCGGAGAACTCGTCGGCGAAACCTTCCATGCGGGCGGAAAGCTTGTGCGCGTCGGCCGTGAACTTGTTGTAGGCGATAACCGCGGGGATAGCCGCGACAAGGCCGATGGCCGTTGCCAGAAGCGCTTCGGCGATACCCGGCGCCACGACCGCAAGGTTGGTGGACTTCGAACCGGCGATCGCCTGGAACGAGGTCATGATACCCACAACCGTACCGAAGAGGCCGATGAAGGGACCGGCCGAACCAATGGTGGCGAGCGAACCGAGGCGCGCCTCGTATTGTTCGCTTTCACGCGCCATGGTCACGTCCATCGCCCGGTCGATACGCATCTGCAGACCGATGGGCGAGCGTGCGCCGCGCTCGAAGGATTTCTTCCATTCGCGCATGGCGGAAACGAAAATTGCCGCAAGACCGCCATTCTGGCGTTCCGCCAGCGTGCGATAAAGCTCTTCGAGCGACTGGCCCGACCAGAAGACCTGTTCGAACTGGTCGAACTGGCGTCTTGCCTTGCCGAAGCTCACATATTTGTCGAAGACGATCGCCCACGTCCAGACCGAGGCGGCGATAAGTCCGATCATCACGAGCTTCACGATGAGGCCCGCCTGCATAAACAGTGCCCAGAGACTTACATCGTGCGTCGCCGCTGCCAAACCTGCCTGTTCCATAAATATCCAATCCCCGAATCCAAACGCCCGGTACGGGACCGGGCGATTCAAACGCGTGTTAACGCTCGAAGTCCTGCGGCAACAGCCGCCAACCCCTTAGCCATACCCCGATACTTGCCAGTAAGCCTTACTTGCCAATAAATTTGGTGAAAGGAAGGCGTGCGCCGCACAAATGCCAGTTGCTAAAGTAAGACACCATTATGGTTAAAGGAGTGTTACAGCAGGGCCACGCCGGATGGATTTACTGGATGCGGCCGCCAATTACTTCAGGAATTTTTCCGCGACCGTCTCCGGAAGCCGCCTCGGGCGACCATTGGCGTTGATGACGGCGATGATGACCTTGGCGGCGACCAGCAAGGTTTCGCCGCGCCGGATTTCCTGATTGAGCACCATTTTCGCGCCGCCGGCTTTCTCGGTGATGGTGGTGATCGTCAAGACGTCATCCATCCGCGCCGGGCTTTTGAAATCGATCTCCATGCGATGCACGACGAAGACCAGACCTTCCTCGTCAGCGGTCAGAAGCGCGCTTTGTTCGCAGCCGAGGCAGCGCAGGTAGTCGGTTCGGCCGCGTTCGAGAAAATGCAGATAGCGGGCGTGATAAACGAGGCCGGAAAAATCCGTATCCTCGTAATAGACGCGCTGTGTGAGGCGGTGGCCATGTTCGATAAGCTCACCCGAAAGCGAAACCACAAGCTCGCTCATATTGTCTCCTTGAGAATTGCGGCTACATCGGAACGTCCTTCGCGGACGATAAGATGCTCATGCCGTTGCGGCAGCGCCTCGATACGCTCCGCGATGAAACGGGGCCTCAGATCGCTCTTCAGAAGCGCGGAAGGCTGCGCGGGCAACCAGCGGAACTCCACTTCGACGCCATCCAGCACCCGATGCACGATATCGCTTTCATGGAACGGCAGGGGCTGGCGAAGCGAAACGAGATAATAAAATCCGAGCTCATGCGCCGCAAAATCGTCATAGGCGAAAAAATTTTCGGCCGACCAGAGTAGACGCTCGACCGAACAATCCCGGTCAAGCTCCTCGCCGATCTCGCGGATAATGGTTTCCTGCGAACTCTCGCCGATTTCGGCCCGCCCGCCGGGCAAGGCCCAGTAACTGTCCTTCGCGGCGCGCTGGACAAGAACATGACCGTTCTGAAAGATCAGCGCCGCCACGCGCATGCTGAAAAGCTGCGGTTTCCGGTCCAGCCGGATCATGTGGCGTTCAGGGGCAGAGGTCATTTATCGTCCAGATCGCCGTCATGCCAGACGAGGTGTCTCGTGGCCTTCGGCAGGTGCTCTATTTCGTCGGCGATGAAATAGGGCGGAATATCAAGCTCCGTCAATGCCTGCCGCGTCGCCGCAACCCAGCGGAACTCCAGTTCGTTGTCGCCGTCCTGAACGCGGTGAATGATATCGGTCGGATGAAAAGCCAGCGTCTCCGGCAGGTCCATCAGGTAATAAAATCCGAGCTCGTGCCAGTCCTTGCCTTCATAATGGAAAAAATTTTCGACCGCCCATAAAAGCCGCCCGACCCTGGCCTCGACGCCAAGCTCTTCCACCATTTCGCGCGCCAGCGTTTCTTCGGAGCGTTCGCCCATTTCGGCACGGCCACCCGGAAAGGTCCAGAATTTTTCATGCGACGCCCGATGCACCAGCACGTGACCATCGCGAAACACCAGTCCCGCCACCCGCATCTGGAAAATGCGCTTCGGCTTGAACTTGATGCGGATGCGGGTGTCCTGCTTGGTATCGTGTGTCATGGTGCTGGCCTGCGGGCTGGAAACATCAAATCGGTCTCCGTCCATCCTAACGCATCCATCGCGTCTTTTCTCGCCTTTGCGTCATCTCCCACAATGAATTCATCCAGTTGCGGTGGCTTGACTGCGGTGCCGGACAACATCGCATGCGCCTGCCCGCGATGATGCGTCTGGTGCTGGAAGAGATGCGACAGAACATCGTCGCAGCGATCCTGCTGGATGCGCGCGCCGCGATGGATATTGACGGCGGCGGCGAGGCCGTCTTCATCGAGACTGTCGACAAATGCGATCAGCACCTCGTCCAATTCCGTCTGGGCGACACGCAGATCCGCCATGGTGGCGAAAGGCTCCTCTTCCGCAAAAGCCGCAAGGCCGAGTGTGCCGCTCTGCAGGGCATCGATATAAAACCGGTCGACGGTGTAGATGTGGTTCAGCGTCGCGCGCAGCGTCGGAAAGAAACTGACACGGGAGGCGACGAACGCGTCCTGCGAAAGCTGAAGACAGGCCTGATGCAGCCGAAAATTGGCCAGCCGGTTGTTGCGCGCGAGTTTGCGGAAGACCCGCAGCGGATCGTAAGACATGAAGGTTCCTCCATTGCCGCCGAAGGACGGCGTCGTTCAATCGACGCGCTCAAGCTCCGATCTGCTTTTCAGAACCTTCGCGCCGTCTTCCTGTTCGATCAGATAGGCAGGCTCCCGCCTACTCGCTTTCCGCTTTATGGTGGAGCCGGAAATGATGCGTTCGACATCATCCGTGAAAGTCTCGACGATTTTACCTTCACCGGTGCCACTGCCCCAGTTCCACCGGACCTTCGTGCCCTTGCGATACACCGACATGATCATCTCCGTGCCAAAGACGATCAAATGCCAACGCACCGGGCTTGTTCCCTCAATCCTCCTCCAGCGTCAGCCGGAACTGCGCCGCCTCGATATCCTTCGGCGGCTGCATGCCCAGATGTTTCCAGGCCGTGCCGGTCAGAATGCGGCCGCGCGGCGTGCGCTGGATGAAGCCCTGCTGGATCATATAGGGTTCGATAATATCCTCGATCGCATCGCGCGGTTCCGAAAGGCCGGCGGCGATGGTTTCGATGCCAACCGGGCCTCCGCCGAAATTGACCGCGATCATGGTCAGATAACGCATGTCGAGCTGGTCGAGGCCCATTTTGTCGACCAGAAGCCGCGTCAAAGCCTCGTCGGCGATCTCACGGGTCACGGCTTCCGCCCGCGCCACCTCGGCGAAATCGCGCACGCGGCGCAATAGCCGTCCGGCGATACGCGGCGTGCCGCGGGCACGCCTTGCCACCTCGCGCGCGCCCTCGTCGGTCATGTTCAGCCCCATCAGCCGCGCGCCGCGCCGGACGATGAGTTCCAGCTCATCGACCGTGTAGAAAGCCAACCGGACGGGAATGCCGAAACGGTCCCGCAGCGGCGTCGTCAAAAGCCCAAGACGGGTGGTCGCGGCCACAAGGGTGAATTTGGAAAGATCGATCTTCACCGAGCGCGCCGCCGGTCCTTCGCCGATGATGAGGTCGAGCTGGAAATCCTCCATTGCCGGATAGAGAATTTCTTCCACCGCCGGATTGAGGCGGTGGATTTCATCGATGAAGAGCACGTCGCGCTCCTCGAGGTTGGTTAAAAGTGCGGCGAGATCGCCCGCCTTGGCGATGACGGGGCCGGAGGTGGATTTGAAGTTGACGCCAAGTTCCTTGGCCATGATCTGCGCCAGCGTGGTCTTGCCGAGACCGGGCGGGCCGACGAACAACACGTGATCCAGCGCTTCGCCACGGTTCTTGGCCGCCTCGATAAATACCTTGAGATTGGCGCGGGCCTCCGCCTGGCCGGTAAAATCGTCCAGCGATTGCGGGCGCAGGGTGGTGTCGATGTCCTCACCGCGCTTTTCGGGGGTAATCAGCCTTGCCGCATCGCTCATGTCAGAAGTTCCATTCCGGGTATGTCTTTTGCTGCGGTTCTATCGAAAGTAACAGTCGAGCGGCATCCTGCCCTGGCGCCGCACCAGAATACCAGATAGTCGGCAATATCGGCTTTCGGGCTTTTATGGTCATTGAGAAGCGCGTCCAACTCCTCGGTATGTTCAACAACCAGCCCTTCGGCCTCAAGCAGCGCCTTCACCGTATCACGCACATCCGCCGCCGGAAAATTCAGGCGTTTCCGTAAAATCCAGACAGTTTCTGCAAGCGTTACGGCGCTAATATACGCAGGATCATCGGCCGTCCGTTCGGAAAGGAAGCGTCTGGCGATTGCATTTTGCGGGTCATCATCATTGACCAAAAAGCGCATCAACACATTTGTATCGATACCGATCATCGGTCGCCTTCAGACCATTCCCGCCTGATCCGCTCATCATCTTCGGAAACGGCGTCCATGATTGCCTCGTCCATCGCTTCTAACGACAGTCGGGCGCCATTCGGCGGCTTGCCGAGTATGCCGGCCAAATCCGCAAGCTTTTTATTTTTCGGAACAGCCACAACTTGCCCGTTGCGTATCGTAACGTAGAAACGCGTCCCCGGGGTAAGTTTCAGCTCGTCCCGGATTTCCTTCGGTATGGTCAACTGACCTTTGGAGGTCATCGTCGTGATACCCATTTTCTTACGACCTCACTTTTTTCTTACTGTCTATAATCTAGTAAGAAAATTCACCCTCGGCAACTAACGCGAAAGCTCCTTCAAACCCAGCCGGATCAGCTTGGCGCTGTCGCCGCCCTCTCCGCCGTTCTTCAATGCGGCGGCAACCGCATTGGCGGCCTGGTCACGCGAATAGCCGAGATTGGTGAGCGCGGAAACGGCATCCGCCACCGGCGCGGATGCAACGCCTTCGCCAAGCTCCTGCTTGAGGCCGATCGAGGCGGAAGCCTCTCCGGCAAAGGCAGGCGCCTTGTTGCGAAGCTCGGTCACAAGACGCACCGCCACCTTCGGCCCGACGCCTGGCGCCCGCGAAATCATCACCTTGTCCTGAAGCGCGATGGCATTGGCCAGTTCGGAGGGCGACAGCGTGGAAAGAACGGCCAAGGCCACTTTCGAGCCCACGCCCTGCACGCTCTGCAACAGGTTGAACCATTCCCGCTCCAGCGCCGAGAGAAAACCGAAGAGCTTCAGCTGGTCCTCGCGCACATAGGTCTCGATGAACAGCACCACCGCCTCCCCGACGGAGCCGATTTTCGACAGCGTGCGCGCCGAACAATAGGCGACGTAACAGACGCCGTGCACATCCACCAGCACGTAATCCGCGCCGATTTCCTCGATGCTGCCTTTCAGTTTTCCGATCATGATGCCGCCCGCTGCAATGAGACTTTAAATATTCAACCGGCCGCCAGCAGTCGCCGCATCCTGTCGCCGCCGCGATTATGGGCGTGACAGATTGCGATGGCGAGCGCATCCGCCGCATCGTTACCCTTGAATTCGGCCTTCGGCATCAGGATTTTCAGCATCATGTGAATTTGCTGCTTTTCGCCGTGCCCGACGCCTATCACGGCTTTCTTCACCGCGTTCGGTGCATATTCAAAGACCGGCAACCCGGCGCGCGCCGGAACCAGCATGGCGATGCCGCGCGCCTGACCGAGTTTCAGGGTCGCAACCGCATCCTTGTTCACGAAGGTCTGTTCCACCGCCGCTTCGTCAGGCTGATGGCTGTGCACGATATCCGCCAGCCCGTCATGCAGCTGGCACAGGCGGGAGGCGAGATCCATATCGCCATCCGACGTCACCGTGCCGGAGGCGACAAAACGCAGGCTGTTGCCGAGGGTGTCGATCACCCCCCAGCCGGTGCGCCTTAATCCCGGGTCAATGCCGATGATTCGAATCGTCTTTTGCATGAGGCACCTTATCTTTCCGGTTGCGACCCTGCCAGCGATAAGTGAACAAAACGACAACATTCATCAAATTTGCAGTGCAGCATTTACCTCTGCTTAAACCGCGTGCCGCATTGTTCTCGCAAAATCAAAAAGGGGAGCTGCGGACATGATGATCCGCAGCACGATAGTTTCGCCATATCAGCCGTCCGATGGCGCCATCCGTGCATGGCGTGGGAACTGATCCGGCATTGGGGGCTGCATCGGCCATGCTGAACCGTTTTCATTCTATATCCACCAAGGTGCTGGTGATTTTCCTGGCGCTGATGGCGATCTCGACCGGGGCTCTGACACTTCTCGGTTATCAGAGCAGCAGCGGCGTTCTCGAGGAACAGGCGTCGAAATCCATGGAAAGCATTCTCGTCTTCCGCGGCGACATGCTCCAGGAACGTCTTGAACAGCTGAAGGTGCAGGCGGACTCCATCGCCAAGATCGAAGCCCTGCAGATGGCTGTCGTCTCCATGCGCAGCGGCTGGGCCACCGTGCAGAAGAATTCCGGCGACGCGAAGGCGGAACTGCAGCGCGTCTTCGTCAAGGAAAACCCCTTCGGCGACAGGGAAAAGCTGATCAAGCCGGAAAGCCCGAGCGGCTTTTATTATTCGACCCATGAGAAGACCCAGACGGATATTGGCGGTTATCTGCAGGGAACGCCGTTCAGCGACGTTCTCTTCATCGATCCGGCCGGCACGGTCTATTACTCCTATCTTAAAGGATCGGCTTTCGGGGAAACCGTCACCGGCAGCGCCTGGGCGGAAAGCGGCCTCGGCGCGGCCTTCGCACGCGGTGCCGCGAATGCCGAAAAGGCCGTGAACGATGTGGCGCAGACCAGCTTCTCCGGCCTGCGCATCGATGCCGCCACGAAAGAGGCTAGCATTTATTTCGGCGTTCCGGTCGTCAAGTTCGGCGCGTTCAAGGGCATCGTTCTCTTCCGGGTCAAGGAAGGCGTCTTCAGCCAGATTCTCACCAAGGGTGTGACGGCCGGCAGTTCCGAACAATCCGCGATCATCTCCGCCGATGGCAAGGTTCTCGGCGTTGAGGGCGAAAGGTTGGTCAGCCTTGAGCCGGCCATCTACGGTTTCCATGGCGCGGCTCTGAATGCGACGGGCATGACCGTCGCCAAGATCGACCGCGCGGATGGCGAAGCCAATGCCTATGCCCGCCCCTTCTCCTTCGCCGGGGAAAAATATCTCGCGGTGGAAAGCATGCTGCGCAGCGAGTTGAATGCCGGCTCCATCTCGATCGCCGGCACGCTTGCCGTGATCGGCCTCTGCGTTCTCGCCGCCATGTGTGCTGCGACGGCCTTTTTCGCACGGCGCCTTTTCGCCCCGCTGGAAAAACTTGCCGGCCTGACCGGCGAAGTGGCGGCCGGGCGTCTCGATGCCGAAATCGGCAATCAGGACCGCAGGGACGAGATTGGCCGCATGGCGCGCGCGCTCGGCAGCTTCCGTGAAAAACTCATCCTGCAGCGGGACATGGAGGAGACCGCATCGCGCACGCGGGAAGAAGCCGAAACGGCGCGGCGCGCCCATCTTGCGGAACGGGAGGCCGAGGCCGGCACGCTGCAGATGGTCGTGCGTTCCCTGGATGAGGGGCTGGACCGGCTGGCGAACGGCAATCTCGCCTATCGCATAGAGACCGTTTTTCCTGACGATCTCGAAAGCCTGCGCCACAATTTCAATACCGCGCTTGCCCGGCTCAGCGAGACCATGGAAGCGATTGGCGGCAACTCCGCCGCCGTTCGTGGCGGCTCCGAGGAGATGCGGGTGGGCGCTGACCAGCTGGCGGAACGCACAGAGCGGCAGGCGGCTTCCATCACCGAAACGGCAAGCGCCATCAAGGCGATTACCGAAGCCGTCCGCGACCAGATCGAACGCGCCGAACAGGCAACGCGGATTGCCCGGGACGCCAGCACGGAGGCAACGGCATCGAGCCGCGTGATGGAGCAGACCATCGCCGCCATGGAGGCAATCCAGACCTCGTCGCGTCAGATCAACCAGATCATCGGCGTCATCGATGAAATCGCCTTCCAGACCAACCTCCTTGCCTTGAATGCGGGTGTCGAGGCCGCCCGCGCGGGCGACGCCGGCAAGGGTTTTGCCGTTGTGGCGCAGGAAGTGCGCGAACTGGCGCAGCGTTCGGCAGCCGCCGCGAAAGAAATCACCAGCCTTCTGAAGCGCTCCACCGACGAGGTTTCCGCAGGCGTGGCGCTGGTGGAAAAGGCGGGTGCTTCGCTGAGCGGCATCGGTAAGCATGTGCAGACCATCAGCACGCGTATCGAAGAGATCATGGAGTCTACCCGCGAGGAAGCGCACACGCTTTCGGAAATCAACAGCACCGTCACCAGCCTCGACACCATGACCCAGCAGAATGCCGCCATGGTGGAAGAAACGACGGCCGCGATTCACAATCTCGCTTCCGAAGCGGGTGAAATGGATGGCAGGCTCGGACAGTTCGTACTGGCTTCGGAAACCGCGGCGGGGCGTCACGAAAGCCGGCAATTCCGGCGGGCGGGCTGAGGCGGCTCAGTCAAGAAAGACAGGGGCCTCTCCGGAGGCCCCAATTTTTTTGAACCATCCTTCAATTCTGCGCGACTTCTCTGGTAAATCGGGACACGCGCCTTACATCCGCAGCAAAGACTTAAACTCTGCAGGAGCGTCGGATGATCCCCTTTTCCATTCTCGACCTTTCACCCATCGGTGAAGGCGAGAGCGTCAGCGAGGCGCTTGAAAATTCCCGCCGAATGGCGATCAAGGCCGAAGAACACGGCTATAACCGCATCTGGCTGGCGGAGCACCACGGCATGCCGGGCATTGCCAGTGCTGCAACATCACTCGTCATTGCCCATGTGGGCGCGGCCACGAAACATATTCGCGTCGGTTCCGGCGGCATCATGCTGCCCAACCACTCCCCGCTCGTCATCGCCGAGCAGTTCGGCACACTTGCCGCACTCCTTCCCGGTCGTGTCGATCTCGGTCTCGGTCGCGCTCCCGGAACCGACATGCGCACGGCGCGGGCGTTGCGCCGCAATCTCGATGCCGGCGCGGAAAATTTCCCGCACGATATCGTCGAACTCCAGCGCTATCTCGGCCCGCCGCAACAGGATCAGGCCATTCTCGCCGTGCCGGGCATGAATTCCAATGTCCCGCTCTGGCTGCTCGGCTCCAGCACCTACAGTGCGCATCTCGCCGCAGCCCTCGGTCTGCCTTATTCCTTTGCCTCGCATTTTGCCCCTGACATGCTGATGGAGGCGATCCATATCTATCGAGAACGCTTCCAGCCTTCCGAGGTGCTGGACAAGCCCTATGTCATGGTGGGGGTGATGGGCGTCGGCGCCGATACGGACGAAGAGGCGCAGCATCTCTTCACCTCCTCGCAGCAGCAATTCGTCAACCTGCGCCGCAATGTGCGCACGCAGTTTCCGAAGCCGGTGCATAACATGGACGATTACTGGAACGAGATGGAGCGTTTCTCTGTCGAACACACATTGCGTTTCGCCGCCGTCGGCTCACCTGAGACGATCCAACGCCATCTCGACGGTTTCCTGGCGGAAACGCAGGCGGATGAGCTGATCGTTTCCATGCCGATCCACGATATCGAAAAAAGGCTGCGGTCGGTCGAGATTTTTGCCGACGTCCGAACCTCCATAAAGAAGGCCGCCTAAACAAAAAGCCCCGGAGCGGATCGCTGCCGGGGCTTTTTTGAAACATGAGACGTCAGGCGGAAAGCTTGGCGAGAATTTCTTCGGACACTTCGAAGTTGGAATAGACGTTCTGCACGTCGTCATCGTCTTCGAGATTGTCGATGAGCTTCATCAGCGACTGCGCCTTTTCTTCATCCACCGGCACCGTGTTCTGGGCCTTCCAGATGGCCTTGACGCTTTCGGCTTCGCCCAGCACGCCTTCCAGCGCCTTGGAAACCTCGTTCATCGCTTCGAAACCGCAGATGATGGTGTGGCCGTCTTCGCTGGATTCGACATCGTCGGCACCGGCCTCGATGGCGGCTTCCATGACCTTGTCGGCATCGCCGACTTCAGCCTTGTAGGAGATTTCGCCGACGCGGTCGAAGGAGAAGGAGACAGAACCGGTTTCGCCGAGAGCGCCGCCGGCCTTGGTGAAGATGGAGCGCACGTTGGAGGCTGTGCGGTTGCGGTTGTCCGTCAGGGCCTCGACGATGACGGCAACGCCGCCCGGGCCGTAACCCTCGTAGCGGACTTCGTCATAGTTTTCGCCATCGGCGCCCGACGCCTTCTTGATCGCGCGCTCGATATTGTCCTTCGGCATGGACTGGGCCTTGGCGTTCTGGATCGCCAGACGCAGGCGCGGGTTCATGTTCGGGTCGGGCATGCCCGTCTTTGCCGCAACGGTGATTTCGCGCGCAAGCTTGGAAAACATTTTGGACCGCACGGAGTCCTGCTTGCCCTTGCGGTGCATGATATTCTTGAACTGTGAATGACCAGCCATGGAAAACCTGATTGTCGTAATTTGGAGATTGCGGGCCTTATAAGTGCGATAGCCGCGCCATTCAACCCCGCAAGCGCTTTCTCTTGCCGCAACAACAGAAGGAACTGATTTATCCGCTCTTCGTTCTGATCATGAACGCGGCGGAACAGGGCATCTTTTCCTCCGTCGCAGCACGAGACCGGAAGGAGAAAACATATGGTCAGCCTGACTGAAGCAAGAGAAGCACCGGCCCGCCAGCTCTGGGACGAGATCAATTCCGTCCATGCCGGCATGCTTGGGCTGGAAGGATTGCACAACCACATGCAGCCCATGGCGCCTCATGCTGACCCCAAGACCAATACCATCTGGTTTTTCTCCAAAAAAGACACCGATCTGGTGAAATCGCTGAAATCCGGTTCCCGGGCGCATTTCTGCGTGGTGGGCAAGGATCATGACTACCACGCCTGCCTTTCGGGCATCCTCGAAGCGCGCGACGACAAAACCAAGATCGACGAATATTGGAACTCGGTCACGGCGGCCTGGTACGAACATGGCAAAAGCGATCCGCAACTGACCATGCTGGCGCTGCATGTCGATGACGCCGATATCTGGGCTTCCACGGACAGCACGCTCAAATTCGGCTGGGAAATCGCCAAGGCGAACATGTCGGATGACAAAACGCCCGATGTCGGCGTCCGCCAGCATCTCACCTTCGCCTGAGAAACGGCTCCCCCGGCCTTCCTCGCCCGCCGCCTGCTACATGCCTTTCGGCACCAATATCTGCGGTTGGCGGGGAAGGTTTCGCATCGAAACCCGGATCACCGGATCGGTGGCATAGGCAATGCGGAAACTTTCGCCGAACATCGTGAGAAACTGTTCCAGCGGCGGGCCGGTTCGGTGCATCGGCAGGATCAATGCGGAGCGCAGGCGCTTGACCACCCGGCTCATGCTGTCGGCGCCCATGGTCAGACCGCCATCCACCGGCACCATCAGCACATCCAGACGGCCGATCTCGGCATAATGTGTATCCGTCAGTTCGTGATGCAGATGGCCGAGATGACCGATGCATAGTCCGGCAACCTCGAAGATGAAGATGGAATTGCCATTTTCCTGAAACGACTCGTAATCACCCCAGCGGTTGCGGATATCGGTTGCGACATTACGGATATAGACATCGCCCACCAGAACCTTGTGCTCGGCCTTTTCTCCTGGCGTATCGCTCCAGCCATGCAGCACATATTGAATGGCCGGGTCCGGGTTGAGGGTGAAATGCGTCGAATGCGCCCGGTTCATCGTCACGACAGTTGGCGTGACGGGAGGTCGATAGACGCCGTTATAGTCCGTGGCGATGGTCACACCGCCGGGGCTTTCGATCAGATAGGTGGAATGGCCGATGAAGCTGATCTTCACCTCTTCCTTTGCCGCGGCCTGGGCCAGCTGAACACCTGGCGGATTGAAGCTCGCGAACATGACGCCGGGAATGTTGCTGGCGATCGCCTGGCACTGGCTGACGGGAGGCCGGCTCGCCGTCTGGGAAAAGGCGGCTCCCGCACAGGCGATCAGCCCGGTCATTGCAAGCATTAGCACGCGCAGCATCATGCCACTCCCCTGAACTTGCGAAGGTGGAGAGGATGAGGCAGGTTTTGCGGGGCGTCCAGTTACAAGAACGGCGGAAAGCTTACACTCTCGTCATTGTGAACGCTTCCGGCAGAAGTTTAAGCCCAGAAGGAAGGCAGCGTTTCCGAAAGCCGCGGCCCGATGCGCAGCGGTGCGATTTTCTCGGCAAGCCCGGTACGGTCGGAGATTTCAACGCCGACGCCGCAGATCGTCGCCGGCCCGCTCGCCGCCTCGAAACGGCCTTTCGGCATTTTCGAAATGAAGCGGTTGATCGGCTCTTCCTTCTCCATGCCAAGCGAGCTGTCATAATCGCCGCACATGCCGGCGTCAGACATATAGGCCGTGCCGCCATTCAATATCTGCGCATCAGCCGTCGGAACATGGGTGTGGGTGCCGACGACGAAGCTTGCGCGCCCGTCGACAAAATGGCCGAAACACTGTTTTTCACTCGTCGCTTCCGCATGGAAATCGAAGATGATGGCGTCGGCCTGTTCCTTCAGCGGGCAGGCAGCAAGAATGTTTTCCGCCGACTTGAAGGGATCGTCCAGTTCCGGATGCATGAACACCCGGCCCATGATGTTTGCGACAAGCACGCGCGCGCCGTTGCGGGCATAAAAAATGCCCGAGCCCTTGCCCGGCGTACCGTCGGGATAATTGGCGGGCCGCAGGAACTGGTCGTGCCGCTCACAAAAGGAAACCGCTTCCTTCTGGTCCCAGACGTGGTTGCCGGTGGTGACGACATCGGCGCCCGCATTGATGGTCTCGAGATAGATATCTTCGGTGATACCGAAACCACCCGCGGCGTTTTCACCGTTGACGATAACGAAATCCAGCTTCAGATCGGAAATCAGCCCCGGCAATCGTTCCCAGACAGCCGTGCGTCCGGTCTTACCAACCATGTCTCCGAGAAAAAGAAGCCTCATTCACCCGCCCCGATCTTGCGCATGTTTTAAAAATTCCGTCCCCTCTAGCGGGTAATCCATCTTTTAAAAAGTGCTAAAGCGCCTTTTGCCCACTATCGGAGATCGACAGGGGGTCGGAAAACCAGCGCAGGCCGCTTTCCGTCAGAATGGCGTGAAGCGATACATCGTGCGGCTCCGCCGGCACATACGGCACTTCCTGACAATCGAATGCGACGCCAATGAGAACAGGTTGTTTTCCCCTGACGTGCAAACGTGCAATGGCGCGGTCATAATGGCCCGCGCCATAACCGACCCGTTGCCCATGCCCATCGAAGACGGAGAGAGGCACGAGCAGAATATCCGGATCGAGAACGTCCGCATCCTCACCCGGGCCAGTCGTGCCGAAGCCGGTCTTCACCAGCGGCGTATCCGTCTCAAAGGCCCGGAAGACAATGGTTTCACGATCCAGCACGACAGGAAGGACAAGGCGCCCGCCGCGTTCGCGCAACGCCTCCATCAGCGGCCGGGTATCGGCCTCGGAACGGATCGGCATGAAGCCGGAAATGACGGTTCCCGGCCCAAAGGGAATATCCGAGGCGCCATGAGCCGTTATGGACCGGCTTTTCTGCTCCCGCTCCGTCAGCGTCAAAGCATCGCGCGCGGCAAGCCTTTCGCCGCGCAGCCTCGCTTTTTCGGCAACGTCGCCCGGCATCAGGCAGCCCGGCTCACGAGAACCTTGTCGATACGGTGGCCATCGAGATCGATGACCTCGAAACGCCAGCCGTTGCGGGTAACGTGTTCGCCCAGCTCCGGCAGACGACGGAACTCGTCCAGAACCAGACCGGCAACGGTTTCGAATTCGGCATCCTCATCGATCTGGAAACCCATGCGATAAGCGAACTCATCGGCGGGCATCCAGCCGGCGACGAGGAACGAACCGTCCTCGCGTTCGACCATGGCCGGCTCTTCGTCATTGTCTTCCTGGAACGCGCCGGTAATGGCCTCCAGAACGTCGCCGGAGCTGACGATACCTTCGAAATGGCCGTATTCGTCATAGACCAGCACCATGTGCACGGTGGAGCGACGCAGCGACTGGATGACATCCACCGCGCTTGTCAGATCCGATACGACGGGAACCTCGCGCAGAAGCTCGCGAATGTTGAGTTCCTTGCCGGAGGCCAGCGCATCGAAGGCATCCTTGGCGAAAAGCACACCGAGAATTTCATCCGAGGCACCATTGCGCACCGGCAGGCGCGACCGCTGCGTCTGGCGGAGCTGCTCGCGGATTTCCTCAGCGCTGTCTTCGATATCGACCACTTCCACATCGCGACGCGGCGTCATCAGGCCGCGCGCATTGCGGTCGGCAAGGCGCATGACGCTGGTGATCATCGCCGATTCCTCGGTCTCGATCACGCCGGCGCTGTGGGCTTCGGCCAGAACCGTGCGGATTTCATCGTCAGTGACCGATGCGTTGGATTCACCGCTATGGCCGAGAAGGGCGAGAACGGCCTTACCCGATTTGTCGAGCAGCCATACCAGCGGCGCGCCGACCCGCGACAGCATCACCATGGTTGGCGCGACCCGGGCGGCAACCTTTTCGGGATCGCGCAGCGCGATCTGCTTGGGCACCAGCTCGCCGACGATCAGCGACAGATAGGTAATGGCGACCACCACCGAACCCACACCGATTGCATCGGCAGCACGGTCAGGAACGCCCTGCTCCAAAAGCCATGCGGTAAACCGGGCGCCGAGTGTGGCACCGGAAAACGCACCGGACAGAACGCCGACCAGCGTGATGCCGATCTGCACCGTGGAAAGGAAACGTCCGGGATTTTCGGAAAGGCCGAGCGCCATGGTGGCGCCTCTGCTGCCTTGCGCGGCAAGCACTTTGAGCCTCGCCGGTCTGGAGGAGACAACGGCAAGCTCGGACATGGCAAGCACACCGTTCAGTACGGTGAGCAGGACCACGATCATAATTTCAGTAAACAAGTTTAGCTCTTTGGGCTGTTGAACGGCACGTCGCGGTTTTGGCCGCAGCGCCCTTTTTTAAAGGGCATGACAGACATACCAATCCGGATAATAGGGAATTGTTCCGCCATTGCAATGACGGCAATATAAAAAAGCCGCGTCCGGCAGTTATGAAAAATGACTGTCGAATATATCCAGGGTACAGGGAAGCCCCGGGGGTTGACCCGAAACTTCAAGCGCGATCCACGGCGACCGATGGAGATTTACGATCCTGGGCGCCTACAAAAGTAGGTGGGCACCGTGTGTCCAGCCCCACGGGACTGGCCAGGGACAGCTCCCTTTGGATCGAGTATGGCCCCAGGGATTGTGGTTCCTGTCGGGAAGCGCAGAACGCATCCAAGATATAGGACGGATCGATGAAAATCGCCAGAGGGTGCGGCGCGAAATTTTGCCGCCTCAGAAACCTGCACCCGCTCAATGCGCGGCGGGCTTCGGCCGCGCCAGCAGTTTTTCGGTGATCCCGTTCAGGCGGTCGGCCAGATCGCCGATGGCAAGCGCCACTATCTCGTCCGATTTCGCCTTGTGCTCGGCCATGCCGTCACGATTACGGGACAGGGCCGCAACCTCCCCCTCCAGCTTGTCGATCTTGCGGTTGAGTTCGGAAAGCTCGTCCATCACCATAATACCGGCCATGACGGTGAGCCTCAGATCGCCGATCTCGCCGAACTGGCTCTTGAGGTGGCCGACATAGCGGTCGAAACGTGTGGCGAGATCGGTCAGGTGGTCTTCCTGTCCCGCCTCGCATGCCATGCGATAGGCCTTGCCGTCGATCATAACAGTGACTTGCGCCATGAAACCGCTCCTATCGATCCAGCACCGCGCGGATCGTCTCCATGGCCGTTACCAGCCGGCGGGAAACCTCGCGGTTGACTTCTTCAAGACGATTGGCGCGAAATTCGGCCTGGTCAAGCTCGTGAGCGAGCCTGGCGCGGTCCACATGGACCCGTTTGACCTCATTGTCGATCTCGCCCGTCTCCCTTTGCCGCTCGATACGCATATCGATGGCATTTTCGAGATTTGTGATGGCAGCATTCAGCTCCGTCAGCGCAGATTGTACGGTCTTCTCAGCCGACATCGTTTTTTCCAACTCGCACACCACCGGCCGAATCGTCCGGTTTCAGGCCTTCCCAACAATCACGAGGTTATTACCCGATTTACCATCCCGTCAATCAAACCAGTGCATTGAGCCCTTTTGCTCTGTGGATGAACGAAGAGACGCCAGTCCATATCGCACGAATTTTGTCAGGATGCCCGGTTTTCTAAACGATTTTTTCTCCCTGAGCGAACCGCAAACGCCCGTGGATTTATTGACTTGCCTGCCTCACCTGCTATGGATCAACCCGCTTTTTGGATAGTTGCGTAAAACTATCTCCTTTCACCCGGAAACAGACGGAAAAGCCATGATTTCTCGCGACAAACACAACCGGATGGCAAATGCGATCCGCTTTCTTGCCATGGATGCAGTGGAGAAGGCCAATTCAGGCCATCCCGGTCTGCCGATGGGCGCCGCCGATGTCGCCACCGTTCTCTTCACCCGTTACCTGAAATTCGACCCCAAGGCGCCGCTCTGGGCGGACCGTGACCGGTTCGTATTGTCGGCGGGCCATGGTTCGATGCTTCTTTACTCGCTGCTCTATTTGACGGGCTACGAGGACATGACGATCGACGAGATCAAGCGCTTCCGTCAGTTCGGCTCCAAGACGGCCGGCCATCCCGAATATGGTCATGCCACCGGCATCGAAACCACCACCGGTCCGCTCGGCCAGGGCATCGCCAACGCCGTCGGCATGGCGATCGCTGAGCGCAAGCTGGAAGAGGAATTCGGCTCCGACCTGCAGAGCCACTTCACCTACGTGCTGTGCGGCGACGGCTGCCTGATGGAAGGCATCAGCCACGAAGCCATCGCGCTTGCCGGCCACCTGAAGCTCAACAAGCTCGTTCTGTTCTGGGATGACAACAACATCACCATCGACGGCGAAGTCGGCCTTTCCGACAGCACCGACCAGATCGCCCGCTTCCAGGCCGTTCACTGGAACACCATCCGCGTCGACGGCCACGATCCGGACGCGATTGCCGCCGCCATCGAAGCCGCGCAGAAGTCCGACCGCCCGACCTTCATCGCCTGCAAGACCGTCATCGGTTTCGGCGCGCCGAACAAGCAGGGCACCCACAAGGTGCACGGCAACCCGCTCGGCGCCGAGGAAATCGCGGCCACCCGCAAGCACCTGAACTGGGAAGCCGAAGCCTTCGTGGTTCCGGAAGACGTGCTGGACGCCTGGCGTCTCGCCGGCCTGCGCTCCACCAAGACGCGCCAGGACTGGGAAGCCCGCCTCGAAGCCGCTGAGACGGCCAAGAAGGCCGAGTTCAAGCGTCGCTTTGCCGGCGACCTGCCCGGCAACTTCGACAGCTCCATCGATGCCTTCAAGAAGAAGATCATCGAAAACAACCCGACCGTCGCCACGCGTAAAGCCTCGGAAGATTCGCTTGAAGTCATCAACGGCATCCTGCCGGAAATGATTGGCGGTTCGGCTGACCTGACGCCGTCCAACAACACCAAGACCAGCCAGATGAAGTCCATCACGCCGACGGATTTCTCCGGCCGTTACCTGCATTACGGCATCCGCGAACACGGCATGGCCGCGGCCATGAACGGCATCGCATTGCATGGCGGTCTCATTCCGTATGCTGGCGGCTTCCTGATCTTCTCGGATTATTGCCGTCCGTCGATCCGCCTTGCTGCGCTGATGGGCATCCGCGTCGTCCACGTTCTGACGCATGATTCCATCGGCGTCGGCGAAGACGGCCCGACCCACCAGCCGGTCGAGCAGATCGCAGCTCTGCGCGCCATTCCGAACCTTCTCCTCTTCCGCCCGGCGGATGAAACCGAAACGGCGGAATGCTGGCAGCTGGCGCTGGAACAGAAGCACCGTCCCTCGGCGCTGGCGCTGACCCGCCAGAACCTGACGCCTTCGCGCAAGGAATATGAAGAGAAGAACCTCTCCGCTTACGGCGCTTACGAACTCGTCTCCGCAAGCGACGCCAAGGTTTCGATCTTCGCTTCCGGCTCGGAAGTGGAAGTGGCGCTGAAGGCCGCCGCAACGCTGAAGGACAAGGGCGTTTCCGCCCGCGTCGTCTCCGTTCCCTGCTTCGAGCTCTTCAAGGAACAGCCGGAAACCTACCGCAACGCCATCATCGGCAAGGCTCCGGTCAAGATCGCGGTGGAAGCCGCCATTCGCCAGGGCTGGGATTACTTCATCGGTAACGACGGCGCTTTCGTCGGCATGCACTCCTTTGGAGCCTCTGCGCCGGCGAAGGATCTCTTCAAGCACTTCGGTATCACGGCGGAAGCCGTCGTCGCCGCAGCCGAGGCAAAACTTGCGTGAGGGCTTTCCAGGCCCTCACCATTCAGCAAAGACCACGCCCATTCTTGTTCGGGAGACTGTAAATGACTGTAAAAGTTGCCATTAACGGCTTCGGCCGCATCGGCCGCAATGTTCTGCGTGCCATCGTCGAATCCGGCCGCACCGATATCGAAGTCGTTGCCATCAACGACCTCGGCCCGGTTGAAACCAACGCCCACCTGCTGCGTTACGACTCGATCCACGGCAGGTTCCCGGCCGATGTGAAGGTCGAAGGCGACACCATCATCGTTGGCGGTGGCAAGCCGATCAAGGTCACGGCCGTTCGCGATCCGGCAACCCTGCCGCACAAGGAACTCGGTGTCGACATCGCGCTCGAGTGCACCGGCATCTTCACCGCCCGCGACAAGGCCGCCGCACACCTGACGGCCGGCGCAAAGCGCGTCATCGTTTCGGCTCCGGCTGACGGCGCAGACCTCACGGTCGTCTTCGGCGTCAACCACGACCAGCTGACGAAGGACCATCTGGTCATTTCCAACGCGTCCTGCACCACCAACTGCCTCGTGCCGGTCGTGAAGGTTCTCGATGACGCCGTTGGCATCGATCATGGCTTCATGACCACGATCCACTCCTATACGGGCGACCAGCCGACGCTGGACACCATGCACAAGGATCTGTACCGCGCCCGCGCCGCAGCCCTTTCCATGATCCCGACCTCCACGGGCGCCGCCAAGGCTGTTGGTCTTGTTCTGCCGCACCTCAAGGGCAAGCTGGACGGCACGTCGATCCGCGTACCGACCCCGAACGTATCGGTCGTCGACTTCAAGTTCCTCGCCAAGCGCGACACGACGGTTGCGGAAATCAACGAAGCGATCAAGGCCGCAGCCGATGGCAAGCTGAAGGGCATTCTCGGCTACACCGACGAGCCGCTGGTTTCCCGCGACTTCAACCATGACAGCCATTCGTCGATCTTCGCGAACGACCAGACCAAGGTCATGGAAGGCAAGTTCGTGCGCATCCTGTCCTGGTACGACAACGAATGGGGCTTCTCCAACCGCATGTCGGATACGGCCGTCGCCTTCGCGAAGACCATCTAAGTAAGACCCCGCTTATCAAAAAGCCGGCAGGAGCAATCCTGCCGGCTTTTTATTTGTAAAAAATGCCGGCGGGAACGAGGAAACCCGCCGGCATCGATCCAGAAGCAAGGCGATGGGGCGCTTCGGATCGAAAACCATCACCGGCCGCAAGGCGTGCCTAGCCGGACGGATGACGCGTGCCATCCGTCACTTTTTATTGTTGATGATGATGTGATCCGAGCTGGCGCCTCGCCAGATCGTATCGAAAGTCTGCTGCCTCAGCTCGCTCTGCTGCATGGACAGTTTCATCATGCAGTCGGCAAAATCCCGTGAACCTTCGTAATAACCGAAGACCCGGCAGCGTTCGCGTTGCGCGGCCATATTCTCAGCTGTCTGCTCGGTGCTTGAGCAACCCGAAACAATCGAGGCCGCCGCCAATATTATGAAGGTAGATATTTGTTTCATCCGATTGCTCCGGTCGTGATGCAAGTAAATCCGGAAGCGACACCTAACCCGCCTGCATTGTCTCTATGTTACGTGTAGCCGGCATCGGCGAAATCTAATTTCGCCAAAGATATTTGCCGTCAGCTGTCCAGAATGTTTTCACCCGCAGGCCGAAAAAATTCCCCTTTCCTGCCTTTGTCTGGTCCATTTTGAGACGGACAAGAAACAGAGGGATAACGGTCGTGCGCAATGCACTTCGGCCCTGCCGTATCATTCGATACACCCCGCCTTGCGTCGCCTTTCAACGCCACCAGAAACAGCGCTGACAGACCGCAACCCGTGGCGCATTGACTGCAGACGCGCAGAGCATTCATTGCGCCACGGGTTGCGGTCCATCAACGCGGTTTGAATGAGGCGGTGGACGTGGAATCATTTTATCTTCTGTTGCTGGTGGCAACTGTTCTGGTTCTCGTCGCCGCTTTTTCCAGCCTCATCGCCTTCCGCTTCGGCGCGCCGCTGCTGCTGCTTTTCCTCGTTATCGGCCTTGTCGCGGGGGTGGACGGCCTCGGCATCGAATTCACCAATAACCCGCTTGCCTATATGCTCGGCTCGCTCGTCCTTGCCGTCATCCTTTTCGATTCCGGCTTCGGCACGTCCATACAATCCTTCCGGCTGTCTGCAGCGCCCGCGATGGCGCTCGCTACCGTGGGCGTCACTCTAACATCCGTCTTTTTCGCGGGCGCAGCCGCCCTGCTGCTCGGGCTCTCATGGCTGGAAGGCCTTCTGCTTGGCGCCATCGTCGCCTCCACCGATGCGGCGGCCGTGTTCTTTCTGCTGCGCATCGGCGGCATTCATATCCGCGATCAGGTGCGGTCGACACTGGAGGTTGAATCCGGCACCAATGATCCGATGGCGATCTTTCTTACCATCGCGCTTGTGGAAATCATCGCCAAGGGTCAGGGGCTGGCCGGCATAGACAGCGGTTTTCTGCTGCTTTTCATTGAGCAGATGGGCCTTGGCGTGATCTTCGGCCTGCTCGGCGGCCTCATGATCGCAACCGTCGTCAACCGGTTCGCCGCCGACCGCGGGCTTGCGCCGATCTTCGTGCTGGCCTTGGCCCTGCTCGTCTTCTCCTTCACTGGTACAATTGGCGGCAGCGGTTTTCTGGCGGTCTATGTGGCCGGCATCGTTGCCGGCAACCGCAGGATTTTCGCCAAGGAAACCATTCGCCGTTTCCATGAGGGGCTGACATGGCTTGCCCAGATCATCATGTTCCTCATGCTCGGTCTCCTCGCCACCCCGTCGCAATTTCCGGCGATCGCCATTCCGGCCGTGCTGCTGGCGCTTTTCCTGATCTTCGTCGCCCGCCCGCTCGCGGTCTGGCTCAGCCTCATGCCTTTCAATTATACCCAGCAGGAAACCTCCTTCGTCGCCTGGGTGGGCCTGCGCGGCGCGGTCTCCATCCTGCTCGCCATCATGCCCATTCTCGGCGGGCTCGATGATGCCCAGATATATTTCAACGCCGCCTTCATCATCGTGCTGGTGTCACTTCTGGTACAGGGCTGGACCATCAAGCCGGTGGCGACAAGGCTCGGGCTGATCGTGCCGCCACGCATGGGCGAGGTGGACAAGCTGGAAGTCGATCTGCCCGGCACCGCCAATCACGAACTGATTTCCTACCGGGTCGCCAAGGGCAGCGCCATCATGCAGGGCGAGCGCATTCCGCGCTGGGCCATGCCGTCGCTGGTGGTGCGCGACGGCAAATCGATCCGCTATCAATATGCCGGGCGACTGCGGGAGAACGATCTTGTCTATCTTTTCATCGCACCCGGCTATTCCCGCCTGATCGACCGGCTGTTTGCGAGCGCCCTGCCGGTCGCCGATGACGACGCCGATTTCTTTGGCACTTTCGCGATCTCGCCCGCCCGCCCGGCGAAGGAGCTGGATGCAGCCTATGGTCCCGGCCTGCTTTCGCCCGCCGAACAGGCAATGAGCGTTGCCGAACTCATCGAAGCGCGTCTTGCCGGGAAGGCCGATTATGCCGACCGCGTACGCCTCGGCTCCATCGTCCTGATCGTCCGCACGCTGGACGAACACGAGGCGATAACGGGTGTGGGCATCTCCCTCGAACCGGTGGAGCCGGCCACCAGCCTGCCGATCTTCATCAGCTTTTCGGAAATCCTCAACCGTGTGCGCAGCTATCTGGCAGAGAAGCGCCAGCCGAGCCTTCCCGGTGTGGAGGAAAGTGCCCCCGCGCCTGCGAATACAGTGAGAGAAAATGAGGCCTGACCGGCTTGCGTCGGCATTCAGGCATAGTATGGTCCGTGCCGAACTCGCAACAACATCAGGATCGACCTATGCCCGCTTTCAAGACCCTCGACGACCTTAACGACATTGCCGGAAAGCGCGTTCTCCTCCGCGTTGATCTCAACGTGCCGGTCGCGGATGGAAAAGTGACGGACAAGACCCGCATCGAACGCGTTGCGCCGACCATTCTGGAACTCTCCTCAAAGGGCGCGAAAGTCATTCTGCTTGCCCATTTCGGCCGTCCGAAGGGCGAACCGGTGGCCGACATGTCGCTTTCCCAGATCGTGCCTGCCGTCGAGGAAGTGCTGGATCACGCCGTTTCCTTCGCAACCGATTGCATCGGCGCACCGGCGGCGGATGCTATCGCGAAACTGAATGACGGCGATATCCTGCTTCTGGAAAACACCCGCTTCCACAAGGGCGAAGAAAAGAACGATCCGGCCTTCGTCGAGGTTCTGGCCGCCAATGGCGATATCTATGTGAACGACGCCTTCTCCGCCGCCCACCGCGCCCACGCCTCCACCGAAGGCCTTGCACGCCATCTGCCCGCCTATGCCGGCCGCACCATGCAGGCCGAGCTTGAGGCTCTGGAAAAGGGCCTCGGCCAGCCGGTTCGCCCGGTCGTCGCCATCGTCGGCGGCGCCAAGGTGTCGAGCAAGATCGATCTCCTGATGAACCTCGTCAAGAAGGTCGATGCGCTGGTCATCGGCGGCGGCATGGCCAACACCTTCCTCGCCGCCCGCGGCGCGCAGGTCGGCAAATCGCTTTGCGAGCATGATCTGGCCGAAACCGCTAAGCAGATCATGATCGAGGCTGCGACATCCGGCTGCGCCATCGTGCTGCCGGAAGACGGCGTCGTGGCCCGCGAATTCAAGGCCGGTGCGGCCAATGAAATCGTCGACATCAACGCCATTCCCGCCGACGCCATGGTTCTCGATGTCGGCCCGAAATCGGTTGAAAGCATCAAGGCCTGGATTTCCCGCGCGGAAACCCTGGTCTGGAACGGCCCGCTCGGCGCTTTCGAAATCGAACCCTTCGACGCGGCGACCGTCGCCGCTGCACAACACGCGGCGGAATGCACCAAGGCCGGCAAGCTCGTCTCCGTCGCCGGCGGCGGAGACACCGTTGCCGCACTCAACCATGCCGGCGTTTCCGACGATTTCTCCTATGTTTCGACAGCCGGCGGCGCCTTCCTCGAATGGATGGAAGGCAAGGAACTGCCGGGCGTTGCCATCCTGGCCGCCGCCAAGTAAACTTATCCTACTTGCCTGACACGAGGCCGGACAAGCCATGCTTGTCCGGCCTTGTTTTTTGGTAAGTGCACATGGGAGGAAAAGTTTCAAACGATTGAAATCATTTCAATCGTTTCAATGAGTTAGCGTGCCATTTCCCTGCCCTGGAACTTCTGTTATCGGGAATTTATTGTGCCTTGGGAGAATAGCAAATGACCGAACGTCTCGAAGACATTGCAATCAAAATGGTCGCCGACGGCAAGGGCCTGCTCGCCGCCGACGAATCCACAGGAACGATCAAGAAGCGTTTCGACAGCATCAATCTGGAATCCACCGAGACCGCCCGCCGCGACTATCGCGAGATGCTGTTCCGCTCCGACGACGCCATGAAGAAATATATCTCCGGCGTCATTCTTTATGAAGAAACCCTGTTCCAGAAGGCCGCCGACGGCACGCCTTTCGTGGATATCATCAGGGCGGCCGGCAGCCTGCCGGGCATCAAGGTGGATATCGGCGCCAAGCCGATGGCTTTCCACCCGCATGAATTCATCACCGAAGGCCTCGACGGTCTTTACGAGCGTCTGCGCAAATATCATGAAGCCGGTGCCCGTTTCGCCAAGTGGCGCGGCGTCATCACCATCGGTGATCAGCGTCCGAGCTGGGGTTCGATCAAGGCAAACTCCCAGTCGCTCGCCCGTTACGCCGCTCTCTGCCAGCAGGCGGATATCGTGCCGATCGTGGAGCCCGAGGTGCTGATGGACGGCGAGCCCGGCACGCACGACATCGACCGCTGTGCGGAAGTCACGCAATGGGTTCTGCAGACCGTTTTCGCCGATCTGTTCGACGCCCGCGTGAACCTTGAAGGCATGATCCTCAAGCCGAACATGATCATCGACGGCAAGAAGGCCCGCAAGGCTTCCGTCGAGGAAGTGGCGGAAAAGACCGTGAAGGTTCTGAAGGCGACCGTGCCTTCCGCCGTTCCGGGCATTGCCTTCCTTTCCGGCGGTCAGTCCTCCGAAGAAGCAACCGCCCATCTCTCCGCCATGAATGCCGGCTACGACCTGCCCTGGTCGCTGACCTATTCCTACGGCCGCGCCCTTCAGGATACGGCCCTCAAGACATGGGGCGGCAAGCAGGAAAACGTCGCCGCCGGCCAGCGCGCCTTCACACACCGCGCCGCGATGAACAGCCTTGCCGCCAAGGGCAACTGGAAACAGGAACTCGAAAAGGCAGCCTGAGGCCCCTCGTCACAGGCATCTGGTCAAACAAAAGCCGCCCTCTGGGGCGGCTTTTTCGTTATGGACGCAGAAGCAGCGTCGCCGACCAGATGACAAAGGCGGCAACCGCAATCTTCCAGCAATCGCCTCTTTTCTTAAGGCCCGGCAGACCGAGCGGCCGGATGATCTGGATCGCCATGGCCAGCAGTAAAAAAAGGCCAATTGCCTTCGTCATTTATTGAGCCTTTTCTTTATTTCTGCATCGTCACAGGCTGGACATTTTTACCGTTCACCAGAAGAGTGCAACTCATTCGGGTAACGCCCGTCCTATGGCCTGTCCGACCGTCCGTCCGAACGCATGAGAGTGTTTTCATGAGCAGAAATCTTCTACCCGTATTCGCTCTTTTATCCAGCACTCTGTTTCTTTTTCTCGGCAACGGCCTTCAAGGTCTCATTCTGCCGGTGCGTGGTTCGGCGGAAGGTTACTCCAATGAAATTCTGGGCTTTCTGGGCACCTCCTGGGCGGCGGGCTTCGTCGTCGGTTGCTTTGTCGCGCCTGCCATCGTGCGCCGCGCCGGCCATGTGCGGGCATTCGGCTCCTTCGTGGCACTGGTGTGCCTCACCGTGCTGATGACCGGACTCATCATCGATGATACCTCCTGGATCGCGCTGCGTGCGCTGACCGGTTTCTGCACTGCCGGCACCTCGATGATCATCGAAAGCTGGCTGAACGAGCGCGCCACCAATGAAAGCCGTGGCATGATCTTTTCGCTCTATATTGCCATCACGCTGCTCGGCGTCGTGGCGGGGCAGATGATCGTGCCGATGGGGGATATCAGCAATACCTCGCTGTTCATGATCTGTGGCATCATCTATTGCATCGCCATTCTGCCGGCCACACTTTCGAAAGCGGCCAGTCCGCAGCCTTTGCAGAAGGTGAAGCTGGATCTGCCGGCCCTTTACCGCAATTCACCGGTTTCCTTCATCGGCATTCTGATGATCGGCATTGCCAACGGCGCCTACGGCACGCTCGGCGCCGTCTTCGGCGCGCGGGCAGGTCTCGACCCGACCATGATCGCCATCATGGTTTCGGTTACGATTTTCGTCGGCGCTCTGGCGCAATTTCCGGCAGGCCGGCTGTCGGACCGGATAGACCGCCGCTACGTGCTGGCAGGTCTCGCCGGTCTTGGCGCGGTCGCGGGTCTGGCGGTCGCCGTGGTCCAGCCGCATGATGTCTATGTGCTGATTTTCATGATCGCCATTTATGGCGCCGCCGCCAACGCGCTTTATCCCATCGCCGTGGCCCATGCCAACGACTTTGCCGCCTCGGAAGACTTCGTCAAGGTCTCGGGTGGCCTGCTGCTGCTTTACGGCATCGGCACCATCATCGGTCCAACGCTCGGCGGCGCGATCATGACCCATTTCGGACCCTATGCGCTGTTTCTGGTGACGGCTGTAGCGCATCTGCTCATCACCGCTTATGCGATCATCAGAAGCCGTCAACGCGCTGCGCTCTCAACCGAGGAAAAAGACAATTTCTCGACCATGATGCCAACGACCCCCTCCCCGCTCGTCACACCGGAAAGTATTGCGCTCGACCCGCGCGCGCCGCAATATCCAGGCGACGATGGCGACTATGTGGAAAAAGGAGCAGGCATATGAGCCTCTTTGACGATGACCGCCCGAAAAAACCGGTGGCGCACGAGATCGGTGGCGATCTCAGCCTTCTTTCGGTGGACGAGTTGAGCAGCCGTATCGATCTTCTGCAAGCCGAAATCACGCGACTCGAAGAGGAGAGGACACGGAAATCCGCCGGCAGGCAGGCGGCCGAGAATCTCTTCCGATCCTGACAGGCGCTGCAGAATAGATACGGGGCAACACTTCTATTGCCACAAGCTGCGGCTCAGCCGGTGCCCGAAAATGAATATTCCGGGGCAGTCTTTCGTTTACCATTAACCAAAAATTAAGCTTTCTGAGAGATTACTATACATGTCCAGTTCTTCTGGACCTCAGGCATCTTCTCCATACGGCGAATTGGTCTGATTTTTCTCCCTGTTTTACCTTGAGAGCCGCTTTCGCGGCTCTTTTTTTGCCGCTTGCCGGATTCCGTAAAACTGTGGGTATTAACCCTTCTTTAATAATTGCCTTGCGCATTTCAGGTAAAGATACCATCCTGAAAACACTAAAGGCCGGAACAAAATATCCGGGTCGTCGTTGCCTGACAGTGTGGTGCGTGAGCAGGGATTTAAAGAAAATGTCGGAACAGGTTTTAAATACCATAAGCTTTGCGGGTCGCGCGGCTGCTTCCAACCAGTTCAAGTCCCTCTATACCGAAGGCATGACCTTGGTGGAGGAAACGGCAAGTTATCTCGACGGCGCCGGCCGCGCCGCATCCAAGGTGCTGCCGCGCATGGCCTCGGTGCTTTATGCGGCGGAATCGATGCGCCTCACCACCCGCCTGATGCAGATGGCCTCCTGGCTGCTTCTGCAGCGCGCCGTCAACAATGGCGAAATGACGCGTGATCAGGTTCTGAGCGAAAAGAACAAGGTGCGGCTCGACAGCTTCAACGTCGACCGCAACGCGCCCGGCTGGAACGACCTGCCGGAATCCTTCCGTGACCTCATCGAGCGCTCGCTGCGTCTCCAGAACCGCATCGCCCTGCTCGACCGCGAAATCTATCGCCCGTCCGAAGCCGCCAAGGTGCCGGACAATGAAAACAGCGTGCAGGCGCAGCTCAACCTCCTGCGCACGGCTTTCTCGATCAACTGAGAAAAGACCACCTTATCCGGACAATTTGAAAAGCAGGCTCATCGGCCTGCTTTTTTGTTGCCAGCGCTCCGCAAAACAAGAATCGGGCCCCAAACAGGGCAACAAAAAAGCCCGGTAAAACCGGGCTTTTTTTAAACGATCCGTCCGCAAGAGGATCAGAGGCCGAGGCCGCCGAAACGCTTGTTGAACTTGGAAACGCGACCACCGCGGTCCATAAGCTGCTGGTTGCCGCCCGTCCATGCCGGATGGGACTTGGGGTCGATTTCAAGGTTCATGACGGCGCCTTCCGAACCCCAGGTGGAGCGGGTTTCGTATTCGGTGCCATCGGTCATGACCACCTTGATCGTGTGATAATCGGGATGGATATCAGCCTTCATGACAATCTTCCTGGTTAAGTGACGTGCGGTCCATTTGCCGCAATTGCGTCAACTGAGCCATTTCAATAAATGAAGCCATAGACCAGATGGGCTATGGCTTCCCAATTCGATGCGGAGCCTATACATGAAGGTCGCCCAGATAACAAGAGCCTGCTATCCCCTTGTGAAAGGAGATGGCCAAAGGGGTGGGAATTTTACCGCGCGCCGGAAATTCACCCGCAAAAGGCCCCAAAACGGCAGGGAATGAGGAGCATAAAGGACGTGGCAGACATTGACGAGCAGAAAGCGGCGAAACAAAGAAGCCTGAAGCCGCTTCTTGGCCTGTTTCCCTATCTCCGGCGTTATCGCGGCCTGATGGCGGCCGCCCTTTTCGCGCTTGTGCTTTCTTCCGCCACGACACTTGCCCTGCCGCTTGCCGTTCGCCGCATCATCGATCACGGATTCCAGACGCCGGATGGCGGCATGATCAACAGCTATTTCGCCATGCTTCTGGCGATTGCCGTTGTCCTCGCGCTCGCCAGCGCCATGCGTTATTATTACGTCATGACTATTGGCGAAAGGGTTGTTGCCGATCTTCGCCGCGATGTCTTTGGTCACCTCACCACGCTGTCACAGCAGTTTTTCGACAGCAATCGCTCGGGCGAGCTAACCTCGCGGCTGACCGCCGACACCGTGCAGATTCGCTCGGCCTTTGGCTCATCGGCCTCGGTAGCGCTGCGCAATATCATCATGTGCTCCGGCGCGGTGGCGATGATGATCTATACCAGCCCCGGCCTTTCCGGCCTTGCTCTGCTTGCCATTCCCTTCATCGTTTTTCCGCTGATCGCCTTCGGGCGCTCGGTTCGCGCCCGCTCCCGCACCACGCAGGATACATTGGCCAATTCCGCCGCCTATGCTTCCGAGACGATTGCGGCGAGCCGCACCGTGCAGTCCTTTAATGCCGAGACACTGGCAAATGCCCGATATGGCGCCTCCGTGGAAGCCGCCTATCAGGGCGCTCGCGCCGCCATCGGCGCCCGCTCCATTCTCACCGCCGTCGCCATCGCCCTGGTCTTCGGCAGCGTCGTCGGCATTCTCTGGTATGGCGCGCAAAGCGTTTTGTCCGGCAGCATGACCGCGGGCACGCTCGGTCAGTTCGTGCTTTATTCGGTCATCGCCGCAAGCGGACTCGGCCAACTCTCGGAAGTCTGGGGGGAACTGGCGCAGGCAGGCGGCGCGGCCGAACGGCTGTCCGAATTGCTGAATGAGCGCTCGCCCGTGGCGGAACCCACATCGCCCGTCGCCATGCCTCAGCCACCGCGCGGCGAGGCGGAATTCGAGAATGTCGATTTTGTCTATCCGCTCGCGACGGGGCGGCCGATCGTTTCCGGTCTCTCCTTCAAGGTCAGTGCCGGCGAAACCGTCGCCATCGTCGGGCCTTCCGGTGCGGGCAAGAGCACGGTCTTTTCACTGCTGATGCGCTTTTACGATCCGCAGCAGGGTCGCATCACCGTCGATGGCACGGATATCCGTGACGTTACCCTTGCCGATCTGCGCGCCCGCCTGTCCATCGTTCCGCAGGATGTGGCGATATTTGCCGCCTCCATCCACGACAATATCGCCTTTGGCCGGCCTGACGCGACACGCGAGGAGGTGCGCGCCGCCGCCATCGCCGCGCAGGCCGACAGCTTCATCGAACGTCTCACCGATGGCTATGACACGCAGGTGGGTGAACGCGGCGTGACCCTTTCCGGCGGCCAGCGTCAGCGTATCGCCATCGCCCGCGCCATCCTTCGCAATGCGCCGATCCTGCTTCTCGATGAAGCCACCTCGGCGCTCGATGCGGAAAGCGAAACGCTGGTGCAGAAGGCGCTCGATGAGCTGATGAAAACCCGCACCACCATCGTCATCGCTCACCGCCTTGCCACCGTGCTGAAGGCCGACCGCATTCTGGTGATGGATGAGGGCCGCATCATCGAGGAAGGCACGCATCAGAGCCTCATTCGCCAGAACGGCCTTTATGCGCGTCTTGCCCGGCTGCAATTCCAGACCGGGCCGGACGAATTGCGCGCCCAGGCGTGAATAGGGTATGTGGACCGACAAACTTGGACTGCCGGGTTGGAAGGCGACGTTAAGGCCACGTTCGGCTACTGTCGCCAACCGTCAAAAAGGAAGCGACGCAAGCGCGGATTCAAAACCACAAAGAAGATCATTACGACACCAAAACTCAACACATTGATGATTGAGCCCGATACACTTTGCTGACTCTCAGAGGGCTTCGGAATTTCCGCCTCACTCGCGCCTCTCAGCTTGAAGTTACCCACCGAGTTCGACGAAGGAGAACCCAAGCCGTAAATACCTTCCCCCTGACCAGGGGAGGCGCCCATACGATACGACCCATCTGGGACGTCCATCGCTTCGATCACGAAATTGGGGTCGAAACGAAGGGCGAAATCATCCAAATCGCGCGACGTGTAAAGATGGAAAATAATGCTTACGGCCACAGCAGCAAGCAACATGAGGCTTGCCGCGGCTGTAAGCCCGAGGCCATTCCTTTCATTGCCTTCTTGCCACTCAAACACATCGATCCTGGCGCCCTGCCACTGCCAGAAGCGCTCCCTGTCAGTGAAAAACAGACAATACATGCGTAGGGAAGGCTCCTCGATAGTGGTTTTCTCCTTTTGCAATAAATTGGCACGCCACTGCTTCACTTCGGGACGTCGACCAAAAGTCGCGGCTCTAGCCGTCTTCAGGATAACGCGGGTATCGCGACGAACTCGGCCCGCCTGCATGAGATCGTTTCCCAGCGAGGATATTACGCTTATGCGGTCGTCGATAAGGGTATGACCGCTCATTCTTCCCTCGAACAGATGAGCGTCGAGCAGATCGCTATTTTGAAAAGCTCCTCGACCTCTGACCTTACGCAGGGCACTGATCAACGCTTCCGGAAAATGCGTGATACGTATCGCTTCACCGTCCGCTATATGATCGCGGCTAAGCTTGACATTGCGTCGTGCAAGCCACGCAAGCCGCATTGCCGTCATGACCACCACGCCGGCGATCAATACGAGGAAAAACGCCGGCGGCAAGACAATGACAAGGATGGCGTGTCGCCAGTTTTGGAAGCTGAACGGGTTGGAAACTTGAAGGATCGCGGCAGTGCGCATCAAGGCATGACTTATAGCGAGGAGTCCGGTGTCGCCGTTGCGAATATGAGCAGCCTCGTGAGCCACGACTGCCGCAAGTTCATCATCATCGAGATGATTAAGCATTCCTCTTGTCACGGCGATCAGGCCTGACTGAGAACCTTCACCCACCGATAGCGCATTCAATGCGTCTACCTCGATGACGCCGAATTTCGGAAGTCGGATGCCAAGGGCGATCGTCTGTTCTTCGGCGATGCGCCACAGGCGGGGTTCTTCCGCCCGAGTCGGCAATTGTATGTTCAGCAAACGGCTGACGACTTTTATATGACGCCGGTACAGGAACCAAATCTGGGAGCCCGCGAATACCGCCACCGGAACCGAATAACGAAGTAGGTACCCCGCCGGATCTATAAAAACGATCCTTTGCGGATCCCATACGAGAAGTGGCAAGATCAGTGCAACGGCTGCGATCATCTCAATAGCCGCAATGTAAAGCGCGACCAACCACCAGGTTAAATGTCGGCTGCGGCGCGCGTGATCAATATACCCTTTAGAGGACACACCTTCACCGCTTAGCTGAAGTTGATCTGAACTGGCTTTACGAAATCGCGTTTCCCGTCATCAAAAACGAGTTGGTCGTGCTTGTTAATTTTCGCAATCAGCGCAATGATATTGCCCGGAAATGCCCTGCGACTGGCGTTTAGCTCTTCCACGGAAATGTTATAGAAACGACGCGCAGCCGTAATTCGGTCCTCAATTCGAATTATTTCATCTCGTAAATCGCGAAAGTGGGTCGAACTCAGAAGATCGGGATAACTTTCCGACGCGGCAAACAGACCTGTCAAGGATTGCCCAATCTGCGTCTCCGCAGCCAGTCGCGCTTGCCCAATGCTTTCCATCGCACGACTGCGAGCATCAACAATCGCTTTGATCGTACTGTGCTCCTGCACGGCAAATCCCTTGACCGTTTCAACCAGATTACCGATCAAAGCATAACGTTCCGCCAATAGCGCATCGATGTCCGCTGCTGAGGCGCTGCAACGCTCATCCAGCCGGCCAAGCACGGCATGGTTACTGCGCAGCCAAAGCAAAAGTGACGCCATAATCGCGAGAGCAACCCAGAGCCACCAATTGTCGAGCATAAAGTTAGTGGCGCGAACGAAGCGTCCGAAAATGTCAGTTGCTTCAAGGAAACTTTGTTGATCCGAAGTGGTCGCCAAGGCACGATCTCCTGTTGACTATCCCACAGCGCCCGTTAATGCAGCCTTCAAATAACGACAACAAAAAAGTTAAACGGGGCATAAGAGATAGTAATATAAATTACATCATTTTCTACATCGAATATATTAAAATTCATCGCAGTATAAATGGTTAAGTCTACGCAAAAATATTCTTTGGAATTACCCAGAAATGCAATATGCGGTAGTTCGAAAATTCAATGGAGAGAAAGCCTAAAATACCTGCGGTTGCCTACCGTTCAGTCAGCTTGAGTTCGATACGGCGGTTCTGTTGCCGTGCTTCCGGTGAATCACCTTCGGCGATCGGCTGATATTCGCCGAAACCGGCGGCGACCAGCCGGTTTGCCGGCACACCCTTGGAGATCAGGAATTTCACCACCGAGGTGGCGCGGGCCGAGGAGAGTTCCCAATTGTCCCGGTAACGGCCGGAACCGGAAAGCTGGACATTATCCGTATGGCCATCCACACGCAGGACCCAGTTGATCTCTGCCGGAATTTCCTTGGCGAGATCGAGTAGCGCAACCGCCAGCTTCTCCATCTCCGCCTGACCTTCCGGATTGAGCTCATTGCCACCGGAAGGGAAGAGCACTTCGGACTGGAAGACGAACCGGTCGCCGACGATGCGAATATTTTCGCGGTCCGACAGAATTTCACGCAGCCGCCCGAAGAAATCGGACCGATAGCGGTTCAGCTCCTGCACCCGCTGCGCCAAAGCGACATTGAGGCGGCGGCCGAGATCGGCGATCTTGACCTGAGAGGAAGCATCCTTGGCTTCCGAGGCCTGAAGCGCGGCTTCCACGGAAGCGATCTGCGCTCTCAGCGCCGCGATCTGCTGGTTGAGCAATTCGATCTGCGCGGAGGCACGGGAATTGGCCTGCCGCTGCTCGTCCAGCTCGCCGGTCAGGCTGCCGATCCGCGCATTGGCGTTCGCATTGCTGCCCGATCCCGCATCGAGAAGCGCCTGCAGCCGGGAACGCTCGTTTTCGGATGCGGCAAGGGTGGATTGCAGGCTCGCAAGCGCGTCCTCAATATCCTGCTTGTTGCCTTTTTCCATGGCCAGAAGTTCGGTCAGTTCGGCAATCTGGCTGTTGAGACGTGTCAGCACCTCGTCCTTGCCGGTAATTTCGCGCGACAGAACGAATTGCGCCAGCACGAAGACCGTGAGCAGAAACATGATGGCCATGAGCAGCGTCGACAGCGCATCGACGAAACCCGGCCAATAATCCACACCCCTGTCGCGGCGGCGGTTGCGCGCAAGCGCCATGGCTACTCGCTCCCGTTATCGTGCCGGGTGCGTCCGGAGGACTTGGTCTCGCTGTCGATCCGCGTCGACAGCCGGTCGAGCGTGCGGCGAAGCGATTTCGATTCCTCCTGCTGTGCTTCGATCCAGTCACGCAACATCTGCTGTTCGCTGCGCATGTTCTTGACGAGGCCCTGAATGCCTTCGGCAAGGCTGGTCATGGCCGCAAGCGAACGTTCGGTGCTAACCATGGCGCCCGGCTCCGCGACCTTGAACTCCCTTGGACCTTCCGTCGTATCCGTCACCGATGACAGCCAGTTTTCGAGCTGGGTATAAAAACGGTTCTGCGCACGACCGGCCTGAAGATCGAGGAAACCGAGAATCAGCGAACCCGAAAGACCGAGCAGCGACGAGGAAAACGCCGTTCCCATGCCCGCCAGCGGCGCAGTCAAGCCGGCCTTGAGGGAGCCGAGAATATCGTTGCTGTCGCCGGCGCTCGGATCGAGCGACTGGATAACGTTGCTGATGGCGCCGATCGTGCCGATCAGGCCCCAGAAGGTGCCAAGCAGACCGAGGAACACCAGCAGGCCGACGAGATAACGCGATGTGTCACGCGTCTCGTCGAGGCGCGTCGCGATGGAATCGAGGATCGTCCGCTGCGTAACAGCGGAAAGCCGGACTTCGCCGCGCTTGCCGATCAGCGTGCTCATCGGTGCCAGCAGTTTTGGCGCGCGGCCGACCTTTTCGACGCTGCCGGCGGCACGAAAGGCATTGAACCAGCGGACTTCGGAACGCAGGCTCATCGTCTGGGTAAAGACCAGAATGATGCCGATGGCCAGCACGCCGAGAATGAAGCCGTTGAGCCCCGGATTGGTCATGAAGGCGGTATGTGCCTGCCGGTAAAGAATGGCCGCCAGAAAACCCACGAGGATCAGAAACAGAACCATCGTCCAGAGAAATGGTGTCGGGCTGGACAGCTTGTGGCTGTATTGCCGTGTGGTCACCGGTTTCTCGACGCCAAGATCGAGCAGCTCCGAATCCGCCATAACGTTCGCATTCCCTCTGGTCACGTATCCAGCGGAAGCTATTTGAAAATTGCGACGATTTGAAGCGAAAAGCCGGTCTTTCGTCACAGGCGTTTCACGAAAACAGCCCGAGACCCAACGACGGAAAACAAAAACACCCGGCGAATATTCGCCGGGCGTCTAAAACTTGCAGAAAACGGCAGGTTTTCCGCCAAAAACCAATCAGCGGCCCGGGATGGGACGGTTGGCGACCTCAACGAGCGCCTTGTGGATATATTCGTTACCGGCAGCAACGGAACTGCTGCCGAAGATATCCGTGCCGCCCTTGATGTCGGAGGCGAAACCGCCGGCTTCACGAATCAGCACCAGACCGGCCGCCATGTCCCAGGGCGAAAGATCGGCTTCCCAGAAACCATCGAGACGGCCAGCGGCAACATAGGCGAGATCGAGCGACGCAGCACCCATGCGGCGGATGCCGGCTGCCTCACCCATCACATGGCGAAGTTCGACGAGGAACTTGCCGTGATTGCCGCGGCCGAGATGCGGCACGCCGCAGCCGATGACACAATCGGTCAGCGCCTTGCGCGCAGCAACGCGGATGCGGCGATCGTTGAGGAACGCGCCGCCGCCGCGCTCGGCGGTGTAGAGTTCGTCGGTGGCCGGATTGAAGATCACGCCGGCGACGACTTCGCCGTTACGCTCGAGCGCGATGGAAACCGCGAAATGCGGAATGCCGTGAAGGAAATTGGTGGTGCCATCCAGCGGATCGACGATCCAGCGATGTGCGCCGTCCGTGCCTTTTTCCTCGCCACCTTCTTCACCCAGGAAGTCGTAGGTCGGGCGGGCCTTCATCAGTTCGTCGCGCACGATCTTTTCGGCTTTCAGGTCCGCCTGCGAGACGAAATCGCTCGGTCCCTTGACCGAGACCTGAAGGTTCTGCACTTCACCGAAGTCACGCGACAAAGACTTACCCGCCTTGATGGCGGCCTGAACCATGACATTGAGAAGGGCTGAACGGGCCATCGATGTTGTTTCCTGGAAAGCTTGCGAACCGCCCGGAAGCTCACCGGGCAGGCACGTCATTATTTTCTTGAATTGAAAGTTTGCGGTTCAAGACCACAAAACGCGCGGAAATTCAAGGCAAAAAGCCCATGGGTCAACGCCAGCGTGGCAAGGCCACCCTTCCATCACGTCGGGCGGAAACGATTTGCGGCCTCAATCGCCTTCTTCTGCTGCTCGTCGGTGATGCCGAGATAAAAGTCCTCGAGAGACGGATCCTTCAGCCCGGCACGGCGGGAAAGCACATACCATTTGGCCGCCTCGACCGGATCCGGCCGGGTGCCAAGCGCCTGAATGTAAAGATGCGCCACCTTGTTCTGCGCCACGACATTGCCGCGCTGTGCCGCACCGTAAAGCCAGCGGAAGCCCTCATCCAGATTGCGCTCACCGCCGAAACCATTCACCAGCCAGATGCCCAGATCGACCTGCGCGGTATCGTAACCCGCCTTCGCGGCCCGCGTCAGCCAGTCCCGCGCCTTTGCCTTCTTCTCGGCCGGCACATCCTTGAGCGACCAGTAAATCTGCGACACCGCATATTGCGCATCGGCAATGCCCTGTTCGGCGGATCTTTCATAGAACGGCAAAGCCATCAGCAGGCCCTTGGCGCCGGGATTTTCCGAAACCAGTATCTGGCCCCAGTTGAACTGGGCAGAGGCATTGCCGGCTTCCGCCGCGCGGCGCATGAAATCGTCGGCCTTGACCTTGTCGCGGGTGACGAATTTACCTTCCATCAGGATCAGGGCGAACTTGAACATGGCGACGGGATCGCCGCCCTCGGCCGCCTGCTGGTACCAGAAAGCGGAGGTCTTCTCGTCACGGGCAATGCCGAGGCCACGCGACATCATTTCCGCCACCAGCGTCTGGGCGGCTGCGTCACCGTTCTGCGCGCGGTTCAGCGCCTTGTCGAGCGCCTGCACATATTCGCCGCGCTGGAAATGCCCGTAAGCTTCGTCCACCCGGCCCTTGAATTCCTTTTCCGGCGGCAGGGCCGGCAGTTCCGCGCCCATACGCTGATAGACATTCACGCCCGCAGACGGCTGCAAATCCTTCTGCTCTTCGGATTGCACCCTGCCCTGACGGGTTGGCTGAGCCTCTTTTTCCAGCTGGCGGGAAAGCGCATTGCTTTCGCTCTGCGGCCCGGACTGGGCAAAAGCGACACCCGCCGGCGTGCCGAAAGCAAGCGCCAGCAGCGAAACGGAAAGGCAGAGGTGAACGGAGCGCATGATCATCGCCTGTATCAACCGTCAAACCGTGGCGCTTTTTCGTCAAGCAGGGCGTTGATTTCAGAAACGGCCTGGGCAGCGCCACTGGCATTGTCGAAAACGCCGCTGCGCATCGCCACGAACTCCACACCGGTCTCGGCCACGGCAACAACCGAGGAAATATCCGTGCCGCCCATGACGATGGCCGGGATTTCGATCATCGATGCCCACCATTCGCCGAGCGCGAGATTTTTGGGATGCGCTTCCGGCTTGATGTCGCCTTCGAGCTTTCCAAAAAACACATAATCGGGATTGGCCTCGCCCTGCTCCAGCGCCTTGTGACGGTCATCCGCATTGCCGCCGCCGACGATGAGCTTCGGCGTGAATTTTTCCACGGCCTCAGCGAGCGCCTCACCATTTCCGACCACATGCAGCCCATCCGCCTTCACGCGGCCGGCGACCCGGCTGTCACCGGCGATGAGCGCCGCCGCCCCCGCCTTCTGGATGATGGGCACGATCAGCTCGGCACGTTTCTGGAAAGCGGCATCATCCAGACCATATTGCGGAATGATGACGGAAGCGACATCGCCGCCCCGCAATGCGTCTTCCACCTCTGTCGCCTGCTTTTGCGCGTCATCCGATTGCGGAACGATCAGGACAAGGCGGCAACGGTCTTCAACTAGGGTCATCGGTTCGTCCATTTCAGACAGAAGACGCTTACCGCGCAATCTGCACTCGTTTTCATATGACAAATCCGATAAACCGGACCGGCGAAAGGATCAACCGTCCATCCATGCTCACCGATTTTCATTTTTATCTTGTCGCCATCCCCGCAGTCGTGCTCGTCGGCCTTTCCAAGGGCGGGCTGGGCGGCGCTCTGGCCCTGATGGGCGTGCCTTTGATGGCGCTTGCCGTCTCACCGGTACAGGCGGCGGCGATCTTCCTGCCGATCCTGATCGTCATGGATCTTGTGGCGCTGTGGGCGTGGCGGCACCATAATCACCGGGAAACGCTGCTCATCATGCTGCCCGGCGCCATCGCCGGTATCGCGCTCGGCTGGGCGACCTCGAGCCTCATATCTGCCGATGCCATGCGTCTCGTCGTCGCCTCGGTCACGATCCTGTTCGTGCTGCGTTATTTCCATGAGAGTTTCAAAAGCCGGAAGGGCCAGGAAATTCCGGCCAAACCGCAAAGACCGGCTGCCGCCACGCTTTGGTCGAGCCTTTCCGGTTATGCGAGCTTCGTGGCCCATGCCGGTGGACCGCCCTTTCAGATTTATGTCCTGCCGCTGAAGCTCGATCCCAAGACCTATACCGGCATGAGCGTGCGTTTCTTCGCCATCATGAATGCGATCAAGCTCATTCCCTATTTCGCGCTCGGCGCGCTCGATGCCACCAACCTCAAGACATCGGCGAGCCTGCTGCCGGTGGCGATGTTGGCGACGCTTGCCGGTGCAAGGGTGGTGAAATATCTGAAACCGGCCATCTTTTACCCGCTGATGTATACCATGGCGCTGATTGCGGCGCTGAAGCTCCTGTGGGACGGGCTGCCTTTCTAAAAATCGGCAATAAAAAGCTCTGGCAGCAGGTTTTCGCCGCCAGAGCTCGAAAGGCTCAGACCGCCCGGCCCTCATTCATCGAGGGTCGGCGGTCTGGCATAAATCAATGTCTTGTCGAGGCCTTGAGCCTCTGCAGTTCATCCTTCAGGCGCAGTTTTCGACGTTTAAGGTCCGCGATCTCTCTATCGTCAGACGACGGGGAAGCAAGAATACTTTCGAGCTCCTCCTCCAGAGCACCGTGTTTCTTTTCGAGCGATGCAATATGAGCCTGAATGGTCATGCGGCACGTCCTTCCTTTTTGAACCTACCTCCAGCTCTCCATCGCTGGAGTTTCAGGTTTACGACGGCAATGTGACACGGATCGCGCCGCTTGTCGAAGGCGAAATGAAGGCAATAAGTGGGCAATTTGGTCGCAAGGGATAACTTCCCGTTACCGCGATTTGATGATAGAGCCTCCAGAACGGATGACATACGCGCCGGAGCCGATCCGGCGGCATAAAATGGGGATGACGAGATGCCCGATCAGGACCAGGCGGACATCAGGCTCACGCTGGCGCGGCTGCGCCAGGAGCATGAGGATTATGACGCGGCGATCAACGCGATGATCCAGACCAGCTGCGATGCGCTGAGAATACAGCGCATGAAAAAGAAGAAGCTGGCCGTCAAGGACAAGATGACCCAGCTGGAAGACCAGGTCATTCCCGATATCATCGCCTGAGCCGGAGAGATTACGTGACAGCAGAAACGCCCCCCGTCGCCATCATCATGGGCAGCCAGTCCGACTGGGAGACCATGAAGAACGCCGCCGATACGCTGGATGCGCTCGACATCGAATACGAAGCCCGCATCATTTCCGCCCACCGCACCCCGGACAGGCTTTATGATTTCGCCAATGGCGCGAAGGACGAAGGCTTCAAGGTCGTTATCGCCGGCGCCGGCGGGGCCGCCCATCTGCCGGGCATGACGGCGGCCATGACGCCGCTTCCGGTCTTCGGCGTTCCGGTACAATCGAAGACCATGTCCGGTCAGGACAGCCTCTATTCCATCGTGCAGATGCCAGCCGGCATTCCCGTCGGCACGCTCGCCATCGGCAAGGCCGGCGCGATCAACGCAGCCCTTCTCGCTGCCGCGGTTCTGGCGCTGAGCGATGAGGACCTCGCCGACCGGCTGGATGCCTGGCGTGCGCGCCAGTCGGCGGCTGTCGCGGAATATCCCATGGACAGCGCCCAGTGACGACAAATGTGATGGCAAAGACGACCAACCTGACCATCGGCATCATCGGTGGCGGGCAGCTCGGGCGTATGCTGGCGATGGCCGCAGCCCGCCTCAACCACCGCACCATCGTGCTGGAACCGCAGGCCGATTGTCCGGCTGCGCAGGCCTGCAACGACCAGATCGTCGCGGAATATGACGACGAAAAGGCGCTTGCCGAACTTGCAAGCCGCTGCGATGTCGTCACCTACGAATTCGAAAACGTGCCCGTCGCAGCCGCCGAGAAACTCAGCGCTTCCGTGCCCGTTTACCCGCCGGCGCAGGCGCTCAGCGCCTCGCAGGATCGCTTGACGGAGAAACGCTTCCTTAACGGTTGCGGTATTCCCACCGCCGATTTTCGCGCCGTGGACAGCCAGGACGAACTGGAAGCCGCCGTGACCGCCTTCGGTGGCAAGGGCGTGCTGAAGACCCGCCGCATGGGTTATGACGGCAAGGGCCAGCGTCTCTTCCGGGGTGGTGAGGACCTCAGGGGCGCCTTTTCGGCGCTCGGCGGCGTGCCGCTGATCCTCGAGAGCTTCATCGCCTTCGAGCGGGAGATTTCGATCATCGCTGCCCGTTTCCAGGACGGTACGGTTACCTGCTATGATCCGGCCGAAAATGTCCATCTGAATGGCATTCTGCATACGTCGACGGTACCGGCGGCGCTTTCGCATGCCGCGCGGGCTGTTGCCGTGCAATCGGCGGAGAAGCTTCTCGCCGCGCTCGACTATGTCGGAGTCATCGGCATCGAGTTCTTTGTCCTGCCGGATGGTTCGCTGGTTGCCAATGAGATGGCACCGCGTGTCCACAATACCGGCCACTGGACGGAAGCGGCCTGCGTGATTTCACAGTTCGAACAGCATATCCGGGCCGTCTCGGACCTCGCACCCGGCAACACGGAGCGCCACTCCGATTGCGTCATGACCAACCTCATCGGCGACGACATCGACGATGTACCGGCATGGTTGTCGAAAAAAGACTGTCTCGTGCATCTCTATGGCAAGACGGAAGCACGGCCGGGCCGCAAGATGGGCCATGTGACCGAGCTTTTGCGCACAGGAAAAGCCTAGTCTTTTAAGGCAAAGACGCGGCCGAGTGTTGACAGGCAGGGCTCAAACGGGTATCTGCCTGCCAACCGAAAAGAGCGCGCCCCGTTGCGCGCTTTTGATTGTTTGAATAAGCACGGCAGAAACCGTGCAAAACTGCGGACCAGTAAAATGAAGATCAAGAATTCGCTTAAAGCGCTTAAGGCCCGTCATCGCGATAACCGCCTGGTTCGCCGCAAGGGCCGCGTCTACATCATCAACAAGCAGAACCCGCGCTTCAAGGCTCGTCAGGGCTGATTGACTGCGGCTGCGGTTCGCGATTGAACGCGCGGATCACTTTGTTGACAGTGCAGAAGTTTGCATTTGATATTGGGCGCAGTCGGGTTAAGCTTTAACCCATGCGCCCAAATCGTTTTTGCACGGCTATCTTCCTCGCTCAGGGTTTCCTGTCTGCCGGCCTCCTGATTCCGGGAATGGCCGCCATTGCTCATGCGGCGGACGGACAACAGCCTGCCGTGGCAGAGGCCGCGCCTTCCCCTGCCAAGACCATCGACACTCTTTTCGCATCGCTGAAAAAAGAGCGCAACGCGGTCAAGGCGCGCAGCATCGCCAACCAGATCGCCTCCGAATGGAATGATTCCGGCAGCGCGACGATCAATCTCCTGATGCAATGGGCGGGCGAAGCTGCGGATGAAAAGCGCAACGCCGCCGCCTATGATTTTCTCGATCAGGTCATTCTGCTCGACCCGAACTATGTGCAGGCGCCCTATCGCCGCGCCATGGTGCATTTCGCCGATGGCGATACCCGCAAGGCGATGGCGGACATCAATCTGACCCTCGAAAAAGAGCCGCGCTATTTTCCGGCGCTCGCAAGCCTTGCCAACATCCTCGAAGCCTCCGGCCGCGACGAGCTGGCACTGAAGGCCTGGGAACGCTATCTGGCGGTTTACCCCGCAGACAAGGACGCCCGCAAGGAAGCCGCCGATCTCTCGGAAAAGCTGGCGGGCACACGCGGCTAATATTGATCGTCGCTGATTTTATTTATTGGATTTAATAGGGCTGTGTTTTGAAAGAGCGGAATGAGTTCGAGGCGGCAGAGAGGCTTTTAAACTCTATCGGAGACAATCCGAGTTTCGACATCAGCGAATTCATTGAACGCATTTCCGTGGCGGAAGACTGGGGAAAACTCATAGTCGCCCACATCTATCTGGACCACATTATCACCGAAGTTTTGAATACCCACCTGGATCATCCAACCGCTTACTTCAATGGTCATCGATCGTTCGCTGAAAAACTCAGTTTATGTCAGGCCATGGGATATTTTCGCGATAAATTTGGCGACGTTCTAAAAGCCATAAACAATTCACGAAATAAGTTTGCACACAAATTGGTGTTTCATGTTTCGGATGAGGAGAAACGCAATTTGTTTCGTACCCTCACGACAGAGCGCCCCACATCCGAAGTGACACGGTCCGACGGTTTCGAGGAATTTCTCTTCACGATCGTTATATTTGCGGAAATCTCACGATCAGCAGAAGAACGACACGCTGAATTGTCAAAAGAGCAAGAGGCCGTGAGCAAAAAAATCCTCGAACTCCTTATCGCCAACAAAGACATGTTGGGCGATAAATTTTTGCCGTAGGGCGCAGCCGTGTGCGCCCTACGCAAAATCATGATCATTCCATGCCGAGCGCGGCCATATAGGTCTGGAGAATGGTTTCTTCCTCGATGCGCTCATTGGCATCCTTCTTACGCAAGCGGATGATCGTGCGGATCGCCTTGGTATCGTAACCGCGACCCTTCGCCTCACCAATTACATCTTTGATATCGCCCTGAATGGCGGCTTTCTCTTCTTCCAGACGCTCAATACGTTCAATAATCTGACGCAGTTCTGCGGCGGCTACGGTCTCTGTGGTGCTTGTTTCGTCCATCATATCATCCTTTATTGGCGGCCCGCATCTGAGCCTTGTTCATTACATCCGGGCGAAGCCCTCGCCGGTCGCTGCCAGCGGGCAGTAAAATTCCGGCCTGTGAACTGCCCACTGAAAGGCGTCCCGTCAAGTCGTTTCCGTCGATCGGCAGCTATTCCTTGGGGCGGTTCTGCTCAAAGGCGGCTTTCTGGGCATCACTTGCCTCCGCCTGATATTTCTCTTTCCAATCCTCATAGGGCATGCCGTAGACGATTTCCCGGGATTGATCCTTGCTGAGCGGAACGCCGGCCTCCTCGGCCGCCTCCCGATACCAGTTGGAAAGACAATTGCGGCAAAAGCCCGCGAGGTTCATCAGGTCGATGTTCTGCACATCGTGGCGCTCACGAAGATGCTGGACGAGGCGGCGGAAGGCGGCCGCCTCGAACTCGACCTGCCTGTTGTCGTTCTCATTCGTCATGGCAAAACTCCAGGCTCAATAGGGACCGGTGCGAGAAGCGAACTGCTGATATTCGTGCAGGACGGGATCGTCGTTCATTGCGGCAAAAATGGGGGCGAGCCGGTCCGACCATTCGGCGATCCCCTTCTCATCCGCGATCAGATCCTGCCGGACCTCCAGAAGCGCGTGCGGTATGCCCTTCATCATGCAATGGCGATACATGGTGTCGCCCTTGAGCGCGCCGTCATAGGGCTCGTTGTCGCCAACGAGAATGTCGCCCGTGGCGCGCAGATGCGCCAGAAGCGGATCGACCGCACGATGATCCGTGTCCCACAGGACCGCCGCATGCCATGGCCGCGGCGTTTGCTTCCAGAACGGCGTATAGGAATGCAGCGACAGGACAAGCGGCGCTTCTTCCGATGCTTCGGCAACGCCGGTCAGCACACGATCCACGGCATTGTGATAGGGCCGATGAAAAATCTCGATCCGCCTTTGCCATTCCTCATCCGAAATCGGATGATTGCCGGGGATGATCGCCCCGTCCGAAATCTTCATGATGAGGGTCGGATCGTCCTCGCCGCGATTCGGATCGATCAGCAGCCGTGAGAACCGCCCGAGCACGGCCGGCACGCCAAGGCGCGCGGCGAGCGAGCGCGTCAGCCCTTCTATGCCGATATCAAATGCGATGTGGCGATGAAAAGCGGTTTGCGGAAGGCCAAGATTGCCGTAGTGTGCCGGCAGGAGGTTCATGGCATGGTCCGCCAGAAGAACCATGCCTTTGTCATAATCGCCTTCTATGATTTCATAGGGTATGAAGTCGTTCATCGATAATTTTCTGGGGCAGGATTGAGGAGAGAAACTTGATGGCATGGCTTGAGGCCGGGCGCAAGTTCAGGCGGAAGAACAGCCATCTACCTTATCGCACTCACGATCCCACGAACAATATAATCGATTAAACTCGCGTTGACTTTCTGTGGCGGCCACGCCAAGAAGTGTGTTCATTATAACCATGGAATCCGGATGGAAGCCGTGACTCAGTCATCTCTCGCTCTTCCTCGCCACTTCAGGCATATCGCCCGTCTTTTTTCCGCAGCGGCATTGTTTCTGACCCCGTTCATGATGGCGGCGCCCGCACATGCGGATTTTCGCGTGTGCAACAGCACGCAAAATCTCGTCGGGGTCGCAATCGGCTACCGCGGACAGGAGGGCTGGGTCAGCGAAGGCTGGTGGCAGGTCCCCTCCTCGACCTGCGCAACGCTGATCGAGGGTGAGCTGCAGTCACGTTATTATTATCTCTATGCCGAAGATGCCGCCCATGGCGGCCGCTGGACCGGTGACGTCAACATGTGCGTGGCGGAGAACGAGTTCAAGATCAACGGCGTAGACGATTGTTTTGCCCGCAGCTTCCAGAGAATGGGTTTCAAGGAATATGACACGGGCAGACAGGGCAGCTGGATGGTCCAGCTTTCCGATACGCCAGGCACACAGGGAAATCAAAACTGATGAAGCGTAACCGCAAAGTCAAAATTCTTGCAACTCTCGGCCCGGCCTCTTCCGAAGAGGCCATGATCGAAAAGCTGCATCTTGCTGGCGCTGATCTTTTCCGGATCAACATGAGCCATGCGAGCCACGACGTGATGCGGACGCTCATTCAGCGCATCCGCTCCGTCGAGAGCCGTACCGGCCGTCCCATCGGCATTCTGGCCGACCTGCAGGGTCCCAAGCTGCGCGTCGGAAAATTCGCCGAGACCAAGGTCGATCTGGTTCCCGGCCAGACCTTCACCCTTGATAACAACGACACCCCCGGCGACAACACCCGCGTTTTCCTGCCGCATCCTGAAATTCTCGAGGCGGTCAAACCCGGCCACCGCCTGCTGATCGATGACGGCAAGCTGCACCTGCGCGCTGAGAAGAGCGACGGCAAGAGCATCGTCACCACGGTCGTTTCCGGCACCCGCATTTCCGACCGCAAGGGCATCAGCCTGCCCGATACCCTGCTCGGCGTCGGCGTTCTCACCGACAAGGACCGCGTCGACCTCGACGCCGTTCTGGAGACCAACGAAGTGGACTGGGTTGCCCTTTCCTTCGTTCAGCGCCCGGAAGACCTGGCGGAAGTGCGCAAGATCGCGCGCGGCCGCGTCGGCCTGATGTCCAAGATCGAAAAGCCGCAGGCTGTCGAGCGCATCGAAGAAATAATCGAGCTTTCCGACGCATTGATGGTTGCCCGTGGCGACCTGGGTGTGGAAATGCCGCTGGAAGCCGTTCCGGGCATCCAGAAGCAGCTGACCCGCGCCTGCCGCCGCGCCGGCAAGCCGGTCGTCGTCGCCACGCAGATGCTGGAATCGATGATAACAGCACCTGTACCGACGCGCGCCGAAGTGTCGGACGTCGCCACCGCCGTGTTCGAAGGCGCCGATGCCATCATGCTCTCGGCTGAATCCGCCTCCGGCGACTACCCGGTCGAAGCGGTTTCCACCATGGCCTCCATCGCCAGCACCGTGGAACAGGATCCCTATTATTCCAATATCATCTATGCGCAGCGCGCCCAGCCGGAACCGACAGGTGCCGACGCCATTTCGCTTGCTGCCCGCCAGATCGCCGAAACGCTGAAGCTTGCGGCGATCGTCACCTATACGTCCTCGGGCACGACCGGCCTGCGCGCCGCGCGCGAACGGCCGCAGGTGCCGATCATTGCGCTGTCGCCGATCATTCAGACCGCACGCCGCCTGTCGGTCGTCTGGGGCCTGCACTGCGTCGTCACCGGCGACGCCAGCGATCTGGACGACATGGTGAACCGCGCTTGTCGCATCGTTGTTTCAGAAGGTTTCGGCAAGCCGGGTGATCGCATCATCATCTCCGCCGGCGTGCCGCTCGGCACCCCCGGTGCCACGAACATGGTGCGCATTGCCTATATCGGCTCGGACGGCCAGAGCGGCGTCTGATAGACGACTACCAAGCAACAAAAAACCCGCCGTCGCCGGCGGGTTTTTTGTTGGCCTTTCGGCCGCCTGATAAAACTGGCTCAGTGCATCTTCACCGGCGTGCTGAAGCGGCTGGATTCGATGGCCACGGCACCGGGCTTGAAGCTCGCCGAGGTGGCGGAGGCCGACATGTCGTTGCTGAGCATGCGGTTGGCGACAACACGCGGCGCCTTTACCGAGCGTCCGGTGGTGCCCTTGTTCTGGTTGAGCGCCCAATCAGAAATAAGATCCTGCGTCAGGCGTCCACCGCCCACCATGGCCTGCTGGGAAACGGCGGCATCCTGCTTGCTCGGGCGCGAACCCTTGGTCGGCATACCGGCGCTGAGGCCGCCACTAATGGCAGGCTTGAGGTCGAAAGCATCACCGAAGCCAGCCTGCGGTTCGGCCTTGGCCGTTTCGGCGGGTGCGACGGTAACCTTGTGGTTGACGGCAGCCGGGAATGGCGCGGCTGTCGGCATGGCAGCCGACTGGACCTGCGACCGGGCGGCCTGGCCGCTCTGTTCAAGAGCCGCAACCACCGTCGGCGAAAGCGTATCCTGCTGCGCCTCGGCAAGATCGTCCTCACCTTCAGCATCGGCATTGGCCGCCGCCAGCAGGGCTTCCGCCACGGCCGGGCGATTGGCGGGAACCGGCACAGAGGCGAGTTCGCCGGTAGCAGCCGGTGTCGCACCATCTGCGGAAGCCGTCAGGATCGATCCTTCCGCATCACCTCTCATGCCACGCGGGCCGAGAAGCGTGGGCACGGGCACGGATACCTCAGCCAGATCGGCAAATTGCTGACGCTCGGCCGGCGCGGAAGCCGGCGTCGGCGTCGTCGCTGCCTGCAGGGCGTCCTGTGCGGCATTGCGGGCCGGCGAATAAAGCGCCGTCGCAAGACCGGTATTGGCCGGCGGCTGGTTGCCGAAGGCGGGACGAGCCGTCGGCAACGGCGCATCGTTCACGCCGGGAAGGGCCTGTGCCGAAGCAACTGCAATGGTGGGTTCAGGCTCGGGAGCTGCCTGCTGCGGAGCCGCCGGGCGGGCGACAGCCGGGCGCTCTGCCGGCTCCGGCGCTGCGATGCTATCGGGATCTTCATCCTCGTCGCCGCCGCCACCAAAGAGCGCCTGCAGCAACGTCTTGCGCTTGCCGCCACCGGAAGAGGCAGGGCCTGCACCGGCGCTTGAAGCAACCTGAATGGAGGAGGAGCTGACCCGCTTCTTGTAATCGGCGAGCGCCTGCTCATAACCGGGAAGCGGCTTGCCATCGGAAGGAAGATGCAGCGTATTGCCGTTCGGGAAGATGCGGACGAGTTCCTGGCGGCTCATGCGCGGCCAGGCGCGAACGCCGCCGACATCCATGTGCACGAAGGGAGAGCCAGACGTCGGATAAAAGCCGACGCCGCCAATCTGCATCTGCATGCCGATTTCACGCAGGCGGGCAAGCTTCACGCCGGGAATATAAAAGTCCATGGCCTTGCCGAGCATATGCTGGCTTTTTTCCGCGACACCCTTGGTGCGTGTGCGCAGAAGGCCATTGGTCTCCGGTGAACGGAAGGCCGAAACGACGTTGATGTAATCGGTGGCGCCACTGCGGCGATAGACTTCCCAGACAAGATCGAAAAGTCGCGGGTCCATCCGCGTCGGCTGGTTGCGACGCCAGTCGCGCAGGAAGCGGTTCAGCTCCTGCAGGCCCTTCTGGTCGTATTTGCCATTGCGCTTGAAGGTGATGACCGCCTTCTCGCGTGTATGGATATAATACAGTTTGAGGCTGCGCGTCTCGGCGGCGGCTTCCGTCGCCGAAACACCGACGAAAGGCATGGCGGCGAGCATCAGGCAGGCAAAGGTGACAGCGCGCGCCGACAGCTTCGTGCATATATCCTTGATCAAGCCGCGCGCGATCTTTGTCGAAAGCGCGTTATTCCGATGCAGATATGGCAATTCGATCCCCGCCTGGAAGACAATTTCTGTCACATTGCCTCAAATGAACGTCAAATACGGTGACACGATGGCAAAATTGCCACACACATACAACCTTCCTCTACATAGTGAATCAGCCACTAACAAGAGGTTTATAGACGGTAAGCGGATATCCTTGCTCAGAAGTTAACGGATTTCACGATCTGCCCTGGAATAAGCGGTTTGGGGCCTCAGGCGGCATCTCGAAGCGGATCATCCGGATCGATGCCATAATCCTTCAGCTTGCGATAAAGCGTCGAGCGTCCGATGCCGAGCTTTCTTGCGACCTGGCTCATCTGACCGCGATAAAAACGAAGGGCGAAACGGATGAGTTCCTCTTCGATCTCAGCCAGTTTCCGGATATTGCCCGAATCGTCCATGCTGGAGATCAGGTTTCCGCCACGATAAATGGTGGTGGAAATATCCGACGGCTCCTCGATGACGGCATGGTTTTCAGCCGCCGCCGGGGGTGGCGGCGAATAGGCCGCAAGCTTCAACGACGATCCGGATGGCGAGTGGATGATATCATCCCCATCATCGCCGTTCGCAAACTCCGGCAGCTGCAGCGCGATCTGCGGAAAATCGGAATCCGACAGCTCCTCACCCTGCGACAGAACCACGGCGCGGAAGACGGCGTTTTCCAGCTGGCGGATATTGCCGGGCCAGTCATAGGCCGTCAGCAGCGCCAGCGCACTGGCATCGAGACCGACGGCATTGGGCAGTTTCTGTTCCGCCGAAAAGCGTTCGGCGAAAACCCGTGCCAGATGGGGAATATCTTCCTTGCGGCGGCGCAGCGCCGGAATGGTGATCGGAAAGACGTTGAGGCGATAATAGAGGTCCTCGCGGAAGCGGCCTTCCTTCACCTCTTCGATGAGGTTCTTGTTGGTGGCGGAAATCAGCCGCACATTGACCTTCTGCACCCGCGCGGAACCGACCGTTTCGATTTCGCCCTGCTGGACGGCGCGGAGCAGCTTCACCTGTACATCCAGCGGCAGATCGCCGATTTCATCGAGGAACAGCGTGCCGCCATCCGCCTCCATGAACTTGCCGACATGTTTTTCCGTGGCACCCGTGAAGGCGCCCTTCTCGTGGCCGAAAAGGATGCTTTCCACCAGATTATGGGGGATGGCACCGCAATTGACGGTTATGAACGGCTTGTTCGCCCGGTCGCCGGCCGACTGAATGGCGCGGGCGACCATTTCCTTGCCAACACCGGATTCGCCTTCCAGCACTACGGGAATGCTGGACTGGGCGGCGCGCTGTGCGAGTTCAATGACCCTCAGCATGGCCGGGCTTGCGGAAACGATATCGGTAAAATTCACTGCATTGCTCCGTCCGCGCCTGCCCGTGCGGGCCTTTGCCTCTCTCCTGTCGAGCTTGAGCGCATTGGAGATGGCGGCGCCGATCCTTTCCGGCGAAACCGGCTTCACAACGAAATCGAAAGCGCCGGCGCGCATGGCCTGCACAACGGTGTCGATGCCACCCTGCCCGGTCTGTACGATGACGGGAACATCCGTGCCGAGTTCGCCGATGGCCTTCAGGAAGGCAAGCCCGTCCATTTCAGGCATCATCAGATCGAGGACGATGACGTTGATCTCGCCGCTATATTGCTTGAGCAGCTCCAGCCCCGCCTTGCCGTTTTCAGCAAGCAAGGCGAGATGCCCATAACGTTCCACCGCATTTTTGAGCAGGCGGCGCTGGACGGGATCATCGTCTATCACGAGAACATGCGCGGTCATTTTTAGCTCCGGTTTCCGGTTTCTGGACCTGCTTCATGCGGTCCCTTATTCCGCACTCTGGCATGGGAGACTTGAACATCCAGTTTTGAGAATTGCTTGCATTTTATCCATTGCCGCGGGAAACAAGGTCCCCATATGCTTCGCACGCATAATCAGAAGGACACGTTGGATGACCCTCAATCGCCCTACCCCGCACCCCGTATTCTCTCTTGCCGAAACCGCCGGTCCGGCGCTTGGCGATCTGCCCGGATGGAAGCTCTCGGATCTCTATCCGTCGGGGGATTCGCCGGAATACAAGGGCGATCTCGAGAAGGCGGCTTCGATGGCGGCGGCTTTCGAGGAGAAGTGGAAAGGCAGGCTCGAAGCCGCAGCGAAGGCCACGGGCGAAAAGGGCATCGGCGCCGCGCTGAAGGAATATGAAGCGCTGGACGATCTGATCGGCCGCATCGGCTCCTTTGCCGGGCTCACCTATTTTTCCGATACGTCGAACCCGGCAAATGGCAAGCTTTACGGCGATGCCCAGGCGAAACTGACGGATATTTCCGCGCATCTCCTGTTTTTTACGCTTGAACTCAACCGCATCGACGACGCCACGATGGACGCCTGCATGGCGAATGACGCGGCGGCGGGCCACTATCGCCCGTGGCTGGTGGATTTGCGCAAGGACAAGCCGCACCAGCTCGACGATCAGCTGGAGCAGCTATTCCTCGAGAAATCGATGACCAGCGCGGCAGCCTTCAACCGCCTGTTCGATGAGACGATGGCCGATCTGCGTTTTGACATTGATGGCGCAAGCCTTCCGCTTGAAGTAACGCTCAACATGCTGCAGGAGCCGGAACCGGAAACCCGGAAGAAGGCGGCAGAAGCGCTGAGCACCACCTTCAAGGACAATCTGCGGGTCTTCACCCTCATCACCAATACGCTTGCCAAGGACAAGGATATTTCCGACCGCTGGCGCAAGTTCGAGGATATTGCCGACAGCCGCCACCTCGCCAACCGCGTCGAGCGTGATGTGGTCGATGCGCTGGCCGCCGCCGTCAAAAAGGCCTATCCGCGCCTTTCGCATCGTTATTATGCCATGAAGGCGAAGTGGCTCGGCATGGAGCAGATGAATTATTGGGACCGCAACGCGCCGCTTCCCGATACATCGAACACGATCATTCCCTGGGACGAGGCAAAGGACACGGTGCTTTCCGCCTATGGCAATTTCGCCCCCGAGATGGCCGATATTGCCCGCCGTTTCTTCGATGAAGAGTGGATCGACGCACCCGCCCGACCCGGCAAGGCGCCCGGCGCATTCGCCCATCCAACCGTGCCCTCAGCCCATCCTTACGTGCTGGTCAACTATCTCGGCAAACCGCGCGACGTGATGACGCTCGCCCATGAGCTTGGCCATGGCGTGCACCAGGTGCTGGCCGGCCAGCAGGGCGCGCTGATGTGCGCCACCCCGCTGACGCTTGCCGAAACCGCTTCCGTCTTCGGGGAAATGCTGACGTTCCGCAAGTTGCTCGATGACACCAAGGATATCCGGGAACGCAAGGCCATGCTCGCCCGAAAGGTCGAGGACATGATCAACACGGTCGTGCGCCAGATCGCTTTTTACGAATTCGAGCGCAAGCTGCACACCGCTCGCAAGCAGGGTGAATTGACGTCGGAACAGATCGGCGAACTGTGGCTTTCCGTTCAGACCGAGAGCCTGGGTCCGGCAATCCGGATTTCCGAAGGCTATGAGACATGGTGGACCTACATCCCCCATTTCATCCATTCGCCCTTTTATGTTTATGCCTATGCCTTCGGCGATTGCCTGGTGAACTCGCTTTATGCGGTTTACCAGAAGGCCGAGACGGGCTTTCAGGAGAAATATTTCGAGCTTCTGAAAGCGGGCGGCACCAAGCACCATTCGGAGCTTCTGAAACCCTTCGGTCTCGATGCCACCGATCCCTCTTTCTGGGACAAGGGGCTTTCGATGATCGAGGGGCTGATCGACGAGCTGGAAGCGCTGGATAAAAAACAGGCTTAATCTCTTCCGCCGGCAGGACTATCCTATTTCGGACAGGTTTTGCCGGTTGATATTGCCGGCAGAAGACACCGGTAAACAATTCAGGCGACGAGCACAGGCCATGAAACGCAAACCCGCCGATCTGACCTTGAGGGAAACCCTGCGCTGGGAGCCGCAGACCGGCTTTCAGCGCATCGATCAGCATATGCGCCGATTGCTGCGCTCCGCCGACGCGCTCGGTTTTCGCGCGCCGGTCAATGCGGTTCAGGTGCTGGAAAAGAAGGTGAGCGGCGAAAAGCCGCTCTGCGTCAGGCTGGTCATGAACTACAAGGGCGAACTCGATATCGAAACCGCCGATTTCCAGCCCTTGGCCCAGGGGGCGGTCTGGCGGGTTCGCATCGCCCGGCAGACCACGCTCGATTCCACCGACACCTTCTATCGCCACAAGTCCTCACGCCGCGAACCCTATGATGCCGCCCGGGCCGAATTTTCAGCCGGGGAGGCCGACGAGGTGCTGCTGCTCAACGAGCGCGGTGAGTTGTGCGAGGGATCATCGACCAGCATTTTCGTCGAAATGCCGGATGGGCAATTGCTGACGCCGCCGCTCGACAGCGGCATCCTGCCGGGTGTGCTGCGTGCCGATCTGATCCGCGAACGCAGGGCGCGCGGACAGGCGCTGAAACCGGAAGACATCGCCGGCCGGAAGCTCTTCGTCGGCAATTCGCTACATGGGCTGATTGCCGCGGAATTGCTTTAAACGGTTACCGCCAGAAGCCGGTCGCGGCCTTTTTCCTTGGCCGCATAAAGCGCCTGATCCGCCCGCGAGAAAACATCATCGGCGCTTTCCGGCGGGCGATAGGCCGTCAGGCCAGCCGAGCAGCTATAGGAAAAATCCGGAAACTCAGAAAGCGGTCTGGAAAGGCGCACCTTCTGCAGCAGCCGCTCAACGATCTCCTGGCCTTCGGCAATTGAACTGCGCGGCAGGACGAGCATGAACTCTTCCCCGCCAATCCTGCCGAAACAATCCACCCGCCGGATGACGGAATGGGCGATGGCGACAAAATCGCGTAGCACCGCATCACCGCATTTGTGACCGAAACGATCATTGATCTGTTTGAAAAAGTCGATGTCGAGCGTGCAAAGGCAAAAGGGTGCTTCAAGCGCCTTGGCGACCTGTTCCACCTGCAAGGCGAGCTTGGCGAAGACGAAACGGCGGTTCGCCGTGCCCGTCAATTCATCCGTCTGCGAGGCGCGTACCGCCAGATCCCGGTCCTGCCGCAGGGTTCTGTAGCCCTGGCGCAATTCGGTAACGTCGCTTGCCACGCAGAGCATCCAGCCATCCTGCTGCACCGTCTCCGTCATCCAGAACCAGCGACCATCGTAAAGGTCCATCTCGAAGGCACGGTAGGGCAGCTTGCCACGCCGCGACTGCGCCGAGAGCAGCCATCCCTCGAAATCGTTGTTGCGGATGACGACACCGGTGCGTAGCCGGTGGTTCAGCCGCATGATATCCGCCCAGGTCGGAAATTCATCGGCGGCAAGCTGAAAGCTTTCCCGGAACGACGGATTGGCATGACGCAACCGGTCCTCGGAATCGTAAAGGGCAATAAGAACGGGGGTGGCACTCTGAAGCGCTGCGACGCGCTCTAAAAGATCATTCAACAGGCAACTCCCCTGTGATGGCGAAAAATTCCCCTGTCGTCGTCAGGCCAAAGCCCCCAAGCCTTTGGACATAGAGAGGAAAAGAAGAATTCAATTATAAACGCACTCTCTAAAATGCGAAGAGGCAGAATGCGGTGGAAAGGATGCACACGCCTGTCTCCCGGTTGGTATCGTCATATGTCCGTCATCCACCTGCCCTTTATTGTGGCACGCTTTTATGATCTAGCTTACTTATTGGCTGAAAAAGGAAAATTGACGAATGACGGACGCAAACCACCCGATCTACGGCGATATAAACGGCCCCATCATCATGATCGGCTTCGGCTCCATCGGGCGCGGCACTCTTCCGTTGATCGAACGTCATTTCAATTTCGACAGGACCCGTCTGGTCGTCATCGACCCGCGCGAGGATATCGCGGCCTTTCTGGCCGAGAGGAACATCCGTCATATCCAGACGCATCTGACCAAGGAAAATTACAGGGAGATTTTGAAGCCGCTTCTCAAGGGCGTTCAAGGCCAGGGCTTCTGCGTCAATCTTTCGGTCGATGCCGCCTCCGTCGATCTGATGCGGATCTGTCGCAAACATGGCGTGCTTTACATCGATACCGTTGTGGAACCCTGGCCAGGGTTTTATTTCGACGCCGATGCCGACAATAGCGCCAGAACCAATTATTCACTGCGCGAAACCATGCTGAAGGAAAAGGCGCGCAAGCCCGGCGGCACGACCGCGGTTTCCACCTGTGGTGCCAATCCCGGCATGGTGTCCTGGTTCGTGAAGCAGGCCCTCGTCAATCTTGCCAAGGATATCGGCCTCGACATCGAGGAGCCGCAGTCGCATGACCGGGAAGGCTGGGCAAAGCTGATGAAGCAGCTTGGCGTCAAGGGCGTTCATGTGGCCGAACGCGATACACAGCGGGCGAAGGAACCCAAGCCCTTCGGCGCTTTCTGGAACACATGGTCCGTCGAAGGTTTCATCGCGGAAGGTTTTCAGCCGGCCGAACTCGGCTGGGGAACGCATGAAAACTGGATGCCCAAAAACGCGAAAAAGCAGAAAAAGGGAAGCAAGGCGGCGATCTATCTCGATCAACCCGGCGCCAATACGCGGGTGCGGACATGGTGCCCGGGCCTCGGGCCGCAATATGGATTTCTCGTCACGCATAACGAAGCGATCTCGATTTCCGATTATTTCACGGTCCGCAACGATGATGGCGACGTGACCTATCGGCCGACCTGTCATTATGCCTACCATCCCTGCAACGACGCCATTCTTTCCCTGCATGAACTTTTCGGCAATGGCGGCACCCCGCAGCCGATCCAGCATGTGCTCGGCGAAGACGAGCTTGTCGACGGCGCCGATGAGCTGGGCGTTCTTCTTTATGGCCATGACAGGAATGCCTATTGGTATGGCTCGCGGTTGAGCCTGCAGGAAGCACGTTCGCTCGCCCCCAATCAGAATGCGACCGGACTGCAGGTCAGTTCCGCGGTGCTGGCCGGCATGGTCTGGGCGACTGAAAATCCACAGGCCGGCATCGTCGAGGCGGATGAAATGGATTACCGCCGTTGCCTCGAGGTACAGCGTCCCTATCTCGGACCCGTCGAGGGACATTATACCGACTGGAAGCCGACCGATGGCCGCCCCGGCCTGTTTCCCGACAATATCGATGCATCCGACCCGTGGCAGTTCCGCAATATCCTCGTGCGCTGATGGGACGGAGTCTCATATTTGTCACGCCGGGGCTTTCCTGAACGACGTCAGGAACCGGGGAGAGCAAACAACGTTGCCTTGAAATAAAGAACGCTTCACGGCATGGTCGAAGCACAGAAGGTTTCATCGAATCGCAGGAGAACAGGCTCATGAACTTCAAGACAAGCGCTGCTTTGCTTTCAGCCGCCATCGCGGTGTCTTCATGCGTCGCGCCGGGTCCCTCCCAGCAGACCTCGATGGCGCCTTCGCTTGCCCGCGGCCCGGCCGTCGACGGTCGCTGGATCGACCGCAACGGCATCGTATCGACGTTCCAGAACGGCGCCTTCTCCACCCGTTCGACCGATACCAACACGCTTTTGGCCTCCGGCACCTATGTCACGATTTCGCCGACGCTTTACGAAATCAACATGACCTCGCTGGTGCGCAACACGCAGTCGCGCGTCAACTGCGCCCTCGTCTCCCCGTCACAATTGAACTGCACGACGGACACGAACAGCCAGTTCTCGCTGACGCGCCAAGGCTGATAACATCAGCTTTTCAAGGAGATGATCTTCTGAAACGCACGCCTCAGGCGTGCGTTTTTGTTTATTGCGCGACTGTCATAATTTCGCTTGCGGCGATTGCCGCTAAATGGAAACATCGCGCTTTGAAAGACTGACATGTTTTCAGACTAGAAAATGAGCACGGCCGGAGGATGATCGACCGGCCCGGGCTTCCGCTTTGAACAGGAGAGAGGGACCATGAAGAAAATTTTGGGACTGGGCATGCTGAGCGTTTCGGCGATAACGCTTTCGGCCGGAGCGGCTCTGGCCGATTACGAGCTCAACATTCTTCACATCAACGATTTTCACTCCCGTATCGAATCGATCAACAAGTTCGACTCGACCTGCTCGGCGGAAGAAGAAGGCAAGAACGAATGCTTCGGCGGCGCCGCCCGTCTTCTGACCGCAATCAATCAGACCCGTGACGCCCTGAAGGCTCAAGGCAAGAATGTCCTCCTGCTCAATGCCGGCGACAATTTCCAGGGATCGCTGTTCTACACCACCTACAAGGGCACGGTGGAAGCGGAAGTGCTGAACGCCATGAAGTTCGACGCCATGACCGTCGGCAATCACGAGTTTGACGACAGCGAAGACGGTCTCGCCGGCTTCCTCGACAAGGTGCAGTTCCCCGTCGTGACCGCCAATGTGGTGGCCACCGCCGCCTCGAAAATCGGCGATCGCGTCAAGCCGTCCATCGTGCTCGAAGTCGGCGGACAGAAAATCGGTATCGTCGGTGCAGTCGCCAACGACACGGCGGAACTGGCAACGCCCGGTCCCAATATCACCATCGCCGAAGATGTCGCGAAAATCAGCGAGCAGGTGCAGAAGCTGAAGCAGGATGGCGTCGACAAGATCATCGCGCTCACCCATGTCGGCTATCCGCGCGATCTCGAATTCATCGCCAAAATCCCTGACGTCGACGTCGTGGTCGGCGGCCACACGCACACGCTGCTTTCCAACACCGACCAGAAGGCCGAAGGCCCCTATCCGACCCTCGTCGACAATCCCGGCGGCTACAAGGTTCCGGTCGTTCAGGCCGGGCAATACAGCAAATATCTGGGCGACCTCAAAGTGGTCTTCGACGACAGTGGCGTGGTCAAGGAAAGCAAGGGCGATCCCATCCTGATCGACTCCTCATTCAAGCCTGATGAAGCCACGCTGAAGCGCATCGATGAGCTGAAGGCGCCGATCGAAGCGCTGAAATCGAAGGTCGTCGGCACCTCGGAAGGCCCGATTGAGGGAGACCGCAAGGTTTGCCGCGTGAAGGAATGCTCCATGGGCAATCTGGTGGCCGATGCGACGCTGGCGCGTGTCAAGGATCAGGGTGTGACCATCGCTTTCGCCAATAGCGGAGGCCTGCGCTCCTCCATCGATGGCGGCGATGTCTCCATGGGCGAAGTGCTGACGGTTCTGCCGTTCCAGAACACCGTCGCGACCTTCCAGCTGAAGGGCGAGGATATTCGCGCCGCTCTCGAAAACGGCGTCAGCCAGATCGATGACGGCGCCGGTCGTTTCATGCAGGTCTCCGGCCTGAAATATTCCTTCGACCGTTCCAAGCCGGCCGGCAGCCGTGTCGTTTCGGTCGAGGTCAAGGAAGGCGACGCCTTCGTCCCTCTCGATCCCGCCAAGACCTATATCGTCGCGGCCAATAATTACGTGCGCACCGGCGGTGACGGCTTCAAGGTCTTTGCGACCAAGGCCATCAATGCCTATGACTTCGGCCCCAACCTCGAGGAAGCCGTTGCGGCCTATATCACCGCCAACAGCCCCTATAAGCCCTACACGGATGGCCGCATCAGCGAAGTGACACCTGCCGGTTACGTCGCTCCGGCAAAGCCTGCGGCACCCGCGCCGGCAGCGCCTGCCGCTACCGCACCGGCTGCCACAGCGCCGGCCGCTGTGGCTCCGGCCACGACGACGCCTGCTGCAGCCGCCAGCAAATATGTCGTTGAAAAGGGCGACTCGCTCTGGAAGATCGCTGCGGAAAAATATGGCGATGGCGCTCTCTGGAGCAGAATTGCCAAGGCAAATACGCTGAAGCATCCGAACCACATCGAGATCGGCGAGGAACTGGAACTGCCGGCTCAATAAACCGCACGGGAACAGACAGGGCAATTTGCCGCAGACACGAAGCCGGCCCCCGGACATCGGGGCCGGCTTCTTATTTTCCTTTTAAAAACAAACCGTTACAGATCTGATTTTGGCAAGGGATATCCTGCGGCTCCCCCCGCCCCGGAAATAGCCTGCGCGGATGGTTTAATCCTGAAAAATTTCGTCTAGAACACGTGAACAAATTGACGGCACGAGCGTATAGCTCGGGCGTTGCCGGCCCAACCCCGTCGCGGTTTGCGTTCGGCGCGCATAAACAGAAGATGGAGCGTTTCCGCCCTTGTCCGAAACGGAACCGCTCCTCACGCAACCAGTCCGAGTTTCAGGGTGTCATTCATGGCGACAGAACTATCCGCACTCCCCGCAAACCATCCCCGCACGGCATTTGGCAAGGTCGGCGTCCTGCTCGTCAACCTCGGCACGCCTGACGGTACGGACTATTGGCCGATGCGCCGTTATCTGGCGGAATTCCTGAGCGACAAGCGGGTGATCGAATGGTCGCGTCTCTACTGGTATCCGATCCTTTACGGCATTGTCCTCAACAAGCGCCCACAGAAAGTCGGCAAGGCCTATGAGGAAATCTGGAACCACGAGCGCAACGAAAGCTATCTGCGCACCTATACGCGCAGCCAGGGCGAGTTGCTGGCGGAAACGCTGAAGGATCTGCCGAATGTCGTTGTCGACTGGGGCATGCGTTACGGCCAGCCCTCCATCGCCTCGAAGATCGACGCTCTGAAGGAACAGGGCTGCGAAAAAATCCTGCTTTTCCCGCTTTATCCGCAATATGCCGCATCGACCACGGCAACCGTGAACGACAAGGCTTTCGAACATCTGATGAAGTTGCGCTGGCAGCCCGCCATCCGCACCGTACCGCCCTATCACGACGATCCGGCCTATATTGAGGCGCTCGCCACCTCCGTCAAAAACCATCTGGCGACGCTGGACTGGGAACCGGAAATGCTGATCACCTCTTTCCACGGCATTCCGCAATCCTATTTCAAAAAGGGCGATCCCTATTATTGTCACTGCCAGAAAACCGCCCGGCTGCTGCGCGAGGCGCTGGGGCGGACAGATAAAAATTTCATGATCACCTTCCAGTCGCGTTTCGGCCCGGAAGAATGGCTGCAGCCCTATACCGACAAGACGGTGGAAAAGCTGGCGTCGGAAGGCATCAAACGCATCGCCGTCATGAATCCCGGCTTCGTGTCGGATTGTCTTGAGACACTGGAGGAAATTGCCGGTGAAGCGGGCGAGATTTTCCTGCATAATGGCGGAGAGAAATTTACCCATATTCCCTGCCTGAACGACAGTGCCGAGGGCATGAATGTTCTCGAAAAGGTTGTGCGGCGGGAGTTGCAAGGATGGGTGTAATCTTGCCATAACGATACCGGGGTAAAACCCCGATGGTTCTGATCCGGAGGAAAAGTGATGATTGCATTGGGCGGTTTCGACATCGTCGTCATAGCGGCGGTTGTTTTGGTTATTCTGGTGCTGTTTGCCGGCATCAAGACCGTGCCGCAGGGGCATCGTTACACGGTTGAACGGTTCGGGCGCTACACCCGCACACTCGAACCCGGCCTGAACCTCATCGTGCCGTTCTTCGAAACCATCGGCTCGAAGATGAACGTGATGGAGCAGGTGCTCCACATCCCGACACAGGAAGTCATCACCCGCGACAATGCCAGCGTCTCCGCCGACGCGGTCACCTTCTATCAGGTGCTGAACGCCGCACAGGCGGCTTATCAGATCGCCAATCTGGAAATGGCGATCGAAAACCTCACCATGACCAATATCCGTTCGGTGATGGGCTCGATGGATCTCGACGAATTACTGTCGAATCGCGACGCCATCAACGATCGCCTGCTGCGCGTAGTGGACGAGGCGGTGGGACCCTGGGGCATCAAGGTCACCCGTATCGAGATCAAGGACATCGCACCGCCGAAGGATCTCGTCGATTCCATGGCGCGGCAGATGAAGGCCGAGCGCGAAAAACGCGCACAAGTGCTGGAAGCCGAAGGCGCCCGTAATGCCCAGATCCTGCGGGCGGAAGGCGCAAAACAATCCGCCATTCTGGAGGCGGAAGGTCAGCGCGAAGCGGCGTTCCGCGATGCTGAGGCGCGCGAACGTCTGGCCGAGGCCGAGGCCAACGCCACCCGCATGGTCTCGGAAGCCATCGCCGCCGGCAATGTGCACGCCATTAACTATTTCATCGCCCAGAAATATACCGAGGCTCTGGCGGAGATCGGCACGGCGAAGAATTCCAAGATCGTGCTGATGCCGATGGAGGCTTCGGCGCTGATCGGTTCTCTCGGTGGTATCGGCACGATTGCGAAAGAGGTCTTCGGCGACAGGGGCGATGCGCCGACTGCGCCTGCCGCCTCCACATCGTCCCGTTCCGTGCCGCCGACGCGGCCTTCCGGCCAGAGCATCAACGTCACGATCCCGGGTAATCCCTTCGGTTCCTCATCGGAGAAGTGATGATGCTGCAACGACTTGCCACTGAGCTGGGACCATGGAGCTGGTGGATCGTCGGCTTCGTGCTTCTGGCTGCAGAACTCATCGCGCCCGGCGTCTTTCTCATCTGGATCGGCCTTGCCGCATTGGTCATCGGTGCGTTTTCGCTGTTTTTCTGGGAAGCGGCATTCTGGGCCTGGCAATTGCAGCTGGTGCTGTTTGCCGCACTTTCCGTGGTCTTCGCCCTTCTCGGCCGGAAATATTTCGGCCGGAACCGTGCGGCAAGCGACGAGCCCTTCCTGAACCAGCGCGAAGCAAGCCTTGTCGGCCGCACCGCAACCCTGCAGGAACCAATCGTCGAGGGACGCGGAAGGATCAGGCTGGACGATACCTGGTGGCCGGTCAACGGCGAAGACCTGCCGGCCGGAACTCGGGTAAGAATCGCTTCCGCACGGGGACGAACGCTGACAATCGAGCCGCTAGACCGATAAGTCAGGATCAGCTTTTCAGGATCGGCGGAGCTTCAAGCCACGCCAATTCTCAAGAGATCATGGAAATGCACCAGCCCGATGGGCCGGTTGTCGTCATCGATGACGATCAGCGCGCCAATGTGGAATTTCTCCAGCGTCGCCAGCGCGCTGGTCGCCAGCACCGATTTTTTGACGGTCTTCGGCGTGCGGGTCATGATGTCGTCGACCGTCATCTCGGCAAGGTTGCGCGACAGGTTGCGCGCCATATCCCCCTCGGTGACGATGCCGCACAGGCGGCCATCCTCGTCCAGAATGCCGACGCAGCCGAAATGCTTGCGGGAGAGAACGCCGACCGCTTCCGGCATGGCCGTTCCCTTGTTGACCAGCGGCACACGATCACCGGTATGCATGATATCGCTGACCAGTGTCAGGCTCGCCCCCAGCTTGCCGCCGGGATGGAACACCTTGAAATCACCAGCGGTGAAATTGCGCGCCTCCAGCAGCGCAACGGCAAGGGCATCGCCCAGCGCAAGCTGCATCAACGTAGAGGTGGTTGGCGCAAGGCCGAGCGGACAGGCTTCCTGCTCATTGGGAACCAGCAACACAATGTCGGAAGCCTGTGCCAGCGATGAATTTTCCGAACAGGTGAGCGCGATCAGCGGAATGGAGAAACGGCGCGAATAGTTGATGATGCTGCGCAGTTCCGCGCTTTCGCCACCCTTGGAAATGGCGAGCACCACATCATCGCCGCCGATCATGCCCAGATCGCCGTGATTGGCCTCCGCCGCATGCACAAAAAAGGCGGGTGTTCCGGTGGAGGCAAAGGTGGCGGCAAGCTTGGCGCCTATATGGCCGCTTTTACCGACCCCGGTGATGATGAGGCGGCCATTCGACTGGCCGATGGTCTCGATCGCCTTGCAGAAGGGTTCGGAAAGACCGTTTCTGAGAGCATCCTCAAGGGCGGCAAGGCCAGCCCGCTCCATCGAAATCGTCCGCACGGCGGATTCGATGGCATTGTCTTCGACCAGTTTGACGGCGCGCGTAATCATGGCCGACTGTTACTCTTTCAGCCGGAATAAGTCCACTCTTCGGCCGGCTGACGCCGCGTTTTCGTCGATGTCGCCCGAAACTCTTCGACGATTGCCGTGTAACGGCATGTCATCAATGACGCCGGTCCGGCGGAGAAATCTCCTCCATCGTTCCAAGTCGCTTGAAAGGGATGTTCTCTTCATCGACCAGATATCGCCCGAGCGTCCTTACCCATGAGACCGAGCCGTCGCTACGGCGCACGGCATATTCCTGATCATAAAAACTCGCAGCCTTCAGGGTAATCAATGCCGTTTCGATCACACGGTTTCGATGATCCAGATCCACTTTTTCGAGCATCTGAAAAATGCTGATGCCCTGCATCGCCTGCCGCAGGGGAATCCCGAAAAGTTCAGCACATACTTCGTCTAGATAGAAACGGTCATTGGTAATATCCCAACAATAAAAACCGACCTGCTTGGTGTTCAAAACGGGATTCATGAAACGACGCTGTCACACAAAATAAAATTCAATACCACTTGCTGAGCAATAGAAGATCAGCCCCTGTAAACTATAGGGCGATTCCGTGCCAAATTGAAACGTTTTAATCTTATCATATTAGAAATATTTTGCATTTATGGCCATTTTCCTCCAGTCATCAGGATGAATGAAATCGGGCCTATCGGATCCGATGATGGGTGTCGCTGATTTCTCGCCCCCGCCATAACGCTGAAATCCCGGCGATCTTTATCAACTGTTAACCATAAAAAACCTATTGTTAAAGCGATGTTAAAACTTGCGTCGCCTGTCTGGTCCCTGGTTTCCTCATGTCATTTCATCGGCCCGTCACGCATCGGGTCTGAGGAGATGCCCTGGTGGGCCTTCGATCCGGCATCGGCCCAACTTGCCGGGTGAAAAGGAATGAATGTGAAGGGCACCGCCACACGTCTGCCGACGTCGCGGAAAGCAGCAACCCTGCTACTCGCCTGCACGATTTTTTACCCGCAGGGAAGCGCTTTTGCGCAGACCGTAACGACAGCCACACCGGCATTGCCAAGCGCCGCTTCTGCCGCAGATGGAACAGCTTCACCGACGGCGACAACGGAGAGCGGGCTGAGCACAGGTGCCGTTCCGGCCACAGCTGTGCCGGCGCCGGCACCGCAACTGTGGCGCCCATCCAACAATCCCGGCGATCCGATTTACGAACAGCAGGACGAGGCGGGCCAACCCTATGCCGAAGCCGAAAACCCCTATGAACCGACGGTGGATGGTGGCGAAAATCCACGGATAGCGACCGAACCCGGCCAAACGCCCGGCATCCGGCTCGGCACATTCCTGCTTCGCCCTTCGATCAGCCAGACGATCAATACGGAAAAGCAGACGAATACCGGCGGTCCTTCGAGACGCAACTATCTGACGACGGGCATACGCGGCACCCTCACCAGCGATTGGTCCCGTCACGCTTTGACGGTGACGGGCGACGGCGCCTGGGAAAGGAACTTCGGCAGCGACAAGGACGGCGAAGAACCCCGGGCAAGAATAGAGGCCGATCTGCGCCTTGATCTCGGTGAAGAAACGACGGCCAATCTCAAGGCCGGTTACGAATTCAGCCGCGAGGACACGACGGACCCCAATGCCCTGACCGGCGCTGCCGTGCAGGGCGGCGAACACCGCTTCACCACCGGCGCGTCGATAGAGCGGGATTTCGGCAAGCTGCGCGGCCTGGCGGCGCTCGATCTGTCGCGCACGGTCTATACGGATGCGAAAGGCGTCGACGGCCGGCCGATCAGCCTCAGCGACCGCGATCAGAACGGCGCGAACCTGCGTGGACGCATCGGTTATGAGTTGTCGCCGGCGCTTATCCCCTTCCTGGAACTGAATGCCGGGACGACCAAATATGACAGGCGCCTCGACAATTCCGGCTATGCCCGTTCCTCCAATGCCTATGGCGCGAAGGTCGGCGCGGAAGTCGATCTTGGCGAGAAGACCCGCGGCGAGGCCGCCATCGGTTATCTGCGCAAGCAATATGATGACGAACGTCTCGCCTCGATCGGTGCATTGACACTGGATGGCGAACTCAACTGGTCACCCCAGCGCGGCACGAATGTCAATCTCGGCCTGCGCACGACGATAGAGGATTTTGCCGGCGGACCGCAGGGCGGCTGGATTTCCTATCGGCTGGATGCAGGCCTGACCCACGAATTGCGCAGCAACCTCGTCGCCCGCCTGACGGGACAGATCGTGCATCGCACATTCCCCTCTTCCGACATAGAAAATGCCGTTGAATATACCGCAGGCGCCGGCCTGACCTGGGGTCTCAACCGCTATCTCGATCTGACGGCGGACGTCAGCTACCAGTGGACGCCGGTTTATGACAGCAGCGAACTGCGCGTCGGCGCAGGACTTGTCCTCAAACGATAGGCTTCCGATAGGCTTCGGCCAAAAAGAAATCCCGGCGCTAAGGCCGGGATCCCGTTTCTGTGCTGGTGGATTACTTCAACCCGTCGATCAGGGCCTTGATCGGCTCTTCGATCGCAGGGCGAATATCGCCACGCTCCAGCGCAAAGGCGACGTTGGCAAGGATGAAACCGTCCTTGGCGCCGCAGTCGAAGGTCTGGCCGCGGAAATGATAGCCGGAGAACTCCTGCGACTTGGCAAGCGTCAGCATGCCGTCCGTCAGCTGGATTTCGTTGCCGGCGCCACGCTCCTGATTTTCGAGGATGTCGAAAATCTCGGGCTGAAGAATATAACGGCCGTTGATGTAGAAATTCGACGGCGCCGTACCCTTGGCAGGCTTCTCGACCATTTCAGTGATCTTGAAACCTTCGCCCACGGCGTCGCCCACGCCGACGATGCCGTATTTATGCGTCTGGTCGGGAGCGCATTCCTGCACCGCGATGACATTGCCCTGGGTCTGATCGTAAAGTTCGACCATGCCCTTGAGGCAGCTTTTCTGCGAATGCATGATCATGTCGGGCAAGAGCACGGCGAAAGGCTCGTCGCCGACGATATCACGGGCGCACCAGACCGCATGGCCAAGACCAAGCGGCACCTGCTGGCGCGTGAAGCTTGCCGTGCCCGCCTTGGGCAGAAGGCCGGCCAGCAATGTCAGCTCGGCATTCTTGTTGCGCTCGCGCAGCATCTGTTCGAGTTCAAATTGAATATCAAAATAATCTTCGATCACCGCCTTGCCGCGGCCGGTGACAAATACAAAATGCTCAATGCCCGCTTCCGCCGCCTCATCGACGACGTATTGAATGACCGGCTTGTCGACGACGGTGAGCATCTCTTTCGGAACCGCCTTGGTTGCGGGCAGGAAACGCGTGCCGAGACCTGCGACCGGAAATACGGCCTTCCGAATTTTCTTCTGTTCTACCACATATCCCTCCTGAGAGATAAAACTTGATCACAATCCCCGCACGCTGTTGTTATTTCAAAAATAACAACGTTTTGTAAAGGGTGACGCTACCATCTATTAATGGTAAAGAATTTGTTGACGTTCTTTTGTTATCCATGATGACGCCCGATGCGTTTTCGCAATCGAAATGACATTCGAGAGAACGAAAGACAGACGATGACAAAGATGATCCTTTCAGATGTCCGCAAATTCGGCTGCATGGTTGTTGCAGGCCTGGCAATCTCGCTGGCGCCCGTTTCGGCCCGCGCCGATCAGGGATTCCGTCAGTGGATCAACCAGTTCTATGCAACAGCCGCGAAAGAAGGCATTAGCAAGGCGACCTATCAGAAGGCCTTTGCCGGTGTCAGCGAGCCGGATCCGGACGCGCTGCGCAAGGCCACCTTCCAGCCGGAATTCACCACGCAGATCTGGGATTATCTCGATTCCCGCGTCAATCCGTATACGGTGCGGATCGGCCGCGAGATGAAGATGAAGCACGCGACGACCCTCAACTGGATCGAGCGCAACTTCAACGTCGACAAACATATCATTCTCGCCATCTGGTCGATGGAATCGAACTACGGCGCGGTTCTCGAAAAGCCGGAACGTCTGCACAACATCCCGCAGGCGCTGGCAACGCTCGCCTATTCCGATCCCAAACGCGCCAAATTCGCGCGCACGCAATTGATCGCCGCGCTCAAGATTCTTCAGGCGGGCGATGTCACGCCGAAACAGCTGACAGGCTCCTGGGCGGGCGCGATGGGTCATACCCAGTTCATTCCCACCAGCTACCTGCTTTATGCGGTGGATGCGGATGGCAATGGCAAGCGTGACATCTGGCACTCCGTTCCGGACGCGCTGGCAACCGCCGCCAATCTTCTTTCCAAGAACGGCTGGGAGCCCGGCCGGACCTGGGGTTATGAAACCGCCGTTCCGCGTGGCGGCGCCCGTTATGAAGGGCAGACGAAAACCATTGCGGAATGGACGAAGCTCGGCTTCGCCCGCCCCAACGGCAAGAACTTCACCCGCGGCTCCGATCGCGCCATGCTGAAATTGCAGGGTGGGGCAAACGGCCCAGGTTTCCTGATGATGAAGAACTTCTTCACCATCAAGAAATACAACGCATCCGACAGCTATGCGCTGGCCGTCGGCCTGCTTGCGGATGAGATCGCCGGTTATGGCGGCATGCAGCAGAAGTGGCCGCGCCCCGATGGGACGCTGGACATTCGTGAAAAATTCGAGCTGCAGACCCGCATGAAGGAACTCGGCTATTATGATGGCGAGGTCGACGGGAACTTCGGCTCCGGGTCGAAAGCCGCCATCAGCGCCATCCAGTCGCGCATGGGTATGGAAACCGACGGCCAGCCGTCGCAGCGGTTGCTGAGAGCCTTGCGCAATTGATAATGTGCCGGTGAATTCGGCGGCGGCGTGAACGCCGCCGATGCATCCGGAAAGGTTGATGTCATGAGTAGGAAACCTGCGGAAAAAAACGGAAGAACCGGCTGGCGTTTCTGCGCCGTCCTTCTTTCCGCTGTGCTTGCCGTACCGCTCGTTCCTTCCGAAAGCTTCGCACAGGAGCAACGGCGCACCCTGTTTGAAATGCTGTTTGGCAGACCCGTGGGCCGCGATGGCGGATCCGGGCGCGAATACCAACCCCGCAACCGCCGGGATTTTCCCTCTGCCCCGCGTGAAAGATCGGTCACCCGCCCGCAACCCGCCAGAAAAGCGCCCTCGGTGGTGCAGATGCGAACCGCAAAACCGGAGCCGGCAGCCAAACTTGAAAATGCACGGCGCGTTCTGGTCATCGGCGATTTTCTCGCCGGCGGCATGGGGGAAGAACTGGTCAATGCCTTCGCCAGCTCACCGGCAATCGCCGTCGATGTGCGTGCCAATGGTTCTTCCGGTCTCGTCCGTACCGATTATTACGACTGGTTCACCACCCTGCCGCAATTCATCAGCGAGACCAATCCGGCCACCATCGTCATCATGATGGGATCGAATGACCGCCAGCAGATGCAGATCGGCGATATCAGGGAAAAATTCGGCACGGAGGTCTGGTTCAAGGAATATGAACGGCGGATCGACGAGCTTCTCACCCTTGCCGGACGCCAGAAGGTGCCGCTGCTGTGGGTTGGCCTGCCCGCCTTTCAGTCGCCATCGCTTTCGGCCGATCTCGTCGGTTTCAACCGGCTTTATCGCAGCCATGTCGAAAAATATGGCGGTGAATTCGTGGATGTCTGGGATGGCTTTGTCGATGAGGCGGGGAAATTCGTCATCACCGGTTACGACATGAACGGCCAGCAGGCCCGCCTGCGCGAGGCCGATGGCATCGGCATGACCCAGGCCGGTAAACGCAAGCTCGCCTTTTACGTCGAAAAATTCGTGCGCAGGCACCTCGACAGTGCAGGACCGGACCTCGTGAAACTGGATGGCAGCAATCTGCCAGCGCTCACCTCCCTGCCGGCACTCGGCATCGATGCGGGCCAGGTGCGCACCCAGCCGATCAGCCTGACCGATCCCAATCTCGATGGCGGCGACAAACTGCTTGGCGACGCCCCCGTTGCTTCCGGACCGACACGCGTATCCGTGGTGGAATCGCCACGCGAAAGGCTGACCAAGCGGGGCGAGATGGCCGATGCACCAGCAGGCCGCATCGATGACTATCGGGTGATGCCCGATACCACACAGGTAAAACAATAGACGCCTGCCAGCGATCTGACGCCTCGTCAGCCGGCGTAATGTTCAGGCAATCCCCCAATGACAGGATAATTGCAGCTTTGCAGGAATGCGGAGATTGGCCACCAGCCTTCTCCGATCCCTCCTTTTGCAGGGCTATATTTTTTCGACGGCGACGCGTCGCTTGCCCTGAGCGTCAACGGAACCGTCGCTTTTGACTTCATGCGCGCCGTTCCCCCCCGGAAGGCGTGCCGGACGATGCCGAGACGAATTCATGCGCCTGCTGCTTGTTGAAGACGAACGCGAAATGGCAGCAGCCCTGTCCGCCGCGCTCCACCGGTTCGATATTATCGTGGATACGGTCGGCACGCTCGATCTCGCCCGTCACGCCATCATGGACGGCGTCCACGACCTTGTCGTGCTTGACCGGCAATTGCCCGATGGTGACGGCATCCAGCTTATCGAAGATTTGCGGCTCCTGCCCGTCACTCCGCCCGTCATTGTGCTGACGGCGCAGGGGGCGCTTGTGGATCGGGTGAAGGGTCTGAACCTTGGTGCGGATGACTATATGGCCAAGCCATTTGCCGTAGAGGAACTGCTTGCGCGCATCCGCGCCCTGATGCGCCGTCCGGCCGGCGCTGTGACGATGACGGCAAAACTGGGCAGGCTTGAATTCTGCTTCGAGACCCGCGAAGTGCGCATCAAGGGCGAATTTCTTCCGCTGACCAGACGCGAATTGCTGATCCTCGAAGCCCTGTTGCGGCGACAGGGCAGAACGGTGCTGCGCTCCCTGCTCGAGGAGGCCGTCTATAATTTCGACGATGAAATCCAGTCCAATGCGCTCGATTCCCATATTTCCCGCTTACGCCGCAAGTTGGCGGCCGCAGACGCGGGTGTCGAGGTTCACGGCATTCGCGGTGTCGGTTACCTGCTGAGGGCAACCTCGTGAAATCGGCCAAAAGAAAATCGCTCAAGCGCCGGCTGACCATTCAACTGCTGCTGTTCCAGATCGGCAGCCTTTTCTTCGTCACCGCCGCCATTGTCACCTATATGTCGAGCGGCGGCGCAGGCAGCGCGCTGCTCAGCCCGGAGGCAGCCCAGATAACCGCCAACGCGATCATACGGAATGAGGATGGTCGGCTGGTTCTCAAAGAAACGCCCGAATTCATCAACCTGCGCAGCAATACCTCCGATTTCTGGTTCGTCGCGGTCAGCGAGAAAGGTGAGATCGTGCAGGGCGGGCAAGTGCCCGAGGCGTTCAGCAACATGGATCAGCAGCTGAGCGACATCAAGGTCTCCGACGTGCGCGACGCGGCGCTGTCCTATTCCTATCTCGCCGTGGTGCGCATCGCCGTCGTTCGCCGCGCTTCGGGGCCGGCGGGAGAATTCGTCATGATCGGCAAAGGTGGCCCGTTCAGCATGACCTTTCCCGTTCTGTTGTTCTCGAACATATTGATCATGCCGGTCCTCATTCTCATGTCGGTCGTGACGATCGTAACCATCCCCTGGATCATCCGCAGGGAATTTCGCGCCCTTTCCACCATCGCCCGCACGGCGGAAACAATCGATATCGACAGGCGCGGATACCGATTGCCGGATGGCGATATTCCACGGGAGGTGCAGCCGCTCGTGCATGCCGTCAACGGCGCGCTGAAACGGCTGGACGACGGCTACGAACGGCACAAGCGTTTCATTCTCGATGCCGCCCATGAACTGCGAACCCCCGTCGCCATTCTCCAGACCCGCGTTGAAACGCTGCTGGACGGCCCTGCCCGCAGCAGAATATTGGCGGATGCCAGCCGTATCGCCGTGCTGGCCGAACAATTGCTCGATTTGCAGCGCCTTGGCGGGCAGAAGGCCCCTCTGGTCCCCCTTGATCTTGTCACCCTGTGCAGATCGGTCGTCGCCGATATGGCCCCGCTCGCCATATCGCAGGGATATGCGCTGTCCTTCGAACCGGAGGAAGAGCCGATCCTCGCGCTTGCCGACGACGCTTCGTTGCAGCGCGCCCTGATGAACATCGTGCAGAATGCCATCGAACATGGCGGCAATCGCGGAACGATCACGATAAGGGTTGCGGCAAACCGGGTGATCGAGATAGCCGATGAGGGCAACGGCATTCCCGAGGAGGAACGGGAGCTGGTTTTCGATGCCTTCCACCGCCTGCGGCCGAAAGATCGCGGCACCGGGCTCGGGCTCAACCTCGTGCAGGAAATCGTCCGTTATCATGGCGGAGAGATTACCATCAGCGATGCTTCCACCGGTGGTGCCTGCTTTCGCATCACCCTTCCCTATTGCTGAGGAAGAAACCCTCATTTTCGCGGCCAAAAGAAAAGGCCTGTTGCGTCTGCAACAGGCCCTTCCGGTTCGGATTATCTTCGCCTGCTCAGAGCGGCAGAACGGTCGCGCCCATCAGTGCCTCGTCGATCGCACGTGCTGCCTGACGGCCCTCGCGGATCGCCCAGACCACCAGCGACTGACCGCGGCGCACGTCACCCGCCGCCCACAGCTTGTCAACCGAGGTCTTGTAGTCCGTTTCGTTGGCGATCACATTGGTGGAGCCGCGACGGTCGGTGTTGAGCGTCAGCTTGCCGTCCATTTCCTTCAGCACGCTATCGGTGAAGGGGCCGGAAAAGCCGATGGCGATGAAGGCGAGATCGGCCTTGATGATAAATTCCGTGCCGGCAATCGGCTTGCGGCGGTCATCCACCTGGCAGCACTTCACGCCCGTCAACACGCCGTCTTCACCGACGAATTCAAGCGTCGCCACCTGGAACTCGCGGATGGCGCCTTCGGCCTGCGAAGACGAGGTACGCATCTTGGTTGCCCAGAAGGGCCAGACCGCAAGCTTGTCTTCCTTTTCCGGCGGCATCGGGCGGATGTCGAGCTGGGTGACCTTCACAGCACCCTGACGGAAGGCCGTGCCAACGCAGTCCGAAGCGGTGTCACCGCCACCGACAACGACGACATGCTTGCCGCCGGCCAGAATCGGATCGGCAGGCCAGCCGACGCTGTCGATGTTTTCGCGACCGACGCGGCGGTTCTGCTGCACGAGATAGGGCATGGCATCGTAAACGCCATGCAGATCGGCGCCGCCGATACCGGCCGGGCGCGGGGTTTCCGAACCGCCGCAATAAAGCACGGCATCGTGGTCGGCCAGAAGCGCCTCCACCGTCACATCGACGCCGACATTGACGCCGCAATGGAAGGTGACGCCTTCGCCCTTGATCTGCTCGACGCGGCGGTCGATGAAGTTCTTCTCCATCTTGAAGTCGGGAATGCCGTAACGGAGCAGGCCGCCGGGCTTGGATTCACGCTCATAGACGTGCACCTCATGGCCGGCGCGGCCAAGCTGCTGTGCCGCCGCCATGCCCGAAGGGCCGGAGCCGATGATGGCGACCTTCTTGCCGGTATGGATCGTCGCCGGCTTCGGCACGATGAAGCCCAGCTCGTAGGCCTTGTCGGCGATAGCCTGCTCGACCGTCTTGATGGCAACCGGCGCATCTTCGAGGTTCAGCGTGCACGCCTCCTCGCAAGGTGCCGGACAGACGCGGCCGGTAAATTCCGGGAAGTTATTGGTGGAATGGAGGTTGCGGATCGCCTCTTCCCAATTGTTGTTATAGACCAGATCGTTCCAGTCGGGGATCTGGTTATGCACGGGACAGCCCGTCGGGCCGTGACAATAGGGAATGCCGCAATCCATGCAGCGCGCCGCCTGCTTCTGCACCTCGGCATCCGACATCGGAATGGTGAATTCGCGGAAATGGCGGATACGATCCGATGCGGGCTGATACTTGCCCACCTGCCGGTCGATCTCCAGAAAACCTGTAACCTTGCCCACGTTTATGTCCTCACATCAAAGCGGAGCGCCTGTCGGGCCCCAGTACCAGTAAGCGAAACCCAAAGCCGCCCCCAATACGATGAACTCAAATCCGGTCTCGCCGCTCGTCCAATAGATCGCCGTGGGAACGGCGGCCGCGATCATCAGCGAGACCAGTTGGTGTAGTGTCCTCATGCGGCGGATTATTCCGCCGCCACGCCCATGCGCATGCGCTCCATTTCCTCAAGCGCACGGCGGTATTCGACCGGCATGACCTTGCGGAACTTCGGACGGAACTCGCTCCAGCGGTCGAGTATATCCTTGGCACGCGACGAGTTCGTGTAATGGAAGTGGTTCGAGATAAGCTGGTAAAGGCGCTCCTCGTCGTGGCGCGTCATGTCTTCGGAAACGTCCACGCGTCCCTTGTGCATGAGGTCGCCGCCGTGATGGTGCAGCTTTTCCAGCATGTCGTCCTCTTCCGGAACCGGCTCCAGCTCGACCATGGCCATGTTGCAGCGGGTGGCGAAATCGCCCTTCTCGTCGAGAACATAAGCCACGCCACCGGACATGCCGGCTGCGAAGTTGCGGCCCGTTTCGCCGAGAACGACGACGATGCCGCCGGTCATATATTCGCAACCGTGGTCGCCGACACCTTCGACAACCGCAACCGCTCCGGAGTTACGCACCGCGAAACGCTCGCCAGCCACACCGCGGAAATAGCACTCGCCGGTGATCGCGCCGTAAAGCACGGTATTGCCGACAATGATCGAGTTTTCCGCGACAATGCGGGTGTTTTCCGGCGGGCGCACGATGATGCGGCCACCCGAAAGACCCTTGCCGACATAGTCGTTGCCGTCACCCACCAGATCGAAGGTGATGCCGCGTGCGAGGAAAGCGCCGAAGGACTGGCCGGCCGTGCCCTTGAGGGTAACGTGGATCGTATCGTCCTTAAGGCCCTTGTGACCCCAACGTTTGGCAAGCGCACCCGAAAGCATGGCGCCTGCGGAACGATCGACGTTCTTGATCGGCACTTCGAAGACCACGGGCTCGCGGTTTTCGAGCGACGGCAAGGACTTCTCGATCAGCTTGCGGTCGAGAATGTCGTCGATCGGATGCTTCTGGCGCTCAGTCCAGAAGGTTGCTTCCTTGGGGGCCTCGACCTTGTGGAAGATGCGGCTGAAATCCAGCCCCTTGGCCTTCCAATGCGCCAGCATCTCATCCTTCTCGAGCAGTTCGGAAGCGCCGATGATCTCGTCCAGCCGGGTAACACCAAGCGAGGCGAGGATTTCGCGCACTTCTTCGGCGACGAAGAAGAAATAGTTGATGACGTGTTCCGGCGTGCCCTTGAAGCGCTTGCGCAGAACCGGGTCCTGCGTGGCAACACCCACCGGGCAGGTATTGAGGTGGCACTTGCGCATCATGATGCAGCCGGCCGCAATCAGCGGCGCGGTGGCAAAGCCGAATTCATCCGCGCCCAAGAGCGCGCCGATGATGACGTCGCGGCCGGTCTTCAGACCGCCATCCACCTGCAGGGCGACGCGCGAACGAAGGCCGTTCAGCACCAGTGTCTGCTGGGTTTCGGCAAGGCCGATTTCCCAGGGGCTACCCGCATGCTTCAGCGAGGTAAGCGGCGAAGCACCCGTACCGCCATCGAAACCGGCAACGGTGATATGGTCGGCACGCGCCTTGGCGACACCGGCCGCAACCGTGCCGACGCCCACTTCCGACACCAGCTTCACCGAAACATCGGCTTCCGGGTTGACGTTCTTCAGGTCGTAGATCAGCTGCGCCAGATCTTCGATGGAATAGATATCGTGATGCGGCGGCGGCGAGATGAGACCGACACCCGGGGTCGAGTGACGGGTCTTGGCAACCGTCGCATCCACCTTGTGGCCGGGCAGCTGGCCGCCTTCGCCCGGCTTTGCGCCCTGCGCCACCTTGATCTGCAGCATGTCGGCATTGACGAGATATTCCGTCGTCACACCGAAGCGGCCGGAAGCGATCTGCTTGATGGCGGAGCGCTCCGGGTTCGGCTGGCCGTTCAACAGCGGCATGTAACGGTCGGATTCTTCGCCGCCCTCACCCGTGTTGGACTTGCCGCCGATACGGTTCATGGCGATCGCGAGCGTGGTATGCGCCTCGCGGCTGATCGAGCCGAAGGACATGGCCCCCGTCGAGAAGCGCTTGACGATATCAGCCGCCGGCTCGACCTCGTCGATGGAGACCGGCTTGCGGCCGAGCGCTTCCGCCGACTTGACCTTGAACAGGCCGCGTATGGTGTTCATGCGCAGCGCCGTCTCATTCACCATGCCGGCGAATTCGCGGTAGCGGTCCTGGCTGTTGCCACGCACGGCGTGCTGCAGCGAGGCGACGGCATCCGGCGTCCAGGCGTGGCTTTCGCCGCGCATGCGATAGGCGTATTCGCCGCCGATATCGAGCGTGTTGGCAAGGATCGGGTCCTTGCCAAAAGCAGCCGTGTGGCGCGTTACGGTTTCTTCGGCGATCTCCGTCAGGCCAACACCTTCGATGGAGGTGGCGGTGCCGAAGAAATACTTCTCGACGAATTCCGAGGAAAGGCCGATGGCGTCGAAGATCTGCGCGCCGCAATAGGACTGGTAGGTGGAAATGCCCATCTTGGACATGACCTTGAGGATGCCCTTACCCACCGCCTTGATGTAGCGATAAACCACTTCGTCGTCGGAGACTTCCTTCGGGAAGGCGCCGTGCTTGTGCATGTCGAGCAGCGTGTCGAAGGCGAGATAGGGGTTGATCGCCTCCGCACCATAACCGGCCAGCAGACAGAAATGGTGGATTTCGCGCGGCTCACCGGTTTCCACGACGAGACCGACAGAGGTGCGCAGACCCTTGCGGATCAGGTGATGGTGTACCGCGGCCGTCGCCAGAAGGGCGGGGATCGCGATACGATCAGGGCCAAGCTGTCGGTCGGAAAGAACGATGATGTTATAACCGCCACGCACGGCCGATTCCGCCCGCTCGCACAGACGGTCGAGCATTTCCGGCATGCCTTCGGCACCACGCTCCACATCATAGGTGAAGTCGAGCGTCTTGGTATCGAAGCGGTCTTCCGTGTGGCCAATGGAGCGGATCTTTTCCAGATCGCCATTGGTCAGGATCGGCTGGCGCACTTCCAGACGCTTGGCGCGGGCAGCACCTTCGTGATCGAGAAGGTTCGGGCGCGGACCGATAAACGAGACGAGGCTCATGACGAGCTCTTCGCGGATCGGATCGATCGGAGGGTTGGTGACCTGCGCAAAGTTCTGCTTGAAATAGGTGTAAAGCAGCTTCGACTTGTCCGACATGGCCGAAATCGGCGTATCGGTGCCCATCGAGCCGATGGCTTCCTGACCCGTCGTCGCCATCGGCGACATCAGGAGCTTGGTGTCTTCGCTGGTGTAACCGAAGGCCTGCTGACGGTCGAGCAGCGACACGTCGCGGCGCAGTGCGCGCGGCTCCACGGGCTTCAGATCCTCAAGAATGAGCTGGGTGCGGTCGAGCCAGGTGCGGTAAGGGTGCTTGGCGGCAAGCTCGTGCTTCACATCCTCGTCGGAAATGATCGCGCCCTTTTCCATGTCGATCAGCAGCATCTTGCCCGGCTGCAAGCGCCACTTCTTGATGATGCGCTCCTCCGGCACCGGCAACGTGCCGGCTTCCGACGCCATGATGACGCGGTCGTCATCGGTGACGAGATAACGCGCCGGACGCAGGCCGTTACGGTCAAGCGTCGCGCCGATCTGCTTGCCATCGGTAAAGGCAACGGCGGCGGGGCCGTCCCACGGCTCCATCAGCGCGGCATGATATTCGTAAAACGCCTTGCGTTCCGCCGACATGGACAGGTTGCCCGACCAGGCTTCGGGGATCAGCATCATGACGGCATGGGCCATGGAATAACCGCCGCGCACGAGGAATTCGAGCGCGTTGTCGAAACAGGCGGTATCCGACTGGCCTTCATAGGAGATCGGCCAGAGCTTGGAAATGTCATCGCCGAACAGCGCGGACGAAACCGAAGCCTGACGCGCCGCCATCCAGTTGACGTTGCCGCGCAGCGTGTTGATTTCACCGTTATGGGCAACCATGCGGTAGGGATGCGCCAACTTCCAGGACGGGAATGTATTGGTCGAGAAACGCTGGTGCACGAGGGCAACGGCGGATTCGAAACGCGGGTCCGCCAGATCCTTGTAATAGGCGCCAACCTGATAGGCGAGGAACATGCCCTTGTAGACGATGGTGGAGGAAGACAGCGAAACCGGGTAGAAATCCTGCGTTTCCTTGCCGCCGCCCTCATCATAGATGCGGTTGGAGAGAACCTTGCGGATCAGGAACAGCTTGCGCTCGAAATCATGATTGGTCGCGGCATCGCGGCCGGCGCCGATGAAGACCTGAACATGGTGCGGTTCGGTCGCGGCGATATCCGGCGCCTTCGACAGCGAGGAATTATCGACCGGCACGTCGCGGAAGCCGAGGAACTGCTGCCCCTCTTCGCCGATCACGTCGACGATGACCTTCTTGTAATGCTCGATGCGGGAAGGATCGCGCGGCATGAAGATGTGGCCGACCGCATATTCTCCGGCCTTCGGCAATGTCACGCCCTGTGCCGCCATTTCCTCGCGGAAGAAGCGGTCCGGAATCTGCACGAGAATGCCCGCGCCATCGCCCATCAGCGGATCGGCGCCGACAGCGCCGCGATGCGTGAGGTTTTCGAGAATGAACAGGCCATCCTTGACGATCTGGTGCGACTTGACGCCCTTCATATGGGCAACGAAGCCGACGCCGCAGGCGTCATGTTCATTGGCGGGATCGTAAAGACCCTGCCTTTCCGGCAAGCCGCCCGCGAAACGCGCTTTCGCAGAAACGGGTGCGGCCGCAGCCGCGGTGGGACAGTCTGTGGTCAGGGTTGCGGCGGCGATATCCGCCTGCGGCTTGTTCGTCATTTTTGTCCCTCCTGCAAAATTACTTGCATGGTTTCATGCGAAGATCCGGCTCGACACGAATTTCTGCTTCCCGCAAAATCCGCATTCCATCCGGCTTGGTCAAATTTAGGACAGCAAAGCTGTCTCAATTCACGAGAATTTTGGCAGAAACGGGCGAATTTGGCAAGGGTACGAATCCAATTAGTGAAAACCCCATTTGCAGCGAAGTTTCGATACTGACCTATTGGGCGAAACTTTCTTGTCGCAAAACAGGCCGACCCGTTGCTTTCATTACCGGATTTGCCAAGCTCAATGTTCCGACCTAGAACTTTCCCTGTTATCGCTTCGAACAGCCCGAACAGAACCTCAGCTATCGGAAAGCCTTCAGAGATGTTTTTTGCTTCAGACAATTGGGCTGGTGCCCATCCGGCCGTCAATGAACGGCTGTCGCGGGAATCCACGCGTTTTGCCGCCGCTTATGGCACCAGCGAACTCGATCTCTCCATCGAAAAACGCTTCAACGAAATCTTCGAACGCGAAGTCGCGGTGTTTTTCGTTGCGACCGGCACGGCGGCCAATTCGCTTTCGCTGGCCAGCATTGCCCGCGCCGGCGGCCTGACCTTCTGTCACTCCGAAGCCCATGTGATCGAGGATGAATGCGGCGCCCCGGATTTCTTTTCCGGCATGCGCATGGTCGCGGTAGAAGGACCCAACGGCAAGATGCTGCCGGAGAACCTGATCGAGCGTATTGCGCGTTATCCGCAGGATGCCGTGCACCATGGTCGCGCCGCAGCCATCACCATGACGCAGGCAACCGAAGCCGGCACCGTCTACACGCTCGACGAAATCGATGCGATATCCAAGATCGCCAAGCAGAACGGCCTGCCGCTGCATATGGATGGCGCACGGTTTGCCAATGCGCTTGCCGCACTCGGCACCACACCGGCTGAAATGACCTGGAAACGCGGCGTCGACGTCCTGTCTTTCGGCGGCACGAAAAACGGCTGCTGGTGCGCGGAAGCGATCGTCTTCTTCGATCCTTCGCTCGCCCGGGACTTTTCCTTCCTGCGCAAGCGCACCGCCCAGCTTTTTTCCAAGTCGCGTTTCATCGCCGCGCAGTTCGAGGCCTATCTGCAGGACGATCTGTGGCTCGGTCTCGCCGGCCACGCCAATGCCATGGCCAACCGGTTGCGCGCCGGTTTCGGCTCATTGAACAGCGCCCGCCTGGCATGGCCAACACAAGCCAACGAAGTTTTCGCCATTCTGCCGAAGGCGGCCGCCGAAGCCGCCACGGCAAAGGGTGCGAAGTTCTACGACTGGCTGGAGCCGCGCGACATGCCGGAAAAGGTCGGCAAGGACGAAGTGCTGATCCGCATGGTCACCAGCTTCGCGACGACCGAGGCCGATGTGGACGAATTCCTGTCGATCTGCGCTGCCGTCTGACAATGATCGGAGGGCGTCGCCTTGCGGTGCCCTCACACCTCCTGCAGCCGGTAACCGACCCCGGTTTCCGTCAGGATATAGCGCGGCTGATCCGGGATTTTTTCGATTTTCTGGCGAAGCTGGCGCACATAGACCCGCAGATATTGCACGTCGGTCAGTTCGTCCCAGACATGTTCCAGCAGGAAACGGTGCGTCAGCACCTTGCCGGCATGCTGCACCAGAACCCGCAGAATGTCATATTCCTTGGGCGAGAGCTTCACTTCGCGATCTTCCACCTTGACGATGCGCCTGACGAGATCGACGGAAAGGTCTCCGGTCTGGAACACCGGCCTCTCCCCCTGGCTTTGCAGACGGTGGCGGAGCGCGACGCGAATGCGGGCGACGAGTTCGTTCATGCCGAAAGGCTTGGTGATATAGTCATCGGCCCCCAGTTCCAGCGCCTTGACGATACCCGCCTCATCCGTGCGGCTGGAGAGAATGATAACCGGCAGCGCCAGCCCTTCGCCGCGCCATTTCGCCAAAAGATCATGCCCCGACATATCCGGCAAGCCGAGATCGAGAACGACGAGATCGGGCTTGTCCTCACTGACCAGCTCCATGGCCACCTTCGCATTCATCGCCTCGCTCACCGCATATTCCTGGGTCGACAGCCCGACGCGCAAAAGCTTGCGGATCGGCGGTTCGTCGTCGACGATCAGAATACGAACGGCGGAATTGGTCATTCCCGATCTCCTTCAGCGGCCTTGCGCGGCATCATTGCTTGTCGCCGCCGATCGTGCCTTAATCATGGTCTATCACCGGAGCATCGGCGGGAACCGGCAGACTGACGGTAAACTGCGCACCGGTGCAACCCGACCTGTTTTCCGCGCGGATCGAACCCCCCATGGCCTCGATAAATCCCTTGCAGATGGATAGCCCGAGACCTGTTCCGGCCTGCACATGGTCCGTCTTGCGCACCCGGTAAAAACTGTCAAACACCCGTTCCGTATCATCGGGTGGAATACCGGGCCCCGCATCGGCTACAGACAGAAAGATATTCCTGCCCTGCCGCCAGCCGCGAATCTCGATGGCGGTATGTTCGGGAGCGTATTTGGCGGCATTGTCGATGAGATTGAACAGAACCTGTTCGAAAAGCACGGGATCGACCTTCAGCATCGGCAGGTCGGAGGGAATATCCAGAACGATCTCATGCCTGACGACAATTTTCGCCGCGCGCGAAAGCGCGGTTCCGACCATATCGCCCAGGAAATGCAGACCGTAATTCGGCTCCATCGCACCCGAGCCGATCCGCGTCATATCAAGAAGATTGGAGATGAAACGGTTCAGCCGCTCGGATTCCTCAACAATCGTCGAAAGCAGTTCGGCCCGCGCATCCGGCGGGATGTCCTCGGCAAAATCCTTCAGCGTTCCGGCCGAGCCCAGAATGGCCGCGAGCGGCGTTTTAAGGTCGTGAGAGATGGATGTCAGAAGCGCCGTGCGCAGCCGGTCGGTTTCCGCCGCAAGCCTTGCCCGGTCGACATCCGAGACGAGCTGAATCCGCTCGATGGCAAGTGCTGCCTGATCGGCCAAGGCGTCAAACAGCCGCTGCTGTTCCGGCGTCAGAAGCGGCCCGAGCCGGTCATCGTCCAGACCCACCACACCAACGGCACCGCTGCCGGTGCGCAAGGGCAGATAAAGCCGTCTGGCGCCAGGAAGCGTATCCGCGCCCCGGCCGGCAGCCTTGTTATGTTCCCAGGCCCACTGGGCGGCGGCAATATCGGCATCCACTAGCGTATCATCAGGCGGATATCCCGCCTTGACCGTGATCGTATTGTTTTCCGGCAGAAGCAGAACGATCCGAACCTTCAGCATCGAGGCCATCTGGAAGGCGGCGGCCCACAGCACATCGTCCAGTGTTCCTGTCACCGAAAGCTTCTTCGAGAACAGATACAAATCTTCCGTCGTTCGCGCCCTTGCCCGCGCGGCAGCAGCCTGCCGTTGCACCGCCGCGGTGAGGTTGGAGGCGACCAGCGCCACGCCAAGATAAAACAGCAGCGCCACGACACTTTCCGGATCGCGAACGGTCAGGGTGTAACGCGGCTCAAGGAAGAAAAAATTGAATGCAAAAGCCCCGAGCAGGGAAGCATAAAGCGCTGGCCCCAGCCCGCCGCGCACGGCGGCGGCCAGAACCGCCATCAGGAACACCAGCGCCAGGTTTCTGACATCAAGCGTCTGATCCAGCACGATGCCGGCCACGATCGCCAGACCGACGAACAGGGTGCTTTTTAGATAGGGCCGTATGGAACGATGCGATTGCGCCGAGGCCGGCTTCGCGGCATGGCCAGGCTTCTCTTCTTTTTTATCGCCGGAAATGACGTGAACGCTGATATCGCCGGCATGATCGATCAGATCATGCGTCAGCGAACGCTGAAAAATCCGCTGCCACCAGGATTTTCGCGGGCGGCCGATGATGATGTGCGTGAAATTATTGGCGTTGGCGTAGGAGATGATCTCCCGCGTCAGGTCGAGCGCCGGCAGGGTCACCGTCTCGCCGCCGAGCTGCTGGGCAAGCCGCATGGTGCCGGCCAGCCGGTCCTTCTCCACCTCCGACAATTGTTGCGAACGCGGCGTATCGAGATGCAGGGCCGTCCATGGTGCGCGCAGACGATCCGCCTGCCTCCGGGCATAACGCACCAGCCCCGGACCGTTGCCGCCATGGTCGAGGCAAACCAGAACCCGGTCTCCCGCCGCCCAGGGGCCGGAAATGGCATGCGACTGCATGTGGTTGAGCAATTGCTCATCCACCCGCTGCGCGGTTCGCCGCAATGCCAGCTCGCGCAGCGCCGTCAGATTGCCGCGCGAAAAATAATTCTCGATGGCGCGCCGCGCGGTGCGTGGCATATAGACCTTGCCGTCGTTCAGCCGCTTGATCAGATCATCGGGGGTGATATCGATGATTTCGACATCGTCGGCGCGGTCGATGATGCTGTCGGGCACCGTTTCACGAACACGGATGCGGGTGATCTGCGCAACGACGTCATTCAGGCTTTCGACATGCTGGATGTTCAGCGTCGTATAGACGTCGATGCCCTGCGCCAGAATTTCCTGAACGTCCATGTAACGCTTGGGGTGGCGGCTGCCGGCGGCATTGGTGTGGGCCAGTTCATCGACCAGAACCAGAGCGGGACGGCGGGCGAGAATGGCATCGAGATTCATCTCCTCCAGCACCTGACCGCGATAGTCGATACGCCGGCGCGCGATGATCTCGAAACCCTGCACCAGCGTTTCGGTTTCCCGGCGGCCATGGGTTTCCACGACGCCGATGACGGCATCCACAGCCTCCGCCAGCTTCGCACGGCCGGACATCAGCATTTCATAGGTCTTGCCGACGCCGGGTGCCGCCCCTAAAAAAATCTTCAGCCGGCCCCGCGCCTCGCGCCGGGCGTTTTCCAGCAGGGCATCGGGCGATGGTCGGCTCGGCATATTGCTGATATCGTCAGGCATTGAACCCACCAGTGGTCGAGGCTATGGCTTGCAAACAAGCCATAGCCATTTCAGTTCATGAGCCGGCTGCGTCAAGAGCCATGTTGAGCGCCAGCACGTTCACGACCGGCTCTCCCATGAAACCAAGCGCCGGTCCTTCGACATGGCGCTCGACGATGGTGCGCAGGGCTGCCTCATCCATGCCCCTTGCCTTGGCGATGCGGGGAACCTGAAAATAGGCGGCCGCCGGCGAGACATGCGGATCAAGGCCGCTGCCCGAGGCCGTCACCAGATCGGCGGGAACCTCAGCGGCCGGATTTTCGGCCTTTGCGGCCTCGTAATCCTGTTTCACACGGTCGATGAGCTTGGCGCTCGTCGGCCCGAGATTGGACCCGGACGACGAAGCGGCATTATAACCATCGCCGGCAGCCGATGGCCTGCCGTGGAAATATTTCTCACTGGCAAAGGCCTGCCCGATCAATTGCGAACCCAAGACCGCACCATTCTTTTCAACGAGGCTGCCGTTGGCCTGAAAAGGAAAGATCGCCTGCGCGAGGCCCGTCATCCCCAGAGGATAGGCAAGGCCGGTTATGGCGGTGGTGGCGAGGATGAGCACCAGTGCGGGACGAAACTGTCTAAACATTGTCTTTACTCCTCAGGCGAAACCGAGCGCCGTGATGGCGAGGTCGATGGCCTTGATGCCGATGAAGGGAACGATGATGCCGCCGAGGCCATAGATGACCAGATTGCGCGACAGCAGTGCACCGGCCCCGATCGGGCGATATTTGACGCCTTTCAGCGACAGGGGGATCAGCGCGATGATGATGAGCGCGTTGAAGATGATGGCTGACAGGATGGCGCTCTGCGGCGTCGAAAGCCCCATGACGTTCAGGACACCAAGCTGCGGATAGAGCACCAGGAACATTGCGGGGATGATGGCGAAATATTTGGCGATATCGTTGGCGATGGAGAATGTGGTCAGCGCACCGCGCGTCATCAGCAATTGTTTGCCGATTTCGACGATCTCGATGAGCTTGGTGGGGTCGCTGTCGAGATCGACCATATTGCCCGCCTCGCGTGCCGCCACCGTGCCGGTGTTCATGGCAACGCCGACATCGGCCTGCGCCAGCGCAGGGGCGTCGTTGGTGCCGTCGCCGCACATGGCGACAAGCTTGCCCTTGGCCTGTTCCTCACGGATAAGATCCAGCTTGTTTTCCGGTGTCGCCTGGGCGAGGAAATCGTCTACGCCTGCTTCCGCTGCAATGGCGGCAGCCGTCATCGGATTGTCGCCGGTGATCATGACAGTGCGGATGCCCATGCGGCGAAGCTCTGCGAAACGCTCGCGAATGCCGCCCTTGACGATGTCCTTCAGCTGCACGACGCCGAGCAGCTTGCCATCGCGCACGACGGCGAGCGGCGTACCGCCGGTCTTGGCGATCTCTTCCGCAATTGTCCGGATGCCGCGGGTGGCGTCCGTTTCGGTTTTGACGGCGAGCGCAACATTGCCCTGCTGCGAAGCGCCGCCATTAACATAAGCGAGAACGGCATCCACCGCGCCCTTGCGAATGGAGGAGCCTTCGAAATCGACACCGCTCATACGGGTCTGGGCGGTGAAGGGTACGAAATTCGCATGAAGCTTCTGCATGTCGCGCGCACGGATGCCGTATTTTTCCTTGGCGAGCACAACAATGGAGCGCCCTTCCGGCGTTTCGTCGGCAAGCGAGGCAAGCTGCGCGGCATCGGCGAGTTCCTGCTCGGAGACGCCGGGGATGGGGCGAAACTCGGTCGCCTGCCGGTTGCCAAGCGTGATGGTGCCGGTCTTGTCGAGCAGCAGCGTATCGACGTCACCTGCCGCCTCGACGGCGCGGCCGGACATGGCGAGGACATTAAAACGTACCAGACGGTCCATGCCGGCAATGCCGATGGCGGACAGAAGCGCACCGATGGTGGTCGGGATGAGCGTCACGAACAGCGCCACCAGCACGATGATCGATATGGAGCCTCCCGCATAGGCCGCGAAACTCGGAATGGTCGCGGTGGCGAGGACGAAGATCAGCGTCATGCCGGCCAACAGGATGTTGAGCGCGATCTCGTTCGGCGTCTTTTGGCGCTCGGCACCTTCGACCAGCGAAATCATCCGGTCGAGGAAGGTGGAGCCGGCGGCGGCTGTGATGCGTACACGGATCCAGTCCGACAGCACCTGCGTGCCGCCGGTGACGGCCGAACGGTCGCCGCCGGATTCGCGGATGACAGGGGCGGATTCACCTGTTATCGCCGCCTCGTTGACGGAAGCGACACCTTCGATGACCTCGCCGTCGGAGGGGATGATATCGCCTGCCTCGACGAGAACGACATCGTTCACCTTCAGGCTGGTGCCCGCCACCATTTTATATTGGCTGCGGTCATCGCCGCTCAGCAGTTTCGCCTGGGTTTCGGTACGGGTCCGGCGCAGCGAATCCGCCTGTGCCTTGCCGCGCCCTTCGGCGACGGCTTCGGCGAAATTGGCAAACAGCACGGTGAACCAGAGCCAGAGATTGATCTGGAAGGAAAAACCGAGATTGGCGCCGCCGGTGACGAGATCGCGGATGAACAGCACCGTTGTCAGCACCGACACCGTCGCCACCACGAACATGACCGGGTTGCGCGCAAGTGTGCGCGGATTGAGTTTTTTGAATGCAGCGGCAATGGCCGGCACGAGAATGCGAGAATCGAGGATGCTCGCTTGTTTGGACTGGCTCATGAAGAGGCTCCAGCGTTTGAAACAGGGCGACCGATGAGGGTCGATCAGCCCGTGATAACTTCGAGAGCGACGACGGCGGCGACGAGAGCCGCCATCATCGCAAGAATGAGATTGGAGGCGCACCAGCCGCCGGGCGTGGCGCTCCCCTTGCCGGGAGCGCCTTTGCGGGCGGAAACAATGCGGTTACTTCGGGACTTGTCGTTCATGGCATCACCTCAGAAGAGCTGGCCTGCCGCCATCACCAGGTGTTCGGCAACGGGGCCGAGCGCCAGTGCAGGCAGGAAGGTGAGGCCGCCGACGATCAGGATCGTGCCGACCAGCAGGCCGACGAAGAGCGGGCCGTCCGTCGGGAAGGTGCCGGCCGATGCCGGAACCGTTTTCTTGGTGACCAGCGAACCGGCAATGGCGAGTGCGGGAATGATCACCAGAAAACGGCCCATCAGCATGCCGAAACCAAGCGTGATGTTGTACCAGGTCGTGTTGCCTGTGAGGCCCCCGAAGGCCGAACCGTTATTGGCCGCCGCCGAAGTATAGGCGTAGAGGATTTCGGAGAAGCCGTGCGGCCCCGCCGTGCCGATCGACGCGACCGCCGAGGGCAGGACGGTGGCTGTGGCGGTGAAGACCAGCATGGCGAGCGGCAGGCAGAGAATGGCCAGAACCGCCATCTTCATTTCCTTGGCCTCGATCTTCTTGCCGAGATATTCCGGCGTGCGCCCGACCATCAGCCCCGCCACGAAGATGGCGATGACGATGAACAGAAGAATACCGTAAAAACCCGCGCCGACGCCACCGACGATCACCTCGCCCAGCTGCATGTTGATGAGCGGGATGAGACCGCCGAGCGCCGTGAAGCTGCCATGCATGGCGTTGACCGCGCCGCAGGATGCGGCGGTGGTGATGACGGCAAAGAGCGACGAAAGCGCCACGCCGAAGCGGACCTCCTTGCCCTCCATATTGCCGCCCGAAAGACCGAAACCGTGCATCAGCGGGTTTCCGGCCGCTTCCGCCCAATAGGTGGCGGCGACGCCGGCGATGAACAGAACGCCCATGGCGGCGAGGATCGCCCAGCCCTGACGCTGGTTGCCGACCATGCGGCCAAAGACATTGGTAAAGGCCGCGCCGATGGCGAAGATCGACACCATCTGGATCATGTTGGAAATGGCATCCGGGTTCTCGAAAGGATGCGCGGAATTGGCGTTGAAGAAGCCGCCGCCATTGGTGCCAAGCATCTTGATCGCCAGCTGTGACGCGACGGGGCCGACGGCAATCGTCTGCTGCGCGCCTTCCAGCGTCTGGGCAGTCACATAGGCGCCGAGCGTTTGCGGCACGCCGAGCCAGACGTAAACGAGGGTCAGCACGATGCAGAGGGGCAGAAGCACGTAGAGCGTGGAGCGGACCATATCCACCCAGAAATTGCCGATCGCCTTGCCGGAAGCGCGCGAAAAAGCGCGGATCAGGCCTATGGCGATGGCCATGCCTGTTGCGGCGGAAACGAAGTTCTGCACCGTGAGACCGGCCATCTGGGTCAGATAGGACAGGGTGCTTTCCCCGCCATAATTCTGCCAGTTGGTGTTGGTGACGAAGCTGACCGCCGTGTTGAAGGACAATTCCGGTCCCACAGCCGCCATTCCCTGCGGATTATAGGGCAGCACCGCCTGAAAGCGCATCAGGGCATAAAGCAGGGCAAAACCGAGAAGGTTGAAGAGAAGCATGGAGAACGCATAGGTCGTCCAGTGCTGTTCCTCGCGCTCGCTCGTTCCGGCAAGGGCATAAAGGCCGCGCTCGACGGGTGCGAGAACCGGCGAAAGCAGGGTGCGTTCGCCATTAAAGACACGCGCCATATAGAAGCCGAGCGGCTTCACCAGCGCAAAAACGATCCCGCAAAACAGCAGGACCTGAAACCATCCATTGAGGGTCATGGTATTGAACTTTCAATAAAGCATCGGACCGAAAAGTGTCATGCGGTTTTCGGAAAATCCGATGCTCGGACAGAAAGAGAGAGCGGCGGATTCGATTCCGTTTTCTCTCCGCCGCTCGAATCGCCGCTTCCCGATCAGAAGCGTTCGGGGCGAATGAGAGCATAGGTGAGATAGGCGGCGATAAAGACCGTGACGGCACCGCTCAAAATATAGTCGAATGTCATCGCAGCCTCCGTCTAAAGCCGGTCGCAGGCGCGCGTATAGGCAAAGCAGAGGGCGAAAAACACCGTGGCTGCGCCGATCAGAACAACATCCATCATCGATGGGACTCCTTTTTAATCGAGGAGCCGGACAGGAAGAAAAGCGCCGTCATGTGGGACGTCGCTTTTCATTCTTTCTGGCTGAGAAGGGAACACCATCCCTTCCCGCACAGAAGAATGCACCCGAACCGCATAAAGGTTCGAGACGGCCACAGAGACAATAAAATAGGAATCCTATAGGAATTTCGATGCCCGCCGGTCGCGGGCATCGCTGCTGCTGCTTAGAGTTTTTCGCTTTTCTTCGAATCGCGAAAACACTCTAGCTCTTTGTTTTGGCGCATTTCCGGACGGAAAACCGGGGTCCACTTTTCCTGGAAATGCTCTAAGAGAGCGGGCTGTCACCGAAAGCGGAAATGATGGTTTCCGCCGGACTTTGATTGGCCAGCAGCGCGGCCAGCAAAATGCGGGCCTGGCCCGGGCGAAGCGTGGATGAATGCACGGCGCCCGCCGCGACAAGATCATGCCCGCCGCCACCACCGCCGTAACTCGCCACCAGCCGTCCTTCCGGTACGCGGCTCGTAACGATGACGGGAACACCGCGCTCCGCGCAGCGCTTCACGGCTTCGGCGATACGCGGATTGGCGTTGCCGGAACCAAGCGCGGCAAGAACGATACCTTTTGCGCCGGCCTGCAGGCTTGCATCGATATGGGTCGCGTCACAGCCGGGATGAATGGCGACGATATCGACGCGCTGATCGGTTACCGGGGCGGAAAGCCTCAGCGTCGCGGTAGCAGCCAGCGGCCGGGCCGAACGGAAAGCGTCCGCCTCGTCCGCGCTCAGCTTGTAAAGCCCCCAGGCCGGCAGACAGCGCCCGCCGAAGGAGAGAAGCACGCCTCTCCCCGCATTCGCCTGATCGAGCGCTGTTTCTATGGCCCGGGCCAGATTGACCGGTCCGTCCGCGTCCTTATGGTCTGCTGTAAACTGCGCGCCGGTGAAGACCACCGGCTTTGTGATGGCCTGCTGCAAATGCACGAGCAGCGAGGATTCTTCCATGGCGTCGGTTCCGTGCAGAACCACGACGCCGAAAACGGCGGGATCATCAAGCTCGGTGCCCACCGCATCGCTGATGCGCTGCATGTCTTCCAGCGTCAGGCTGGAGGAATCCTTCGCCATCAGATCGACCGGCTTCAGCCGGGCGTTGATCTGCGGAACCAGCGCCAGCAGATCCTCACCCGAAAGGCTGGGCTGGCTTGCACCATCGGCGCCACGCCGGCTGGCGATGGTGCCGCCGGTGGCGATGACCGCCACCAGAGGCGTTGCGCCCTGCCCGCTCAATGCGATGCTCCCGCACGCTCGTCCGCAAGGCGGTAGATGCGGTCACGCAGCAGATACCAGCCGATGACGAGCGTCGGGATGATGATCAGCAGTGAGGCGATGGTCCAGGAGCCGACGGGATAGTCGAAAGCCATCAGCACCAGCACGCCGAACAGGAAGATGAGCGTGAGAATGCCGGTATAGGGCGCGCCGAACATGCGGAAATCCGGACGCACAAGCTCACCGCGCTCAGAAAGCTGCCAGAGCTTCAACTGGCAGAGCACGATGACGGCCCATGCGCAGATGATGCCGAGCGCCGAGAGATTGAGCGCGATCTCGAAGGCCGAGGCGGGAACGACGGCGTTCAGCGCCACACCGAGAACCGTGACGACGGCGGTCACCGCAATGCCGCCATAGGGCACACCATTCTTGTTCATCTTCGCAAGGGCTGCCGGCGCCGAGCCGGAAACCGCCATCGAATGCAGGATGCGTCCGGTGGAATAAAGCCCGGCATTGAGCGAGGACAGCACAGCGGTCAGAACGACGAGGTTCATGATCACGTCAGCGCCCTCTACACCGATGGAGCCGAAGAAGGTGACGAATGGGCTCTCGCCGGCCTTATAGGACGTGTAGGGAAGAAGCAGCGAGAACAGCAGCACCGAGCCGACATAGAAAACCACGAGGCGCAGGACAACGGCGCGGATGGCGCGGGGCATGACCTTGCGCGGATCTTCCGTTTCGCCGGCCGCGGTTCCGATCAACTCGATGGAGGCATAAGCGAACACCACGCCCTGTATGATCACGAAGGCTGGCAAAATGCCGTTCGGGAAGAAGCCGCCATTATCGGTGATGAGGCTGAAGCCGGTGACGTGGCCTTCGATGGGCGTGCCGAAAATGACGAAATAAATACCGACCACGAGGAAGATCGCAAGCGCCAGCACCTTGATGAGGCTGAACCAGAATTCAAGCTCCCCGAAGACCTTTACCGACAGCATGTTCATCGCCAGCACGACCAGAAGCGCCGTCATTGCGAAGACCCACTGGTCGATACCGGCGAGCCACGGAACATATTGCTTGAAGAAATTCATATAGAGCGCGACGGCGGTCACATCCGCCACCGAGGTCATGGCCCAGTTCAGCCAATACATCCAGCCGGCCGCAAAGGCCATCTTCTCGCCGTAGAACTCGCGGGCATAGGACACGAAGGAACCGGAACTCGGACGATGCATGATCAGTTCGCCGAGTGCGCGCAGCACCAGAAACGCGAAGAAACCGCACAGCGCATAAACGAAGACCAGCGCCGGACCTGCCTGCGCCAGCCGTCCGCCCGCGCCGAGGAAAAGCCCCGTGCCGATGGCGCCGCCAATGGCGATCATCTGGATCTGGCGCGGCTTGAGGGCCTTGTGGTAACCGAGTTCTTCTTCGACGAAGACCTCACGGTCGGCAGACGTCGTTTTCCCAGAATGCATGGATATTTATCCTCCCGATAAAGTGCTTGCAGTCGGCGATAAGCCGGAAATGAAATGAAACTGGCACAGTCCGCGCTGGAATATGGCCAGCATGCATGCTCATGCAGCGCTGTAAAGCTGCATGACAGATTTTCGCCCCTCATAATGGCAGATAATGCCGTTCGTCAAGCGTATTCGATATGATTGACCTTCTCCTCTGCCCCAATTAAGGTCAAAAAATCTGTAAGACAGCTTTACAGATATAGCAACGCTTAAAAGCCAGTGGAGGAAAAAGTGAGCGTGACGCGCAAGGAGCATGATTTGCTCGGGACGAAGGAAATTCCGGCGGATGTCTATTGGGGCGTGCACACGGCGCGCGCTGTGGAAAACTTCAAGATCACGGGGGTGACCATCGGCCACAACCCCTATCTCGTCCGGGGACTGGCCTATGTGAAGGAGGCGGCGGCACGCGCAAATCACGAGCTCGGCCTCATCGACAAGGAGCGGATGGAAGCCATCGCCGAGGCCTGCCGCGAAATCCGCGCCGGCGCGCTGCATGAGCAATTCGTGGTCGATGAAATTCAGGGCGGAGCCGGTACCTCCACCAATATGAACGCCAATGAAGTCATCGCCAACCGTGCGCTTGAACTGCTTGGCCACGAAAAGGGCGATTATGCCCGCCTTCACCCGAACGACCATGTCAATCTCAGCCAGTCAACCAACGACGCCTATCCGACCGCGGTCAATGTCGGCCTGATCGAATCAATCGACGATCTGGCGGCTTCCATGGGCGTGCTGAAGGACGCCTTCGACCGCAAGGCGCAGGAATTTGCCGAATTCATCAAGATCGGGCGCACGCAATTGCAGGACGCCGTGCCGATGACGCTCGGCCAGGAGTTCCGCACCTTCGTGGTGATGCTGGGAGAGGATCAGGCGCGCCTCATCGAATCCGCCGCACTGCTGCACGAGATCAATCTCGGCGCCACCGCCATCGGCACCGGGCTGAACGCGCCACGCGGTTATGCGGCGCTTGCCTGCCAGCATCTGGCGGCACTGACCGGACGCCCGCTGGTGACGGCCGCAGACCTCATCGAAGCCACACAGGATCCCGGCGCCTTCGTACACCTTTCCGGCGTGCTGAAACGCGTTGCCGTGAAACTGTCGAAGACCTGCAACGATCTTCGCCTGCTTTCTTCCGGCCCGCGCGCCGGGATTGGCGAAATCACCCTGCCCTCGGTTCAGGCGGGTTCCAGCATCATGCCGGGCAAGATCAATCCGGTCATTCCCGAAGTGGTCAATCAGGTCGCCTATGCGGTGATCGGCAACGACATCACCATCACCATGGCCGCCGAAGCCGGGCAACTGCAGCTGAACGCCTTCGAGCCGATCATCGTACGTGCGCTTTCACAGAGCATCAGCCAGCTGAGCGCCGCCTGCCGTACGCTGGCGGAACGCTGCGTCGACGGCATCGTGGCCAATCCGGCGATCATGGCGCAGCGCGTGGAAGAGTCCATCGGTCTCGCCACCGCGCTCAACCCACTGATCGGTTATTATGCGGCGACCGAAGTGGCCAAGGAGGCGCTTGCCAGTGGCCGCACGGTGCCGCAGGTGGTTCTGGAACGCGGTTATCTCACCGATGCGCAATTGCAGCAGGCATTAAGCCCACGGCACCTTGCCAACCTGCCCGCCGTCACGGCTGGCGAAGCCGATCTTCGCCGATGATCGTCGTCACCACCTGCTTCACCTGCCCAAGGTGAAGCTCCATCGCCTCCCGCGCCTCGGGCGCTGAACCCCGCCGGATCGCCTCGACGATCCGGCGGTGCTCGAAATTCGAGGCGACGCGGCGACCGGCCATCAGGTTGACCATCTCTGACTGTTGGGAGAGCGCCTCACGGGCATCGGCCACCACCTTGGCGAACAGCCTGTTGGCCGAAGCTTCCGCAATGGCGCAATGGAACTGCCCATCCAGCAGCACCCAGGGATGCGGCCTTTCTTCGGCTTCCATCCGGTCACAGAGGTCAAGCAAAACCTGGAGCTGGGCATCGGTGCGCCTCAACGCCGCCCAACCGGCCGCAGGAACCTCGATGAAAGGGCGGGCCTCGATCAGATCGCGGGCGGAATAGGCGCCATAATTCAATTCGGAGGGCGGCGTCGGCGTCATCACATAAGTGCCGCTTCCGGTGCGGGTCTGGGTGAGCCCCAGGGTCTGGAGCGACCGCAGCGCTTCGCGAATGATCGGCCGGCTGACGCCATATCGTGCTGCAAGATCCGCCTCGGAAGGCAACCGGGTGCCGACCGCAAGCTGCCCGGAGGTAATTGCGGAACGGATATCATCGAACACCGCTTCCGCGGCATTCTTGCGATTGATCGGCTGCGCATCCGCAAGCCAATCCGACAACCCGCCCATCTTTAAACCCTCCGCACTTTCAATATGTTCGCAATATCGACGCAAACCAGACAACCGTCCAAACGCAAAAGGACGGCCGCCGCTTTCGCGGCCAAGCCGACCTTCCTAACATTATCCTGCCCGCCGGAACAACGACGGCGGATATTTTTGTTGGAGAGAGGATGCGGTATCGCCGCACCCTCTTTCCGCGTCCGCTACTACGCCTTGACTTCCGCTCCCTCCGGCTTGTCATCCTCACGCGGAATGCGGAACCATGCGACATAAAGCGCGGGGAGGAAAAGCAGCGTAAGCGCCGTACCCACCACGATGCCGCCCATCATCGCATAGGCCATTGGACCCCAGAAGATTTCCCGCGATATGGGGATGAGGGCCAGTGTCGCCGCCGCCGCCGTCAGCATGATCGGCCGCATGCGGTGCTCGGTCGCCTCGATGACGGCATGCCATGCCGAGACCCCTTCGCTTCTCAGATGCTCGATCTGCACGACGAGGATGACCGAGTTGCGGATGAGGATGCCGATCAGCGCCAGCACGCCGAGGATGGCGACAAACCCCATCGGCGCATTGGAGAAGAGCAGCGCCACGACGACGCCGATCAGGGCAGTCGGCGCCACGGCAAAGACCAGGAACAGCCGACTGAAGCTCTGCAACTGGATCATCAGGATGGTCGCCATCGCAAACAGCATCATGGGCACGACGGCGACGATCGGCGCCTGCGAATCCGCACTGGATTCCACCGAACCGCCCGTCTCCAGCGTGTAGCCGACGGGAAGCGTTTTCTGAAACGCCTCGATCTTCGGCTTCAGCTGTTCGACGATCGTGGCCGGCTGCGTCGGGCCGATAATGGCAGCCTTGACGGTGACCGTCGGGATCCTGTCGCGCCGCCAGATGGTCGGCTGCTCCAGTTCATAGCGGAAATTGGCGATCGCCGAGAGCGGCACGGCCTTGCCGTTCGTCGCCGGCAATTGCAGGTTCTGCAAGGTCTCGATGGAGCCGCGCTCCGCCAGCTGCGCCCGCGCCACCACGTTGACGAGGTAGATATCGTCCCTCACCTGCGTGACGGTCGAGCCTTCGACAATGCTGTTCATGGCATTGGCGATGTCTTCCGACGAGACGCCGAGCTGGCGGGCCTTGTCCTGCAGGACATCCACTTTCACCACGCGTGTCGGCTCGTTCCAGTCCATGACCATGTTGGACAGGAGCCGGTGTTCACCGACAATGCCCGACAATTGCTGTCCCAGTTCACGCACCTTCTGGATATCAGGGCCGCTCAAGCGGTACTGTACCGGTTTTCCGACCGGAGGACCGATATCGAGCAGTTTCACGAAGGCATCGGTGCCGACGAATGTCCGGTTCAGATAATCCTGCAAGTCGGCGCGTACCTTGTCGCGCACATCCAGCCCCTTGGTGACAATGACGGTCTGGCCGAAGGTCACGTCAGGTGTCTGCACGTCGAAGGACAGGATGAAACGCGGCGCGCCTTCACCGACATAGGTTGTCCAGTGGTCGATATCCGGATTCTTGGCCAGCATTTCCTGCTCGAACTGCGCCATCTGCCGATTGGTTTCGGCAATGGAACTGTTCTGCGGCAGGTTCCAGTCGACGATCAGCTCCACGCGGTCGGATGACGGGAAGAACTGCTGCTGCACGAGGCTCATGCCGCCGACGGAAAGGCCGAACAGCGCAATGGTGAGAATGATCGTCACCCAGCGCCAGCGCAGCGCCCGGCCGAGAATCCAGGAGAAGGCAGAGGCGAAACGGCCCTTTTTCTCATGATGCGATTTCATCGTCTTCGGCAGGATCGTCACGCCGAGCAGCGGCGTGAACAGGACCGCGACGATCCACGACACGATCAGCGAAACGGCGATCACCACAAAAAGCGTGAAGGTGAATTCACCCGCTGCGCTGTTGTTGAGGCCGACCGGAATGAAGCCTGCGACGGTGACCAGCGTGCCCGTCAGCATCGGGAAAGCGGTGGAGGTATAAACATAGGTCGCCGCTTTCCTGAGGTCGTCGCCGACCTCGAGCCGCGCGACCATCATCTCCACGGCGATCATCGCATCGTCGACGAGAAGCCCGAGCGCAATGATGAGGGCACCCAGAGAGATACGCTGCAAGGAAATGCCGGTATATTCCATGTAGACGAAGGTGATCGCCAGCACGAGCGGGATCGAGACGGCAACCACCATGCCGGCCCTGAGGCCAAGGCTGATGAAGCTGATGACGAGAACGATGGCGATCGCCTCGAAGAGTGCCGAGGTGAAGCCAGAGACCGCCTCGTCGACCACGGCCGGCTGATCGGACACACGATGCACATCGACACCAACAGGCAGATCCGCCACCACCCGCTTCATCTGCGCATCCAGCGCCTCGCCGAAATGCAGCAGGTTCGCGCCGGTTTTCATGCCGATCGCAAGGCCGATGGCCGGCTGACCGTTAAAACGGAACAGCGAGGACGGCGGATCGACATAACCGCGCCGGATCGTCGCCACTTCCGTCAGCGGGAAGAACCGGTTGTTGACCCGGAGATTGATGGACCGCAGGCTGTCTTCCGAGGTGAATTGCCCGCTCACACGCAGCGCCACGCGCTCGGGGCCTGCATTGACAAAGCCGGATTGCGTGACGGCGTTCTGGGATTGCAGCGTCTTGATGATCGACTGCTGGTCGATGCCGAGCGCCGCGATCTGGCGTGTGGAAAACTCCAGATAGATCGTCTCGTCCTGCGCGCCGATGACATCGACCTTGCCGATATTGTCGACGGTCAGCACCTTCGCACGGGCATCCTCCACCAGATCGCGCAACTGCCGCTGGCTGAGGCCATCGCTGGTGAAGGCGTAGATATTGCCATAGACATCGCCGAAACGGTCGTTGAAGAAGGGACCGACGACGCCCGAGGGGAAATCGCCCTTGATGTCGGCGATCATGTTGCGCACCCGCACCCAGGTGGGCTCGACGTTGCGCGCCTTGGTTTCCGGCACCAGCTCCACGAAGATCGTTGTGCGGCCGGCAACCGTCTGGCTGCGCAGATGGTCGAGATTGTCGAGTTCCTCGAGCTTCTTCTCGATCCTGTCGGTCACCTGCCGCGCCACTTCTTCGGCGGAAGCGCCGGGCCATTGCGCGCTGATCACCATCGTCTTGATGGTGAAGTTCGGATCTTCCTCGCGGCCGAGGTTGAGATAGGAGAAAACGCCGGCAAGAACGAAAACCAGCATGAAGTACCAGACGAGCGAACGGTGTTCGAGCGCCCAGTCGGAGAGATTGAATTTCTTCACTGACGGACCTCCTGATCGATCCTGATGGCCTGTCCATCCCTAAGCTTGTGAACGCCGGCGCTGGCAACGCGCTCGCCGGGCTTGACGCCGCCGGTGATGCGCACGCTGCCGCCCTCGGCAGGCTCGCCCTCTATCGTGACCGGGCGGAATGTCACCGTTGCCGTATCGGCATTGACGATCCAGACACCCCATCCATTATCGGTTTTCAAAAGGGCTGATGAAGGAAGCGTGATCTGCGGTTCGGATGCGGCAAGCACCGAGGCCGTGACGACGGACCCCAGCCGGAATGCCGGCGGCGCATCCTGAAGGCTGATCTTCGTGCGGCGCGTGCGCGTCGCCGTTTCCGCTTCCGGAGCGATCTCGCGCACCACGCCGGTGGTGCGGATTTTCGGGTCAAGCTGCAGGGCGATCTCGAAGGCGGAACCGATCTCCAGCCGCTGCGCCGCAAATTGCGGAACATCGACCACCACATCGCGCACTTCCGGGCGGGCGATGGTCACGACCGTCTGGCCGGCCGAGACGACCTGACCGATTTCGCCCGAGGTTGCCGTCACCACGCCGTCAAATTCCGCGTGAAGCTGCGCATAGCCCAGCTGCTCCTCGGCCTTGTCCAGATTGGCGCGGGCCTTGGCGACGGCGGCATTGGCGGTGCGCGTCGCCTGTTCGGCTTCTTCGAGTGCGGCTTCCGTGCCGCTGCGGGCTTCGGCGAGCACGCGCTGGCGCTGCTCGGTCGTCACCGCATTGGCGAGTTGCGCCTCGGCATTTGAAAGATCGGACTGCGCGCTCTTCACCGCAAGCTCAAGCGCCAGCGGATCGATCGACGCCACCACGTCGCCTTTCTTCACCAGATCGGCCACATCGACATTGCGGGCGATAATGCGCCCGAGCACGCGAAAACCGAGATCGGTCTGAATGCGCGATTCCACCGTGCCGGTCAGCCGCAGCGCATCGGCCGGTTTCTCTTCCACGACGACGGAAAGCACCGGGCGCGGCGCCTCGGCGGCGGCTTCCTGCTTCTCCTCACAGGAGGAAACTGCAATCGCCACGGCCGCCAAAAACAAGCTTCTGTATATTCTGGACATTATTGTGCCTGCCCCTTTTCATAGGCGACCTTTTCACCGGTGCGGAGAAATTTGGTCCCGACGGTCACAACGAGATCGCCGGGGTTAAGCCCTTGGGCGATGACGAATTGACCGGTCTCGTAATCGGCGACCTCGACACGCCGCATGGCGATTTCCGACGTTTGCGGATCAACCACCCAGACGGCGGGAAAACCATCCTGCGACGTCATCGCCGACCACGGAAGCTCAATCGCATCCACCTGCTTGAAGCGGAAATGGCCGGATACGGGCGCCCCGAGCGGCATGGTCAGATCGCCGTTCAGCCCGACCTTGACCCTGATCGTTCCATTGTCCGGATCGATCGTCGGAGAAATCTCCCGCACCGGCGCCGCAACGCTGCGGGTGGGATCCGACAGAAGGCTGACATTGACGAGATTGTCGATATCGCGCTCAAGGAAGAGGGATTCGTAGACATCGAAAACCGCATCGCGCGGTCCGTCATGCGCGAGCGTGAAGACGAGCTGGGCGGCCTGCGCCACCTGGCCGACCTCCACATTACGCGCCGTGATAACGCCGTCCGCATCCGCCCTGAGTTCGGTATAGGAGAGCGCATCGCGCGCCGTGTCGAGCTGCGCCTGCGCCGATCTCACCGCGCCCTGCGTCGTGAGCAGGGTCTCCTGGGCCTTGTCGACCGCCGAACGCGACGTCACCTGCGTCTTGAAGAGGCTTTGCTGACGGTCGAACGTCAGCTGCGCCTGCGTCTGCTGCGCTTCCGCGGATTGCAGGTTGGCGAGCGCGACATCGAGATCGGCCTTTTGCTCTTCGGGATCCATGCGGGCAAGCAATTGCCCGGTCTTGACCCGCGTTCCCACATCCACCAGCCGCTCGGTAATCTTGCCGCTGACGCGGAAAGACAGATCCGTCTGGACCCTTGCTCTCACTTCACCGGTTATGACGCTGCCGCGATCGACTGGCTTTTTCTCAGCCGCGACCACGTCAACGGTGCGTAACGGCTTTTCGGCCGGCGGCTCTTCATTGCTGCAGGACGACAGGGCGAAAATACCGCCAAGCGCCGCCGCGATAAGAATGGTTCTCATGGTGACCTCTTGATCTTCGCCTCATCCTATAATATTTGACTAACTGAATAGTCAATGAAATTCTTATTTCGCTGAGCGGGGAGCTGTCCGGGATATCCCGCCGGCCTCCCGAATGATCATTTTTCCATTGTCCGGCACATTCCTGCGGGCGATCGGAAATGTTCCGGCAAATGAGCCACGCGTGCGCCTTCACAAAAATCCATTTCGGTTTTTGCGCCGGTGCTATAGGCAACCACTCTCATTTCCGCCAATCGCGACGGACAGAAGGGCACGCGCCGAAAAACATAGGGATCCGGGGCCATGGCGAAAGCAAAACTGACACGTGCTGAACAGAAGATACAACGTCCGTTGCAAATTCTCGATGCCGCATTCGAGGAATTCACCAAAAGGGGATTTACCGCGACGCGGGTGGAAGACATCGCGGAACGGGTGGGGGTGACGAAAGGGACGGTCTATGTCTATTTCGAGACCAAGGAGGCCCTCTTCGAGGCTATGGTCAAGCACGCCTCCCAGCCATTCCAGGAGGCATTCAACGCCTATGCACATACATCCGACGACCCCGTCGAGGAGCTTCGCCTGCTGCTGGAATTCCTGTTCGATGCTCTCGTCGACAACAAGAAGATGCGGGAGCTGTTCCGCCTGATCCTCGCGGAAGGCGCAAAATTCCCCGATCTCATCGACCAGCACCATGACACGTTGATGGCCCCGGTCTTTGCGCGCATCGATGCGATCCTCGAGGAAGGCGTGGCGAAAAAAAGGTTCAGGGCCAATCCTCCCGAACTCGCCAAGGTCGTCATGTCGCCCATGGTCGGGACATTGGTGTTTCGGCTGATTTTCAACGACCGGCGCATTTTGGACAGGCAGGCCGTTCTGAAGATTCATCTCGAACTGATCATGCGCGGGCTGCTGGCATAGGCATCCGTCTTCGAGGCCCGGCCTCAGCCGATGCCGCCGATACAGACATATTTGAGCTCGGTATATTCCTCGATGCCGTAGCGTGACCCTTCCCGGCCGAGACCCGACATTTTGACACCACCGAAAGGCGCCTCGGCGGTGGAAATAGCGCCCGTATTCACGCCGACCATGCCATATTCGAGGGCCTCGGCAACCCGGAAGACCCGCGACAGATCACGCGCATAAAAATAGGAGGCGAGGCCGAAATCGGTATTGTTGGCCTGCGCGATCACATCCGCCTCATCCTCGAAACGGAAGAGCGGAGCGAGTGGCCCGAAGGTCTCCTCACGCGCCACCTGCATGCCGGCATTGACATTGCGCAGGATCGTCGGCTCGAAGAAATTGCCGCCAAGCGCATGTCGCCTGCCACCGATGGCAATCTCTGCGCCTTTTGAAAGCGCATTGGCAATATGCGCTTCCACTTTTGCGACGGCATTCCCGTCGATGAGGGGCCCGAGAATGCTCCCCTCCTCCAGCCCATTGCCAACCTTCAGCTGTTTTACGGCGCGTGCGAATTTTTCAGCGAAGGCATCATAGACACGGCTCTGCACATAGAGACGGTTGGCGCAGACGCAGGTCTGGCCATTGTTTCGGAATTTGGCAAGGATCGCGCCTTCAACAGCGGCATCGAGGTCAGCGTCATCAAAGACGATGAAGGGCGCATTGCCGCCGAGTTCCAGCCCCAGTTTCTTGATCGTCGGCGCACATTGCCGGTAAAGATGTTCTCCCGTGCGCGTCGAGCCGGTGAAGGTCAAAAGGCGGATATCCGGGCTTGCCGTCATCACACCGCCGATTTCCGTGGCAGGTCCCGTCAATATGCTGAAAAGTTCGAGCGGCAGGCCCGCGCGCTCGGCGAGGATGGCGAGAGCGATCGCCGAAAACGGCGTCTGCGGCGCGGGTTTCAGCACCACCGCACAACCCGCGGCCAAGGCCGGGCCGACCTTGCGGGTAATCATGGCATTGGGAAAATTCCACGGCGTGATGGCCGCGACCACGCCGACCGGCTGGCGAAGGACCAGAATTCGCTTGTCCGGCTGATGGCCGGGCACGGTCTCGCCATTGATCCGTCGCGCCTCCTCTGCAAACCATTCGATGAAGTTTGCGCCATAGGCAATTTCGCCTTTGGCTTCAGCGAGTGGCTTTCCCTGTTCCAGCGTCAGGATCATGCCGAGATCGTCACGGTTTTCCATGACGAGCCGATACCACGCCTTCAGGATGGTCGCACGCTCACCGGCCGTGCGGCGCGCCCATGCCTTCTGGGCAATCACGGCAGCAGCGATTGCCTCCTGCGTTTCCGTTGCACCAAGTTCAGGAACCTGTCCGACGACGTCTCCCGTTGCGGGATTGCGGATCGTCGCCGTGTCGCGGCCATCGCAGCCGACCCAGCGGCCGGCCACGGGCACTTTTTCACCTAGAAGTGTGGGATCATTCAGATGCATGGGCCGGTCCCTCAACAGAAAACCTGGGCCGAGGCCGGATCGAAGGCGAGATGCACGAGATCGCCCCGGTTAAGACCGGAAATCGCTTCGTGGCCGAAGGGCAGACGCACCGCAAGCGGTTCACCCGAACCGGTATGAGCAACCACATGAACGTTGTTGCCGAGGAAGGTGATGTCGCTGACCGTGACCTGAAAACCGGCAGACGCGACCGGCCGGCTGCGGCTGAGCTGCAGTCGCTCCGGACGCAGCATCAGCGCCGCCTTCTTGCCCGGTGCGGCCTCACCATGCATCGGAACATGATCGAAGACGATATCCTGCCCGAGCGAAACCGTCGCCTTGCCGTCCGAGCTTGCGAGGAGATCGCAGGCGATGAAATCGCTGTCACCGATGAATTCAGCCACGAAACGGGTCGCCGGGTGGGCATAAAGCTCCGGTCCCGTGCCGATCTGGTCGATGACCCCTTTCGAAAACACGGCGATCCGGTCGGAAAGACGCAAGGCCTCCTCCTGATCGTGGGTGACGTAGAGGATCGTCACTTCCGTCTGCTGGTGGATGCGGCGGATTTCGAACTGGATTTCCTCACGCAGCTTCTTGTCGAGCGCCGAGAGCGGTTCATCCATCAGAAGCACCGGCGGATCATAGGCAAGAGCGCGCGCCAGCGCCACACGTTGCTGCTGCCCGCCCGACATCTGCGCCGGTTTTCTGTCCTCGAAACCTTCGAGACGGACAAGCCGCAGCATCTCCTTCACCTTGGCATCGATTTCCGCCTTGCCTTTACGGCGAACCTTCAACGGAAAGGCGATGTTCTCGCCGACCGACAGATGCGGAAACAGGGTATAACGCTGGAAGACCATGCCGATATTGCGCTTGTGGGACGGCGTCGACAGCAGGCTCTCGCCATTCAGCAGTATGCCTCCCGAGGTCGGCTGTTCGAAACCGGCCAGAATATAAAGCGTCGTGCTCTTACCCGAACCCGATGGCCCGAGAAACGTCATGAACTCGCCCGGCTGCACGTCGAGATTGACGTCCTGAACGGCGACGACCGGTCCATATTGCTTGCGGATACCGCGAATCTGCAGGAGCGGTTTGGTCATGTTTTCAGTCCTTTTCGCACAGCCGCGACAAGCAGCATGAGAATGATGGTCACCGCGATGAGAAGCGTGGAGGCGGCGGCGATGACAGGCGTCAGGTCCTGACGCAGCGTCGCCCAGATCTTGACCGGCAGCGTCTGCAATGTCGGGCTAGCCATGAAGATCGCCAGCACCACCTCATCCCAGGAGGTGAGGAAGGAGAAGATCGCCGCCGAAAACAGGCCGTGGCTGATGGCGGGCAGCGTGATGCGGATTTTCGCCTGCAAGGGGCTTGCACCGCACAGCACCGCCGCATCCTCGACCGATTTGTCAAAACCCTCGAGCGCGCCGGTCAGCGCCAGGATGGAAAAAGGCAGCGCCACGACGAGATGGGCGATGACGAAGCCGGCGGTGGTGCCGGCAAGGCCAAGCTTCAGGAAAAAAGCGTAAAGCGCCACCGCCAGTACCACGACGGGCAGGATCATCGGCGTCATGAACAGCGCGCGAAGCGTACCCCGCCCGATGAAGCGGCCGCGCACCAGCCCGAAGGAGGCGACAAGTCCGATCAGCACGGACAGCACCGTGACCATCAAAGCGATGCGCAGGCTCGTCCAGGCGGCCTCCAGCCATCGCGGATCGGCGAAGAAGTCCGCATACCATTTCAACGTCCAGCCGGGCGGCGGAAAGATCAGCCATTGCGAAGAACCGAAGGACAGCGCGGCGATGAAAACGATCGGGAGGATGAGGAATGCCGCCGTCAGCACCGTGATCAGCAGGAGCAGCCATTTCCAGAGGCCGAGGCTGTTATAGTTCAAAAGCATGTCAGCGTCCCCCTGCCCCGGCCGCGCCGAAGAATTTGAGCTGCACGGCGTAAAGAGTGAGCGTCACGACCAGAAGCACCAGTGCGGCCGCACCGCCCATGCCCCAGTTGACGAGCGACTGCACGAATTGCGCGATGAGTTCGGCCAGCATCATGTTCGCCGTGCCGCCGAGCAGCGCCGGGGTGACGAAATAACCGAGCGACATGACGAAGACCATCAGCGCGCCGGAAATCATGCCGGGGGCCGCCAGCGGAATGAGAATGCGCGTCAGCGCCTGAAAGCGCGTCGCGCCGCACAAGGCCGCCGCCTGAAGAATGGCCGGATCGATCTTGCGGATGACGCCATAGAGCGGAATGATGATGAAGGGCAGCATGATATAGGTCATGCCGATCGTCACACCCGTGAGATTGTTGACCAGCGGCAGAGGCTGATCGATGATGCCGAGCCCCATCAGCGTCTTGTTGACCACGCCGGTGCGCTGCAACAGCACCATCCAGGCATAGGTGCGCGCGAGAAGATTGGTCCACATTGACAGGAGCAATATGGCAAAGACGACGGAGGCGAGCCGCGCCGGCATGATGGCAAGCGCCCAGGCGACGGGAAAGCCGATCGTCAGCGACACGACCGTGACCAGCGCCGACACCGCGAAGGTGTTGAAGAAGATCTTCAGATAGGTGGAGCTTCCCAGCAGGGCGGCATAGTTGCCCAATCCGAAGACGGGTTCGGTGACGCTGCGCGACAGCAGGATCAGAACCGGAACGACGAAGAACAGGACAAGCAGGATGAGTGCCGGCAGGGTAGCGGTAAAATTGCCGGGCCGGAAGGGCATCCGCACCTTCGCCTTCGAGCTGACTGTTTCATCGGTAAGCGAGACCATGTCCAAACCTCCCGGACGTGGAAAATCGCGCGGGCGCCTGTCGCAGCCCGCGCCGTTGTCTTACTTTGCCTGCCAGGCGTACCAGCGCTCGCCGATCTCGTCACGATGCTGCGCCCAGTAGCTCATATCGGCATTGACCTGGCCTGCCGTCTGCTGGTCCGGCAGGGTCTTGGCGGTTTCCGGGTCCATCAGCTTGGCGGATTCGATGTTGACGGGCGCATAACCCGTCGCCGTCGCCATATCCGCCTGCGCCTGCGCCGAGGTGGCAAGCGCGATGAACTTCATCGCCGCGTCCTTGTTCTTCGCTCCCTTGGGAACGACGAGGGAATCCGCCGCGGTGATGTTCTGCTGCCACGAGGTCTCCACCTTCACACCGCTTTTTTCCAGCGCCGTCATACGGCCGTTCCAGACGCTGCCGAAAGGCGCTTCCGCAGATGCAATCAGCTGCTGCGACTGGGCGCCGCCGGACCACCAGATGATATCGGATTTGATCGTATCGAGCTTCTTGAAAGCGCGGTCGAGATCGAGCGGATAAAGCTTGTCGGCGGCCACGCCATCGGCCAGAAGAGCGGCTTCGATCACGCCCGGCGCCGACCATTTGTAGAAGGTACGCTTTCCGGGAAACTTCGCGGTGTCGAACAGATCCGCCCAGCTCTTCGGGCAGGCGGCCACGGCATCGACATTGCAGCCGATGACGAAGGAATAATAAAAGCTGCCAACGGAGTAGTCCGTCACGAAGCGCGGATCGAGCTTGGTCCTGTCGATGACGGCAAAATCGAGCTTCTCCAACAGGCCCTTCGGGCCGGCCTGCGCGGCATAATCGCCCTCGACGTCAACCACATCCCAGGTCACGCCATTCGCCTCGACCATGGCTTTCAATTTGCCGTAGTCCGTTGGGCCGTCCTGCACCACGTTGATGCCGGTCGATACCATGAATTTATCGGCCCATGCCGCCTTCTGGGCATCCTGCGTTGTTCCTCCCCAGCTGGAGAAAACCAGATCATTCGCCTGAGCAGAGGCACCAAGGGCAAAAAGAGCTGCGCATGTCGTCAATACCAGTTTCAGTTTCATGTTCCCTTACTCCGTTTTAGAGCTTGTTGTTGGCATGCACGCCGCGGACGGCGCATTTCACCCGAGTGGCGAAAACCGCGCCGGTTTCATGATCTTGTTTTCGGCGACTTCGATGAGGTCGCGGATTTTCGGAAGGAAGGACAGCCAGCGCGGATCGGCCATCAGCCGTGCGCGCCGTTCCTCGCGGTCATCCAGGCTCGAAAAGGCCCAGATATGGACGATCTCGTTGATCGGGCCGATTTCCGAGAAGAAGTAACCCACGAGTTCGCCGAGATGGCTCTTCTGGATTTCGATACCTTCCTCCTCCACCACCTTGAGGTAGGTGGGGATGGCGCCGTTCTTCAGCCGATAGGTGCGGATTTCGTAAAACATGGGTTCACCGCATCACGAAGGGATCGGGGATCGGGTCGTCGGAGGTTCTGAGCCATATGGTCTTGGTGCGCGTGTAATCGAGCGCCGCCGCAAGCCCGCCCTCACGACCGTCGCCGGACAGGCCAAAGCCACCGAAAGGCGCAATCGGCGAGACGGCGCGATAGGTATTCACCCAGACGATGCCGGCACGGATCGTCTTCATGAGCCGGTGGGCGCGCGTCAGGTTCTGCGTGAAGACACCGGAGGCAAGGCCGTAGACCGTGTCATTGGCCAAAGCGAGGGCTTCCGCTTCGGTTTCGAAGGAAACGACCGAGAGAACGGGGCCGAAGAACTCTTTTTCCATCGATGGCGAACGAATGCCATCGCAATCGAGAATGGTCGGCCGATAGAAATAACCGTCGCCGTCCATCGGCACCCCGCCGGTGACCACCTTGGCGCCCGCATCCACCGAGGCGGACAGCAGAGAAACGATATGCTTCCTTTGACGCTCGGTTGCGAGCGGTCCCACCTCCGTCGCCATGTCCAGCGGTGAGCCGATATGGATCGCCTCGGCCTTCGCCTTCAGAATCTCAAGGAAACGATCCTTGACACTTCTTTCGACGATCAGCCGCGAGCCGGCGACGCAGCTCTGGCCGGTCGCGGCGAAAATGCCCGCCACCTGCGCATTGGCAGCACTTTCGAGATCGGCATCGGCAAAAACGAGGATCGGCGATTTGCCGCCGAGTTCCAGCGAGGTGGAGGCGAGATTTTCAGCCGAATTGCGCACGATATGACGCGCCGTTTCCGGACCGCCGGTAAAGGCGATATGGGCCACCTTCGGATGGGTGGTGAGCGCCGTGCCGCAGGACGCGCCAAAGCCGGAGACGATATTGACGACACCGGCGGGAAAACCCGCCTCATGCACCAGCCGGGCAAATTCCAGAAGCGGCGCCGGCCCGTCTTCCGAAGCCTTGACGACGATGGTGCAGCCGGCAGCGAGCGCCGGGCCGATCTTGACGGCGGCGAGAAACAGCTGGCTGTTCCACGGCACGATGGCCGCCACGACGCCAACGGGTTCGCGCCGCAGCCAGACATCCATATCCGGCTTGTCGATCGGCAGATAGGCGCCCTCGATCTTGTCGGCGAGACCCGCATAATAACGGTAGTAATCCGCGACATAGGCAATCTGCGCGGAGGTTTCGCGAATGATCTTGCCGGTGTCGCGAGTTTCCAGTTCAGCGAGCGTTTTCGCATTCTCAGTGACCAGATCGGCTAGCCGGTAGAGCAGCTTGCCGCGCTGTGTCGCCGTCAGTTTCGACCAGCCTGCATCTTCATAGAGCGCCCGATGCGCGGCTTCGACAGCACGGCCGATATCCGCCTCGCGGCTTTCCGGCATTTCGGCCCAGGCAGCGCCGCTTGCGGGATCGACACTCGCGAACCGCGCCTCACCATCCTCGAAACGTCCGTCGATATAGCACTGGAAACTGCGCATCGCATTACTCCCCGAAAGCCGGCATCACATCGGAAAGGAAGCGCTCCAGCGAGGCCTTCTTCCGTTCAAAGCTCATGCCCGTATCGATCCAGAAGGAATATTCGTCATAGCCCATCGCCTCGTAGGCCTTGATCCGGCTAATCACCTCACCGGCATTGCCGACGACATTGTTCCGGCGCATCACATCAGCGGAAAGCATGGCGTTGGCGGCGATGTCTTCCGGCGCAATTCGCTCGATAAGCCCCTGATGAACGGGTTTTTCGTTTTTGAACCAGGCGAAGAAATAATTGTAATAAACGCTCATCTCATGCGCCGCCTGCGCGATATCGGCTTCATCGGAACCGACATAGGTGTGGCGGAGCAGCATGATTTTTGGCCGCTGTTTTTCCGGGTTCTTGGTACAGGCCTCGTTGAAGCGGCCCATCAGGGTTTCCACCTCGTCATCACCTTGCCACAGCGGCGTCACCTGCACGTTGCAATCATTGGCGACGGCGAATTCATGGGAATTCGGATCGCGCGCCGCCACCCAGATCGGCGGGAAGGGTTGCTGCAGCGGCTTGGGAGCGGAAGTGGTGGCGGGGAACTTGTAGAATTCGCCGTCATGGGCGTAGTCGCCCGCCCACACACCTTTGACGGCCGGGATGAGTTCGCGCATGCGCTGGCCGGCACCCCAGGCATCGAGACCCGGAAGCAGCCGCTCATATTCAAACGAGTACGCGCCGCGGGCAATACCGATATCCAGACGTCCGTCGCAGATGAGGTCCGTCATCGCCGCTTCGCCGGCAAGTTTGATCGGATGCCAGAAGGGTGCGATCACCGTTCCCGTGCCAAGACGCGCCGTCCTGGTGCGCCGGGCAAGATCGGCGATCGTCACGAAGGGGTTTGGGGCAATGGTGAAATCCATGCCATGATGTTCGCCAGTCCAGATGGCATGCATGCCGCCGCGATCAGCGATTTCGCAAAGCGTCACGAACTCCTCGTAAAGCGTCTTGTGATCCTGCGAGGCGTCCAGCCGTTCCATATGGACGAAGAGGGAAAATTTCATGGGTTTGTCGCCTTCATCGAGATGGGATGGACCCTGCCGGCGGTCTCGTTACCGACATAGACACCGAAATTGCCGATCGAACTTTCCAGTGCGAACCGGCTGACAATGTCCGCGGTCGCGCCGGAGTCGAACTTTGCCGAAGCCAGCGCGCCGGGCAACAGAAAACGGCCCTGACGCGGCGCCTCATCGCCATCTGCCAGCGCGTGGTAGACGATGTGCTGACGCCCATCCGCCTTGTTTTCATAAACCGAGTAAAGAAAACCCGTCCTGACCGGCAGTCCGGTGAGTTCCTCAAGCCGCTCCGTGAGCGCCGCGACCGGATCGCCGCCGGACACGACGCAGCCGGGCAGCGACAGAACATCCTCACCAACGAGGTAAATCTCGCCGCGCCGCTCAAGAACCGCGCCGACAGCAACTTCCCCCTCCGCCGCAGCCGAAAGCGCCTTGGCGGCCAGCATCGGCGTGAAATAACCACCGCGCGCATAACCGAGCCCGTTCAGGCCGCTATTCTCGAAAACGCTGATGCGACCGAGCAGAATGACGTGGTCTCCGGCCTCGATCACCTCCTGCATCGAACATTCGAACCAGGCCGCAACATCGGCAAAGACCGGCGATCCTTCCGGCGCATCCGACCAGGTGGCGGCGGCGAAACGATCCTCTACCGGCCGGGCGAAGGTATTGGACAGGTCCTTCTGGCCTTCCGACAGAATATTGACGGCGAAATTTTTCGCGCCCGTCATCGTCGCGAAATTGCGCGAGCTGCGGGCAAGGCAGATCAGCAGCAGCGGCGGATCGAGCGAGACGGAGGTGAAGGAATTTGCGGTGAAACCCACCGGCTTTCCAGCCTCGTCGCGGGTGGTAACGATCGTTACCCCCGTTACGAAGGCGCCGAATGCGTCGCGCAGGGCGCGCGGGTCAAGGGTTGCAACGGTCATTGCGGCTCCTCCTCTAAAGCCAGCCATTCGGCCATCAGTGCATTGACGGTTTCAGGTGCGGTCAAATTGACCATATGCCGGTGCGCCTCGACGATGCGGGCATACCCGCGCGGCGTGATCGCCGCCATCTGCTCCGCCATCAGCGGCGTTGAGTTCGGGTCATCCGAACCGGTCAGGAAAAGCGCCGGGCAGGTAACCGAAGGCCAGCGGTCCGCATAGGTCTCATCTCCCCCCGCAAAAGCCGTATAAGCGACCGCGTAACCTTCCGGATCGACCATTTCCAGCCAGCCTCTCGTCAACTCCCGCGCGTGCTGGCTTTTCAGATCATCGCCGAACCAGCGCAGCAGGGGGCCTTCCTTGTCCACCCCCGTGGTGCGGATCGCCGCCGCGCGCGCAAGCACTGCCGCTTTGGCAGCTGGATCCCGGCGATAAACACCGTTCAGGTATCCGACGCGTATGATGCGATCTCCAAGGGTCGCGGCTGCACCGCCGGAAATCAGCGCACCCATCGAGTGTCCGGCGACATTGGCGCGGTCTATCCGCATATCCTCAAGGAACCGGCCGAACCAGCCGACGAAATCCTCAAGAGTGCTGCCAGCCGCGAGGCGTTCGCTACCGCCATGGCCCGGCATGTCGACAGCGATGACACGATGCGTCCTCGAAAACACCTCGATCTGCGGTGTCCAGGCTTCAAGCCGCATTCCGACCCCGTGGATGAGGATCAGGGCCTCGCCCGCGCCGGCTTCAAAATAGGCGGCTCCGTCCCCGGTCGTTTTCCGGGGAAGCGTGGCGGCACCTGCCGTTGCAACATTGACCTTTGACGTGTCGGCGACCCCTTGCATTGGCATCCGCCTCACACGCCGGCCGGATTGGCGACATCCTGGCCGAGATCCTTCAGATCCTGATAACGGTCGCCGATGCGGTGGTGTGGCCGGCCACCAACGGAAGCGCCGAGCGCGACCACGATCTCGTCGGCGGCCGGGGCATCGGGAATGGCCGTCTGGATCGTCAGATAGTGCGAACGGCGACCTTCATCGTTCTTGTCCATCAGCGGAATCATGATCGGCGCATTGCCGGGGCCACGTGTGTTGCAGAAGGCGAGATAGGATTTGGCGCCAACAGCCTGACGATAATGGTTGCCGAAACGCAATGTGTGGATGAGCGCGGAAGCATGTTCGATTTCCCCGTCCAGCCCCACGACAGCCGCCTTGCCATAGGCCTCCACCGCCTCGCCGGAACCGACGGCATCGAGGATCATCTTCGTCAGCAATTCGCCGAGCACCGGCGCGCCTGCGTGAATTTCCGGCTTCAGATCGCCCACGAAACCTTTGCCCGCCCACGGATTTTTGACAACCGCAATGGCGGCGAACAGCTTCAATGGCGTCGCGGCGGCCTTGCCCCCCTCAATCAACGTCGTTTCGACCTGAAGCAGGGTCTTGCGGATCTGGATGGACATCAGCGCTCTCTCCGTAAATATGATGGCTTATGGTATGCCATAATATATAACTGTCAAGTACCGTAATCCGGTATGAGCGAACCGTTCGGTTTTTGGGTATTATCGTGGCCGGCAAGTCGAGCGGCATGAGCAACCGATTGCGATTGGCAAACGACGACTTGAGGCGGGAAAAAGGGGCACATTTAACCCAGGCGTCATCAGCGGGGCTGGATACGCAAGTGGCCGGTTCATGTGGCGATAATGTTGCGGAGGGTCAGGTCAGCCGACGGCTGACGGCCGCTATTCCTGACTTTCGAGCCGGTATCGGGAACCGGGATAGAGCAGCCGCACGGACGTGACGGCGCGGCTCGATGACCAGGTTCTGCGGCGCACCAGAAGGCAGGGCTCATTTCGACTGATGGCCATCAACTTGCACTCCCAGGGCTGGGGTGATGCGGCCTCGATGAATTGCTCGGTCCGTGAAATGGGTGCCGCCGCCGTCAGATAGGCATTCGGGGTAAGCGTATTGAAATCCTGCATCAGATAATCCGGAGCGATCTCCGCATTGACGAAGCGATCCTCGAGCTGGATCGGCACATCATCTTCATGGTGCACGATGATGGAGTGAAAAACCTTTGCTCCCACACTAATCTCCAGCGCGGTTGCGAGATCCGGGCCGCAAACTTCCGTCTGGGCGAGAATGAGGCTCGGCCGATGCGTCGAACCGCGCTCCTTGATCTCGTCGGCGATGTTGCGCACGCCCATCATGCCGGCGCTTCTTTTTTTCGGGGCGACAAAGGACCCGCGCCCCTGCACGCGAACGATCACCCCCTCGGTCGCCAGCTCCCGCAAGGCGCGGTTTGCCGTCATGCGACTGACACCCAGCATGTCGACGATCTCGTTTTCGGAGGGTATCCTGTGGTTGGTCAACCACTCTCCGCTGGCGATCTTTTCCTTGATCTGTTCTTTCACCCGCTCATACAGCGGCAGGGAGGAGCGATCGCCCGAGACAGGAAACTCGTTTTCGGTGACGGGCAGCATTAAAACTCCTAAAAATCGGGCGGCTGCACAAAACGCAGCCAGAATCCGCGCAAGCACAAAATTATCACATCCTATCTTGCTTGTCTTTCGCAAATGTGTGAAGTTACATATACAACTTGAGGGGAAAATAATGGCAAGCGAAGACTCGATCTCCAGCGGCCGCAAGTCTCCCGCCGATAGTCGGGGCGATATTCGAATGCCCGCCCAGCGCAACGGCAGGAGCTGCCATACCAGAGCTGAAGCCATGTTTGATGGCTCGCTTGGGCAATATGCGCTGAAAGACCGCCCTTTCCCGAACCGGCCAGCCGCATGCGCCTCCAATCCGACATCGCCAATGCGCGCGACCCACATGAATTTCTCAAAGTTGTATAGTGAACTTACGGCACGCCGTTTCAAGGCGAACATCGAATTCCCTATTGATTCGATGATCAACCGGCCGCCGATTTTGACAGGATATGAAATGCACCAATGACCGCCGGGTTCAGGGCAAACGCCTGCCTTGAGCGTCCGGCGGAAACCGTAAAATGCATGCCAGCAAGTTGCCAATCATCAAACCAAAAGGGGAATGCAATGCTGAATTCAAAGCTGAAAATCGCGCTGGCCACCACCGCGCTCATCATGGGAGCCCATGCCGGCGCCGCGAGAGCGGAAGGCTATTGTGCTGCTGGAAAGACCATCACCTTCGCCGGCATCGACTGGGAAAGCGGTGCTTTCATCACCGAAGTCATGAAGGAAATCCTTGCCAAAGGTTATGATTGCAAGGTCGATTCCATTCCCGGCAACTCCGTGACACTGGAACAGGCGACCGCCAATAACGACGTGCAGATTTTCGCTGAAGAATGGATCGGCCGCTCCGACGTCTGGAACAAGGCTGCGGAAGCCGGCCAGGTCACCTCGGTCGGCAAGACTTTCGTCGGCGCCGCCGAAGGCTGGTTCGTGCCGGAATATCTTATCAAGGGCGACCCGGCAAAAGGGATCGAAGCCAAGGCTCCGGACCTGAAGAGCGTCGATCAGCTTTCCGATCCAAAGATCGTTGAACTGTTCAAGGATCCGGAAGAGCCGACCAAGGGCCGCTTCCTCAATTGCCCCTCGGGCTGGACCTGCGAAGGCGTCAACACCGCCAAGCTGCAGGCCTACAAGCTGGAAGCAAACTATGTGAACTTCCGCCCCGGCACGGGTACCGCTCTCGATGCCGCCATCGCCGCCGCCTATCTTCAGGGCGAGCCGATGCTGTTCTATTACTGGAGCCCGACGGCAATCATGGGAAAATACAAGCTCATCCAGTTGCAGGAGCCGGCCTATAGCGACGCCTGCTGGAAGGAGCTGACGAGCGCCGACGGAAAGCGCGATGCCGGTTGCGCCTTCCCCTCCGTCGAGGTGGCCTATGGCGTGAACAGCACCTTTGCGAAGGAAGCGCCTGAGATCATCGCGATCCTTGAAAAGGCGACGTTCCCGCTGACGGAGATCAACGCCAGCCTCGCCTATATGACGGACAAGCAGGTCGATGCGACAGCCGCCGCCAAGACCTTCCTTCAGACCAAGGCCGATATCTGGGGCAGCTGGGTTTCCGCGGACGCCAAGGCGCGTATCGAAGCCGCCGTCAAGTAAACATCGCAGGCGCGCCGGGCTACCGGCGCGCATTTTCCCGTCAGGACAGGGGCCGGCTCCCGGACATGGGGTCGGCAGGCGCGAGGACCACACCAATGTTTCCTGAAGTTTTCCATATTTCCATCCGGGGCCCGATCAATGAGATCGTGCGTTCGCTGGTGGTGAATTACGGCTCCGTTTTCAAGGCGATCTCGCAGACGATCCTGCAGGCGATCCTCTTCGTGGAATGGGTGCTGCGCGGTCTGCCGTGGTGGGCCGTTTTTCTGGTCTTCCTGGTGCTCGCCTGGTTCGCGGCGAAAAAGATTTCGCTCGTCATCATGGTGGCGGTGATGCTTTTCATCGTCGGCTCGCTCGGTCTCTGGGACCTGACGATGCAGACGCTGGCGCTGATGCTGATTGCCAGCCTCATTTCCATCGTCATCGGCGTACCCATGGGCATCCTTCTTGCCAAAAGCGAATGGGCGCGGCGCATCACCCTGCCGGTGCTCGACGTCATGCAGACCATGCCGAGCTTCGTCTATCTCATTCCGGCCATCATGCTGTTCGGCCTCGGCAAGGTTCCGGCCGTGCTTGCCACCATCGTTTATGCCGTGCCGCCGCTGATCCGCCTGACCGATCTCGGCATTCGGCAGGTGGACCGGGAAGTGGTGGAGGCGGCGACCGCCTTTGGCGGCAGCCCGCGACAGATCCTGTTCGGTGTCGAATTGCCGCTTGCCACGCCCACGATCATGGCCGGCCTCAACCAGACGATCATGATGGCGCTCTCCATGGTCGTCGTCGCCTCGATGATCGGCGCGCGCGGTCTTGGCGAGCAGGTGCTGAACGGCATCCAGACGCTCGATGTCGGCAAGGGTCTCGAAGCGGGTCTCGGCATCGTTATTCTCGCAATCGTGCTCGATCGTATCACCCAGGGTTTTGGCCGATCCAGCCGGAAGGAAATGGGCAATGACTGATATCCATATCCGCAACGTGTCCAAGATCTTCGGCGGCAACTGGAAGGCCGCGCTCGCCATGGCGCAGCAGGGCGCGGAAAAGAGCGACATCCTGGCGAAGACGGGATGCAGCGTCGGCCTCGACAATGTCAGCCTCGACATAGCGGGCGGCCGCATTTTCGTGATCATGGGCCTCTCGGGCTCCGGCAAGTCGACGCTCGTGCGCCACATCAACCGCCTGATTGAGCCGACAAGCGGCGAGATTCTCGTCGGAGACGACAATGTTCTCGCGCTGAAGGCTAAGGAGCTGCGGGATTTCCGCAACCGGCGCGTCAGCATGGTGTTCCAGAATTTCGGCCTGATGCCGCACCGCACCGTGTTGCAGAACGTCGTTTATGGCCAGCGCGTGCGCGGACTGACCAAGGCCGATGCAAGGCCCATCGGCATGAAGTGGATCGAGACCGTCGGTCTTTCAGGCTATGAGGACAAGTTTCCGCACCAGCTGTCCGGCGGCATGAAGCAGCGCGTCGGCCTCGCCCGCGCGCTGGCCGCCGATACTGACGTCATCCTGATGGACGAGGCCTTTTCGGCGCTCGATCCGCTGATCCGCGCCGACATGCAGGATCAGTTGCTGCAGCTCGAAAAGAACCTGCACAAGACGATCGTCTTCATCACCCACGATCTCGATGAGGCGCTCCGCATCGGCGCGCAGATCGCGATCCTGAAGGATGGAAAGCTGGTGCAGGTGGGAACGCCGGACCAGATCCTCAACAGCCCCGCAAACGACTATGTCGCCCGTTTCGTGGAGCGCCGCGCGGGTGCGGGAGAAGGCCAGCATGGCTGATACGATCACCATCGATCGTCCCCTCACCTGGCAACAGATCGCCACGGTTGCAAAAGGTGCCACGCTTTCCCTGTCGGATAAAGCGTCGCAGCGCATCGCCGATGCCCGCGCCATCGTCGATGCACTCGTCGAAAAACGTGTGCGCGGTTATGGCATCAATACGGGTGTCGGCGCGCTCTGCGATGTGATCGTGGATATTCCCAAGCAGCAGGCCCTCTCCCGCAATATCCTGCTCAGCCATTCCTGCGGCGTTGGAGAACCGCTGGGACGCGAAGAAACGCGCGCCATCATGGCCGCCCAGATCAACAACTTCGCGCATGGCTACTCCGGCGTGCAGGTCAAAACGGTCGAAATGCTGCTGGGCCTGTTGAATGGCGACATTCTTCCCGTCATTCCATCGAAGGGTTCCGTGGGCTACCTCACCCATGCCGCGGCCATTGGCCTCGTGCTGATCGGCGAAGGTCAGGCCCGCCACGGGGGTGAATTGATCAGCGGCAGGCAGGGGCTCGAAAAGCTCGGCCTCGACCCCATGGTTCTGCAGGCGAAGGAAGGGCTGAGCCTCGTCAACGGCACACCCTGCTCCACCGGCCTCGCCAGCCTCGCGCTTGCCCGCACGACGTCCCTCCTTGACTGGGCCGATGCGGCAGCGGCAATGAGTTACGAAAACCTTGGTGCGCAGGCGGATCCCTTCGCCGCAGGACCGCTTGCGCTACGCAACTCACCCGGCATCCAGACCGTTGGCGCGAACCTGCGCCAGCTTCTGGCGGCAAGCCCGCTTCTTGCCCGGTCGGCCGGATCGCGCACGCAGGATCCGCTCAGCCTGCGCGCCGTGCCGCAGGTGCATGGCGCCGTTCGGGACAGCGTCGCGCAGATTGCCGATGTCGTAAACCGCGAGCTCGCGAGTGTCACGGACAACCCTGTTGTCGGTGGCACACCGCAGGCGCCCGAGGTCCATTCCCAGGCCCATGCCGTCGGTGCGGCGCTCGGGCTTGCCATGGATGGGCTGGCGACGGCCGCGGCCGAACTTGCCGCCATTTCCGAGCGGCGTATCGACCGGCTCGTCAACCCGCTTGTCAGCAGGCTGCCTGCCTTTCTGGCGGAAAGCGATGGCGTCTGTTCCGGTTTCATGATCATCCAGTACACGGCTGCAGCACTTGCCGCTGAAAACCGCCGCCTTGCCGCCCCCGCCAGCCTGGATGGCGGCATCACCTCCGCATTGCAGGAGGATATATTGACACATGCCACCGCCGCTGCCGACAAAACGCTCTCGGTTATCGGCAATCTGGAAACCATTCTGGCGATCGAGGTCATGAGCGCGGCTCAGGCTTACGACATGCAGCCAGACCAATCCGGCCGCGCGCCCGGCACCGATACGCTCTACCAGCGTGTCCGGACGGCTGTACCGTTTTACCGCGACGACCAACCGCTCAACAATTTGGTAACGGACGTTCGCGGCATGCTGCAGACCACACTTGCAGGGATACCCGCCGGCGCAGATTGAATGCTGCACCGGAAATCTAGCCGCACGCGATGCGGAAGGGGTTACTCTTTGCCGGTCTTCTGGGCGATGAGAACGGCCTCCGCAATCGCGCTCGCGCTCGCGACATGATCCAGAGCCGCCTTGTAGGCGGCGTCTCCATCCCCCTGCCGGATGGCCTCGACGATCTTCTCCATTTGCGCCGGACCTTCGGTATCGCGGCTTTTCGTCTTGATCGTCATCGAACGAAGATGGTTGATCCGCACCGTCAGCAGGTTGACGACGCCCCAGGCGACATGCCGGTCGATCTTGCTGAACAGCGTCTGATAAAAGGACGAGGTATGCATGAGAACGCCAGGCATATCCTTGGCGACATAACTTTCGCGGATATGCCTGAGCGAGGCTTCAAGCGCCTCCACGATGGCAGGATCGCGGCGTTCCGCGCAAAGGCGCGCCGCCATTCCCTCCAGCGCACCACGAATTTCATAAATCTGCTTTGCCTCATCGAGATCGAGCATCGCGACCATCGGGCCCTTGTTCGGCAAATTCGCCACCAGCCCCTCGGATTCCAGATGCCGCAGGACCTCACGAACGATGGTGCGGGAAACGCCGAGCTGAGCGCAGAGATCGCGCTCCACCAGACGGTCGCCCGGACGGAAATAACCGTTCACGATGGCGTCACGGACCTTGTCGAGCGCGAGTTCCCTCAGCGTCTTTGTCGGGCGCTCAACGCGAATGGCAGTTCCGTGCGAAGCATCTGTCATGGTATCACCTCGTTTGACACATCCCGTTTCGTTACAGCACAGTTACGAACGACACGGGAGATGGCTTTTGTATTATGGCGTACCAGCTTATTTAGCGCTGTGCTCTCCTTAAGGCAACATCAGCGCGACGTGCGGAGAATGGTCATCCCATTCTTTCCGAAGCATAAGAGCCGGGACCGGGAGGAAACACCACGGTTCGGCTGCCGTTCAGGAATACGCGCCGGTGAATATGGGCGTGGATGGCACGCGCCAGCACCTGCGCCTCCACATCCCGGCCGAGCGAGACATAATCCTCGGCCGACTGCGCATGGGTGATGCGAACGATATCCTGCTCGATGATCGGCCCTTCATCCAGATCGGCCGTCACATAATGGGCCGTCGCACCAATCAGCTTCACACCGCGCTGATAGGCCTGCTTGTAGGGGTTCGCCCCCTTGAAGGACGGCAGGAAGGAATGGTGGATATTGATGATCTTGCCCGACATCGCCTCGCACATCCTGTCGGAAAGCACCTGCATGTAACGCGCCAGCACGACGAGTTCCGTGCCGGTACTTTCCGCGATCTCCATGATCCGGGCTTCGGCCTGCGGCTTGTTCTCCTTCGTCACCGGAATGTGGTGAAAGGGAATGTCGTGATTGACGACCACCTTCTGGTAATCGAAATGGTTGGAGACGACGCCGACAATATCGATCGGCAAGGCCCCGATACGCCAGCGATAGAGCAGATCGTTGAGGCAATGGCCAAAGCGCGACACCATGAGCAGAACCTTCATCCGTTCGGACTGGTCGTGCAGCGCCACCTCCATGCCGAATTTCTCCGAAATCGGCGCGAGCCCTTCCATAAGCGCATCACGCGTCGCGCCTTCCTCGGATATGAAGCCCACGCGTATGAAAAAACGACCGGTACCGAGATCGTCGAATTGCGAACTGTCGACGATGTTGCAGCCTTTCTCCGCCAGAAAACCTGAAAGGGCGGCAACAATGCCGCGGGTGGATTTGCATGTTACGGTCAAGACGAAGTTCGTCATCTGGCGGTCTCCCTGTCATAGATATTAGAAAAACCCGCGCGGTTTGACGCGCGCGGGAAAAGCCGCAAGGGCGGCGGGGAAAACCGGGCTCAGACGTCGAGCGTGGTCTGGTGCTCCCAGGCGGTGAACTGCGAGCAATAGCTGTTCCACTCGCCCTGCTTGAGCTTCAGATAGGCCTTGGAGAATTCCGTGCCGAGCGCCTGCTGTAACTCCGCATCCTTCTCATATTCGCGCAGCGCATCGAGAAGATTGAGCGGCAGCTTCGGCGCATCCGTAACCGTATGACCCTCACGATACATGTCGATATCGTGATGCGGACCGGGATCCGCCTTGGAGCGGACACCCGAGAGGCCGGCAGCGATGATGATGGCCTGCAGCAGATAGGGGTTCACCGCACCATCCGGCAGGCGCAGCTCGAACCGCCCCGGCCCCGGCACGCGCACCATATGGGTGCGGTTATTGCCGGTCCAGGTCACCGTATTCGGCGCCCAGGTGGCACCGGAAATCGTGCGCGGCGCGTTGATGCGTTTGTAGGAATTGACCGTTGGATTGGTGACGGCCGCAAGAGCGGACGCATGTTTCATGATGCCGCCGAGAAAGGTCTTGCCCTTGGCCGACAGACCGAACGGCATTGCCTTGTCGGCGAAGGCGTTGACCTTGCCGTCGAGGTCCCAGACCGAGATATGGGCATGGCAACCGTTGCCGGTCAGCCCCTTGAACGGTTTGGGCATGAAGGTGGCGCGCAGCCCGTGCTTTTCGGCAACGGACTTGACCATGAACTTGAAGAAGGAATGTTTGTCGGCGGTCTGCAGCGCGTCGTCATATTCCCAGTTCATCTCGAACTGACCATTTGCGTCCTCATGGTCGTTCTGGTAGGGCTTCCAGCCCAGTTCCAGCATATAATCGCAAATCTCGGCGATCACATCGTAACGGCGCATGACGGCCTGCTGGTCGTAGCAGGGCTTTTCCGCCGTATCGTATTCGTCGGAGATTTTCGCACCGTCGGGCGAAATCAGGAAAAATTCCGGCTCGACGCCGGTCTTGACCCTGAGCCCTTCGCTTGCCGCTTCCGCAATGAGTTTTTTCAGCACCACGCGCGGCGCCTGTTCCACCGGCTGGTCTTCCATCACGCAATCGGCAGCAACCCAGGCAACATCTTTTTTCCATGGAAGCTGGATGACCGAAGAGGCATCCGGCACGGCGAAAAGATCGGGATGAGCAGGCGTCAGATCGAACCATGTGGCGAAGCCGGCAAAACCCGCGCCACCCTTCTGCATATCGGCGATCGCTTCCGCCGGCACCAGCTTGGCCCGTTGGCCACCGAAGAGATCGGTATAACTGATCATGAAATATTTGATGCCCTTTTCGGCAGCAAATTTGGAGAGGTCCAGTGTCACGTCATTCCCCTTTTTTTGGTATCAGACACTTCATTGAAAAAAGACGGGCACATCCTCCCAAATGCGCCCGTCCGTTCTTATGACTTAAAAGCTGCCTTTCCCCGGGAACCAGTTCGTTCCCGCCAGCGGAACCTGCGCCATGGCAGCCGCCTCCATGGTCAGCGCCACCAGATCTTCCGGCTCCAGATTGTGGAGATGGTTCTTGCCGCAGGCACGCGCGATGGTCTGCGCTTCAAGCGTCATGACCTTCAGGTAATTGGCAAGGCGGCGGCCGGCAGTGACGGGATCGAGGCGTGCTGCCAGTTCCGGGTCCTGCGTGGTGATGCCGGCGGGGTCTTTGCCTTCGTGCCAGTCATCATAAGCGCCGGCCGTGGTGCCGAGTTTCTGATATTCCTCTTCCCAATGCGGATCGTTATCGCCAAGCGCCACCAGCGCCGCAGTGCCAATGGCAACCGCATCGGCACCGAGCGCCAACGCCTTGGCGACATCAGCGCCTGAGCGAATGCCGCCGGAGACGATGAGCTGCACCTTGCGGTGCATGCCGAGATCCTGCAGCGCCTGAACGGCGGGACGAATGCAGGCGAGCGTGGGCATGCCGACATTTTCGATGAAGACATCCTGAGTGGCCGCCGTTCCGCCCTGCATGCCATCAAGCACCACCACGTCGGCGCCGGCCTTTACCGCCAGCGCCGTGTCGTAATAGGGCCGTGCACCGCCGACCTTGATGTAGATCGGCTTTTCCCAGTCGGTGATTTCACGCAGTTCGAGAATCTTGATTTCGAGATCGTCCGGCCCGGTCCAGTCGGGATGGCGGCAGGCGGAACGCTGGTCGATGCCCTTCGGCAGGTTGCGCATATTGGCGACGCGATCGGAAATCTTCTGGCCGAGCAACATGCCGCCGCCGCCCGGCTTTGCGCCCTGGCCGACAACGACCTCGATGGCGTCCGCACGGCGCAGGTCTTTCGGGTTCATGCCGTAACGTGAGGGCAGGTACTGGTAGACCAGCGTCTGGCTGTGGCCGCGCTCCTCATCCGTCATGCCGCCATCGCCCGTCGTCGTAGACGTGCCGGCAATGGTCGCGCCACGGCCAAGCGCTTCCTTGGCATTGCCCGAGAGAGCGCCAAAACTCATGCCGGCAATGGTGATCGGCGTTTTCAGCGTGATCGGCTTCTTGGCGAAACGCGTGCCTAGCGTGACGGTCGTATCGCATTTCTCACGATAACCTTCGAGCGGATAACGCGAGATGGATGCGCCGAGAAACAGCAGGTCGTCGAAATGCGGCACCTTGCGCTTGGTGCCGGCGCCGCGAATGTCATAAATGCCGGTTGCCGCCGCGCGGCGGATTTCCGCCAGCGTATGGTCGTCAAAGGTTGCGGATTTGCGCGGCGGGGTGAAGGGGTTGTGATAGCTCATCGGAATATCCCTCGCCTCAATACGCGTCGGCGTTGTCGATGTTGAAATTGTAGAGCGTGCGGGCCGAACCGTAGCGCTTGAACTCACCGGGGCTGACATCCGTGACGCCGGCCTTTTCGAGAAGCTCTGCAAGCTTTTCGAGATGTTCCGGGCGCATCTCTTTTTCGATGCAATCGGCACCCAGGCTCTTCACCGAACCGCGCACGAAAAGCTTCGCCTCATAAAGGCTGTCACCCAGCGCATCGCCCGCATCGCCGCAGACGACGAGATGGCCGGACTGGCCCATGAAGGCGGACATATGGCCGATATTGCCTTTCACGACGATATCGATGCCCTTCATGGAAATGCCGCAGCGGGAAGCGGCATTGCCCTTGATGACCAGCAGCCCGCCGCGACCGGTGGCGCCCGCATATTGCGAGGCGTCGCCTTCGATGACGACGGTGCCGGACATCATGTTTTCAGCGACACCCGGCCCGGCCGAGCCGTGAACGGTGACGGTGCCACCATCATTCATGCCGGCGCAATAATAGCCGACCGAACCGTGCACATCGACGGTGACGGGGCTGTCGATGCCGACGGCGACGGCATGGTGGCCGCGCGGATTGACGACTTCGAATCCGGTATCGTTGACACCGGCGGAGAGGCCATGAAGTGCGCTATTCAGTTCACGCAAGGGCGTTTGGGATAGATCGAAAACTGGCATGGATTATGACTTTCAAAACAGGCGCCGATGACGGGTCTCAGGCGGCCTTTTCATGGTCCCAGAAATAGACGGTCGCCGGTTCCGGCTCCCACACGCGGGCGTTTTCAATGCCGGGCAGGTTGACGAGCGCGCGATATTCGGAGCCGAAAGCGACATATTGATCGGTCTCGGCCATCACTGCCGGCTTGCAGGCGATGGGATCCCGCACCACGCCGAAACCGGATTTGGTGCCGACGACGAAGGTGAAGAAACCATCGAGATCATCGAGCGCACTTGTCAGTGCTTCGCCCAGATCTTTGCCCTTGGCCATCTCAGCCGTGAGATAGGCGGCAGCGACTTCCGAGTCGTTCTGGGTCTCGAACGTCATGCCTTCGCGCACCAGTTCGCGGCGCAGATTATTGTGGTTGGAAAGCGAACCATTATGCACCAGGCATTGGTCAGCGCCGGTGGAGAATGGATGCGCGCCAAGCGTCGTCACTGCCGATTCCGTCGCCATGCGGGTGTGGCCGATGCCATGGGTGCCGGCCATGGAGCGCACGTCAAAGCGGGCGACCACGTCCTTTGGCAGGCCGGTTTCCTTGTATATTTCCACACTGTCGCCGGAACCCATTACCCGCACATTCGGGCGGATGGTGGCGAGAACCGCGCGAATTCCGTCAAGCTTCTGCGATGGAATATCCAGCACCGCATGGGTGCTCTTCACCGTGACCACGGCGTCAACGCCGTTTTCCTTCAGCGCCTCGGCAAGGCCCGAAAAATCGGCAGCGGGATCGGCCGACTGGATCGTCACTTTCGCACGGCCATTGGCCGCACTTCCATAGATCGCAATGCCGGCCGAATCCGGCCCGCGATCGGTCATGGTGACCAGCATGTCCGAAAGCAGCTGGCCCAGCTGCGGTTCAAGGCTTTTGTCTTTCAGGAATAGTCCAACAATGCCGCACATCGACAGGCACCTCCATTCGTTTCTGAATGAAGGGCTAACATATGGAATTCCATTCCGTCAACTATCAGGAATATTTTTTTCTTCTAAGGCAAATTCTCAATCATTGGTCATTCGCCTTTGCGGATAGGAGATGATCGACAGATACCGCGCCGGAAGCTTCACCAACTCTTCCGGCCCGTGCGGCGCATCGGCGTCGAAAAACAGGCTGTCGCCGGCCTGCATGGTGAAAAGCTGCTCGCCATGGCGATAGACCACCTCGCCTTCCAGCATGTAGAGAAACTCCATGCCCTCATGCTGGAAGGTCGGGAATACGTCCGAATCCTTGGTGAGCGTGATGAGATAGGGCTCTACGGTGACGCCGCTGGTATTGTTGTCGATATGGCCGAGCAGGCTGTATTGATGACCGGCGCGGGTGCCCCTGCGCTCGATATTCACCCCCTGCCCCGCCTTGACGAAGGTGGCGCTGCGCGGCTCCTCGAAACCGCGGAAGAAAGCCGTAATCGGCACGCCGAGCGCCTTGGAGAGCGTTTGCAGCGTGGTAAGCGACGGGGAGATATTGCCGTTCTCGATCTTGGACAGCATGCCCACGGAAACGCCAGTGGCCGAAGCAAGATCGGTGACGGTGATGCCGAGCTTCTTGCGATAGGCGCGCACCTCGTGGCCGATCGCCATTTCCAGATTGTTGACCCTCGGCTCGCGAACGGCATGCGGATCCTGCGACGGGAACGCAGCTTCGGTCTTGGTGGCATCCTTCGCCATGGTGTCCTCCGGCATTATCGTGTTTTCCCTTCCTTACAGGAAAACTATTTTAATTCGGAGGAAATCTTTGCCGCATGGCATTCGGCGTCTGACCGAAGCGAGCCTTAAAACTTCCTGAAAAATGGCCTGCACTGGAAAAGCCGGTGGCAAAGGCCACTTCCGCGATGGAGAGCGGGCTTTGCTCCAGCAATCGCCGGGCGTGATCAAGACGGATTGCGCGGTATGTCTCCAGAAAACTCGACTTCAGGTGGGTCGCGAAAAGCCGGTCGAGGTGGCGTGCGCTTGTGCCCGCCAGCTTTGCCATGGTCTGCCGGTCGAGAGGGCTTTCGATGGTCGTTTCCATTTTTTCCAGCACGGTCAGCAAGGCCGGATGGTTGGTGCCATGACGTTCCGCTGAGGAACCGCGCTGCGGTGCGCCGGGCTCGGCGATGGCCGTATGCAGATACCAGTCGCTGACACGCCTTGCGAAATGCGCACCCATTCTCTGCGAAATCATCGCATGCATCATGTCGAGGGGCGCCACGCCGCCGGCGCAGGTGATGCGATCCCCATCGAAAACAAACCGCGCCTGCCGGGGCGTGAGATGGCCGAAGGCCTCTTTCAGCACCGGCGCATGTTCCCAATGAATGGTGAAATCGCGGTTTTCCAGCAATCCCGCCGCTGCCAGCACATAAGCGCCGCTGGAAATGCCCCCGATCCTGACACCCTGCCGCGCCAGCCGCCGTAACGTCCCATAAGAATTTTCCGCAACGGTCCAGTCCTGCGGCCCGCCACCTGCACAGACAAAAATCGTATGGCATCGTTCGCCGGCAGCGGCGAGCGCCTCGCAGCCGACAATGATGCCGGACGAGCTTCTGACTGCCTCGCCATCGAAAGACAGGGGAACCACATCGTATAGATCGGTTCCAGCAATCAGATTGGCGGCGCGCAATGGCTCCGCCGCCGAGGCGTAGGACATCAGCGCAAAATTCGGAACCAGGATGAAACCAATGCGCTGGACATTCTTCTGTTCGATGGTCGTCATGTCTTTTTTTTAAATCAGAATGTCCCTTATCTGCAATACCCTTCCGTACAGCATCGCTAAGCTTGCTTGATATCGTTCGAGGTTCGCAGATGCGCTATTCCGCCTTTTCCATTTTCAAGAACGGCCTTTTCGGCAACAAATCGTGGAAACCCGCATGGCGGGATGTGTCACCGAAACCCCATTATGACGTCATCATCGTCGGCGGTGGCGGGCACGGGCTGGCGACCGCCTATTATCTCGCCAAGGAATTCGGCGTCACCAATGTCGCGGTGCTGGAGAAAAACTACATCGGCTCCGGTAATGTCGGCCGTAACACCACGATTATCCGCTCCAATTATCTGCTGCCGGGCAACAATCCTTTCTACGAGCTTTCGATGAAGCTGTGGGAAGGGCTGGAGCAGGATTTCAACTTCAACGCCATGGTTTCCCAGCGCGGCGTGTTGAACCTCTTCCATTCGGATGCGCAGCGTGATGCCTATACAAGGCGCGGCAATGCCATGCGGCTGCACGGCGTCGATGCCGAGTTGCTGGACCGCGCCTCGGTAAAGGCCATGCTGCCGTTTCTCGATTTCGACAATGCCCGTTTTCCCATTCAGGGCGGCCTGCTGCAAAGGCGCGGCGGCACCGTCCGTCACGATGCCGTAGCCTGGGGTTATGCCCGCGGCGCAGATAGCCGGGGCGTCGATATCATCCAAGGCTGTGAGGTAACGGGCATTCGCCGCGAAAACGGGGCGGTCGTGGGCGTCGAAACAAGCCGCGGCTTCATCGGTTGCGGCAAGCTGGCTTTGGCGGCGGCGGGCAATTCCTCTCAGGTCGCCGCCATGGCCGGGCTGAAGCTGCCGATTGAAAGCCACGTTTTGCAGGCGTTCGTCTCCGAGGGTCTGAAACCCTTCATCGACGGCGTCGTCACTTTCGGGGCGGGCCATTTTTACGTCTCGCAATCGGACAAGGGCGGCCTCGTTTTCGGCGGCGATATAGACGGCTACAATTCCTACGCCCAGCGCGGCAATCTGGCGACGGTCGAACATGTGGCGGAAGCCGGCAAGGCGATGATACCGGCCCTCTCCCGCGTCCGGGTTCTGCGCTCCTGGGGCGGCATCATGGATATGTCGATGGATGGTTCACCGATCATCGACCAGACCCCCATCGATAATCTCTATCTGAATGCCGGCTGGTGTTACGGCGGCTTCAAGGCGACGCCCGCCTCCGGTTTCTGCTTCGCCCATCTTCTGGCGCGCGGCATACCGCAGGAAACGGCGACGGCCTTCCGGCTGGACCGCTTCCGGCGCGGTTATCTCATCGATGAAAAAGGCCAGGGCGCACAGCCCAACCTTCACTAAATCTGTAGCGGGATTTCAGGCGAAATCCGTTCCCGGTTTTCGCCATCCCGCTATCTCGCGGATCAAGGACATTCGAAATGGCAAGTCTCGTGCCCTGCCCGCATTGCGGGCCAAGACCCAAGGAAGAATTCACCATCAAAGGTGCTGCCCTCACCCGGCCTGAAGCGGATGCCGGCACCGAGGAATGGTTCGACTATGTCTATCTGCGCGACAATCCTCGCGGCACTTATGAGGAGTATTGGCACCACACATCCGGTTGCCGCCGCTGGCTGGTCGTGGCCCGCGATACCGTCACCCACGAAATATCCGCCTGCCGCGACGCTGCCGAAAAGACGAAAGTGACAAGCGCATGAGCTCCCACCGCCTGAAGACCGGCGGTCTGATCGACCGCTCCAAACCACTCTCCTTCACCTTCGACGGCAAGACGATGTCTGGCTTTGCGGGCGACAGCCTCGCCTCCGCCCTGCTCGCCAATGGCCAGCAACTCGTCGGCCGCAGTTTCAAATATCACCGCCCGCGCGGCATATTGACGGCGGGCGCCGCCGAGCCGAATGCCCTGATGACCATCGGCAGCGGCGGCCGAACGGAGCCGAATACGCGCGCCACCATGCAGGAGCTTTATGCCGGGCTGGAAGCGAAAAGCCAGAACCGCTGGCCCTCGCTCGATTTCGATATCGGCGCGTTGACCGGCCTTCTGTCGCCTTTCCTCGGCGCGGGATTTTACTACAAGACCTTCATGTGGCCCGCCGCCTTTTGGGAGAAAATCTACGAGCCCTTCATCCGCAAGGCGGCCGGTCTCGGCAGGGCGAGCTACGAGGTGGACCCGGATGCCTATGACAAATGCTGGGCGCATTGCGATCTGCTGGTGATCGGCTCCGGCGTTACAGGACTTGCGGCAGCTCTCACCGCCGGCCGCGCCGGCGCGCGCGTTATCCTTGTCGATGAACACTCCGTGGCAGGCGGCGGGCTTCTCTCCGAAACCGCGACCATCGGCGGCAGGAGCGCCGCGGATTTCGCCGCAAACTGCGTCGCCGAACTCGAAGCCCTGCCGAATGTGACGGTGCTGCCGCGAACCACGGCCTTCGGCTGGTATGATGGCAATGTCTTCGGCGCGCTGGAGCGGGTGCAGAAACACCTGGCCAACCCGAAAGCGCATGTGCCCGTGGAGCGCCTGTGGCGCATCGTGGCCAAGCGCGCTTTGCTTGCCACCGGCGCCGAAGAGCGGCCGCTGGTGTTCGGCGGCAACGATATTCCCGGCGTGATGATGGCCAGCGCCATGCGCAGCTATCTCAACCGTTATGCCATAAGTCCCGGCACGGCGACGGCGATTTTCACCACCAACGACAGCGGTTATGCGCTCGCCCGCGACCTGGAAGCACAGGGTGTCACGCTCGCCGCCATCATCGATAGCCGCGAGCAGGGCAATCCGGGCTACGAAGGCAAGGCGCGGGTCATCAAAGGTGGCGTCGTTTCGAATGCGAAGGGCGGCAGGGCGCTTTCCGCCATCGAGATTTACGCGAATGGCCGCACGGAAAGCCTCAACGTGGATGCGCTCGCGATGTCGGGCGGTTTCAGTCCCATCATCCATCTCGCCTGCCATCGCGGCGGCAAGCCGGTCTGGTCGGAAGACCATGCCGCTTTCCTGGCGCCCGGCAATCTCAGGGGGTTGGAACTCGCCGGCGCGGTTTCCGCAGCGAACGGCATCGCTGCTTGCCTTGAGGATGGCGCGAGAAAGGGCGCGGCGCTCGCGCAAGACCTCGGCTTTGCATCAACCACACCGACATTCGGCATGGTGGAAAACGATATCGTGGCTCCGCCAGCAAAGGCGCTCTGGTCGATCCCCGGTATCAAGGCGAAAGCCTTTGTCGATTACCAGAACGATGTTCATCGCAAGGATCTGGGTCTCGCCATCCGTGAAGGTTACGGCCATGTCGAACTGGCCAAGCGTTATACGACAAACGGCATGGCGACCGATCAGGGCAAGCTTTCCAATGTCAACGCCATAGGCCTGCTGGCCGAAGCCCGCGGCGTTTCCCCGGCGGATGTCGGCACCACCACCTTCCGGCCGTTCTATACGCCCGTCTCCTTTGGCGCGCTCACCGGAGCCTATCACGGGCACCATTTCCAGCCTGTGCGCAAATCGCCGCTGCATGGCTGGGCCGAGAAAAACGGCGCGATCTTCGTTGAAACCGGCCTCTGGTATCGCTCCTCGTGGTTTCCGCGCAAAGGCGAAAACGGATGGCGGGAAAGCGTCGACCGCGAGGTATTGAACGTCCGCAAAAATGCCGGGCTCTGCGATGTCTCGATGCTCGGCAAGATCGAGATCTGCGGCAAGGACGCCGCCGAATTCCTCAACCGGGTCTATTGCAACGCTTTCCTCAAGCTGCCAGTCGGCAAGGCGCGTTATGGCCTGATGCTGCGCGAAGACGGCATGATCTACGATGACGGCACCACCAGCCGGCTGGAGGAGAACCGCTTCTTCATGACAACCACCACGGCCTATGCGGCGGGTGTCATGAACCATCTGGAGTTCTGCGCGCAGGCGCTCTGGCCGGACCTTGATGTACGCCTCGCCTCCGTCACCGATCAATGGGCGCAGATGGCGATTGCCGGACCGAAGGCACGCACCATCCTCCAGAGAATCGTCGATGAGGATATTTCCAATGAAGCCTTCCCCTTCCTTGCGGCCAGGGAAGTCTCGCTGTTTGGCGGGCAATTGCACGGACGCCTGTTCCGGATTTCCTTCTCCGGCGAACTGGCCTACGAGCTTGCCGTCCCGGCCGGCTACGGTGAAAGCGTTGCCGATGCACTGATGGAAGCAGGAAAGTCCAATGGCATCATGCCCTATGGCGTCGAGGCGCTGGGCGTGCTGCGCATCGAAAAGGGCCATGTCACCCATAACGAAATAAACGGCACGGTGGTGCCCACCGATCTCGGCTTCGGCAAAATGGTCTCCGCCACCAAGGCCGATTTCATCGGCCGGCGGATGCTGGAACGCGAGGGGCTTTCCGCAGCGGAGCGTCCAAGCCTCGTCGGCGTCGTGCCGCTTGATAAAAACCAGTCCTTCCGCACCGGTTCGCATATTCTCGAAAGGGATGCGGCGGCAACGCTGGAAAACGATCAGGGTTATGTGACCTCAAGTGCGTTTTCACCGCATCTCGGCTCCACTATCGGCCTCGCCCTCGTCAAGAATGGCCCTGCCCGCCACGGCGAGGAGGTCATGGTCTGGAACGGTCTGCGCAATGAATTCACCGCCGCCCGCATGTGCCATCCGGTTTTCTTCGACCCTGAGAACGAGAAGCTCCATGTCTGATTTCAAGCCTGATTTCAAATCCGGTTTCCGGCCGACGCTCCGCCCGGTGCTGGGCGCAAAGGGGGCGATTGCTTCCACCGCCATCAAGCTCTCTGCCCTGCCGGAAGGCGCGATCATCCATGTGCTGGCCGCGCCCGGCGCAGCGGATATGGAAGTCCGCCTGCGCAGCTTCGCAAAAGGCGATGTGCGGGCGGTCTCTCCCGGCCAATGGTTCATCGTCGGCGAAGAGCCACTGTCTCATGCGGATATGAAAGCGGTTCTCGCGGCACTTGAGCCGCAGGCAACGGGTGTGGACCAAAGTCAGGGGCGCGTACGAATCCGCATCGAAGGCAAGATGACCGAGCGGGTGCTGGCAAAAGGAACGGCGGTCGATCTTTCCCTCGCAGCCTTTCCGGTGGGACGTTCGGCCACGACATTGATCGGCCATATCGCCGCCCATCTCACTCGGCTTGATGAGCAGGTGTTCGAAGTCATCGTTTTGCGCGGTTTCGCCGAAAGCCTGTGGGACGATCTCGCCCGGATGAGCCTCGAATTCCAGTGATCCTGTCGACCTAGGTCCAGATGCTTTCGGGCGTCAGAATTTCAAAGGGAACGATCCGTTGTTCGACGGAGGACGAATCTCCGTTTTCGATGCGCCGTAACATCACATCGATCAATTGCTGCGGCATCCTGTCGAGGGGAAGCGGCAGCGAGGCGGTGATCAGCCCTTCGTTGAGGCCCTTGCGCGTTTCCGGACCGATATCGTTACAAACGATCTTTATGCCGCGCTGTTTCTCTGCAGGCAGTTCCCGAAGTGCCCGCAGAACGCCCGATATGCCACCGCCATTGACGTAAATTCCCCTGAGCCCGGGTTCGGCGGCGATCATGTCGCGAACAATGACATAAGCATTTTCCGGCTCCTCGTGGGTCAACAGCGTTTCTGCGACCTGCAATTCAGGTGTGTTCTCGCGCATGTAGGAGCGGAAACTCGCATCCGAAACATCCTGACACTGGTAACGATTGCTGCCGATAAGCGGCACGACCGTCCCCTCGTCCTTCACCGTCTGGCTGAGGAACCATGCCGCCGTGCGGCCGCGTTTCCAGCTATCGGTTCCGACAAAACCCGCCCGGCTTGCCGCCGACAAATCGGATACATAAGTCACCACGGGTACGCCCCTGCCACGCAGCTCATCGATTGCCTGGCTGACAAGCGGATGATCGGCCGTCACCACCGCGATTGCGCCGCAGGATTGCCCCATCTTCAGGAGATTGGCGGAAACGGCCTCGGGTGAAAGATCGTCCTCGAAAACGACGTCCGGCTCGATGACGCTGTCCGGCCTCTGGCGTGCAGCGGCGACGATCCCTTCCGCCCAAAGCCGATAGAGCGGCCGATGGGATTGCTGCAGCAGGAAACCGAGCCTGTAGTGGGGCATGGCCTCACGGCGCCGGTCCTTGATGGTGCCCAGACCATAAAAACCGATTTCCTCCGCCGCCTTGAGAATTTGGTCGATCGTATCCTGGCGCACGGCGGTCGAACCGTGCAGCAACCGGTTGACCGTGGAGATGCTGACGCCAGCGGCCTTGGCAAGATCGGTAATGGTCGGTCGGTTCATGGCGCCTCACAATCGTATCATCCATGAATGACATGGAATGATACGAAATGCAACATTAAATGAAATATAAATTCCATTCCTATGAAAATGAAAGATATAAATCATCTTGTCATTTTGGCCCATCGGGAGAATGGGCAGGGAGGAAACAATGGCATATTTCAAGAAATTTCTCATCGCGGGTGTCGCATCGCTGGTGATGGCGTCCGGCGCATTTGCGGCCAATATTGCCGTTGTCGGCGGCAAGAACGACGATGCGTTCTGGAACCTTATCAAAAAGGGGCTGGATGACGCACGCCTCGTGGTCGAGGCGAATGGCGGCAAGGTCAATTATCTCCGCCTGCAAACCTACGACAATTTTGCGCCCGATGTGGTGCAGCTGATCCAGACCGCCATCAGCCAGAAGGTCGATGGTCTCGTCATTCCGAACTGGGTACCGGAAGGCGAAGACCCGGCGATACGCGAAGCCATCAAGGCCGGTATCAAGGTCATTCTCATGAATGCCGGGGGCCATGAAAAGGCGAAAGAACTCGGTGCGATCAATTATGTCGGCTCCGACGAATATCTGGCGGGTGTGGCCGGCGGCGAATATTTCGCCAAACAGGGCAAAAACAACGTCATCTGTGTCAACACCGTTCCGGGCGCCGCCAATCTCGAAGCTCGATGCAAGGGCGTTCTGGACGGCATCACCAAGGCCGGCGGCACCGGCAAGCAGCTGCCGCTGCCCGCCACCAGCTTCGGCGACGCCACCGCCGTGGCTGAAGCAATCAAGGCGACACTGCTTCAGGACGGCAAGATCGACGGCGTTCTGACCATTTCCGCCGGTGATGCGGATTCGGCCGCCATCGGCGTCATGCAGGCCGGCAAAACCGAAACGGCCCTGCTCGGCACATTCGACCTCAACCAGTCCGGCCTCGACCGCATCAAGGACGGGACACAGGGTTTTGCAATCGACCAGCAGCCCTATCTGCAGTCGCTGCTGGCGGTGACGCTTCTGGCCTCGGCCATCGATTTCGGAACCGACCTGCCGACCGCACCGGTGCTGACCGGCCCCAACATCGTCGACAAATCCAACATCGAGGCCACGCTTGCGGGCGTCGCCAAGGGTGCGCGCTGAGCAATGATCCACGCTTTGTCCCGATCCCGATAGCCGGGCTCGGGACAAGCGGACAGGGACATCGACGCAAAACCCGGAATCTATCGTGGAGTAACGACGTGAAAAATCTCTCTTTGGGCGACCTTCTGCGCCGCCCGGAATCAGGCGCCTTTCTCGGCCTTGTTTTTGTTCTTGTCTTCTTCGTTGTCTTCGGCAGCATCGAATTCCTGAAACCGGCGGGCGCCGCAAGCTGGCTGAATGTCGCTGCCAATCTCGGCATCGTCGCCATTCCCGTCGGCCTTCTCATGATTTCCGGCGAGCTGGACATTTCCATCGGCGCGATGATCCCGGCCGGCGCACTGACTGTCGCCATCATCACCGGTTATTATGGCATGCCGATCTGGCTCGGCATCATCGGTGCGCTTGGCCTTGGGGTGCTTGTCGGGCTGATCAACGGCTTTCTGGTCATAAGAACCGTGGTGCCATCCCTGATCGTCACCCTCGGCACGCTCTTTGCCGTGCAGGGGCTGATCCTCGGTTTTTCCGTGCTGCTGACCGGCACGACCAGCGTGGCGCTGAGCCCGGCGCAATCCGGTCCGATCGCAAAATTCCTGTTCGGACAGTTCATCGGCGGCAGTTTTCAGGTCAGCATCGTCTGGTGGCTGCTGCTGACGGCGATCTATATCTTCTACGTCCATTATTCGCCCTTCGGAAACTGGATCTTCGCCATGGGCGGCGACCGGGTGAGCGCCCGCAACGCCGGCATTCCCACCGACAAGCTGACGGTCACGCTTTTTGTCCTGTCCTCCGTCAGCGCCTCCTTCGTCGGTGTCTGTCAGGCGATCCTCTTCAATGTCGCCCAGGTTTCGGCCGGCATGACCTTCATCTTCAACTCCATCATCGCGGTCGTCGTGGGCGGGGTGCTGCTGACCGGCGGTTTCGGTTCGGTGATCGGCATTTTTCTCGGCACCATCACCTTCGCCATCGTCAATCAAGGCATCTATTTCACCGCGTTTGACCGCAACTGGTCGAGCCTCATCATCGGCGTCATGCTGCTGCTCGCGGTGCTGATGAACAACACCTTCCGCGTCATGGCGCTCACCTATTCACCGAAGAAGAAGTGAGGCGGGACCATGACCACACCCATTCTCGAACTCAGAAACGTCAACAAGTCCTTCGGTCCCATCGATGTTCTGCACGATATCTCGCTGAAGGTGCGCGCCGGCGAGGTGCTCTGCCTGCTGGGCGACAACGGTGCTGGAAAATCCACACTGATCAAGACACTGGCCGGGGTTTATCAGCCCAGTTCCGGTGAGTTGCTGATGGATGGCAAGCCGGTTCATTTCGACGGGCCGCGCGATGCGCAGCGCATGGGCATTTCCACCGTGCACCAGTTCGGCGGAACCTTTCCGCTGATGAGCATCGGCCGTTCCTTCTTCATCGGCGCAGAACCCACGAAAGGCTTCTGGCCCTTCCGGATTTACGACCGCAAGAAGGCCAATGAAATCGCGGTCAAGGCGGTGCAGGAATTCGGCATCACCCGCATCGATGACGGTGACCGCCTGATCGGCGGGCTTTCCGGCGGCGAGCGGCAATCGCTCGCCATTGCCCGCGCGGTGCATTTTGGCGCACGCGTTCTGATCCTCGATGAACCAACGGCGGCGCTGGGCGTGAAACAGGCATCGCACGTCCTGCGCATCGTGCTGGAGGCGCGCAAGCGGGGCATCGCGGTGATCTTCATCACCCATCAGGTCACCCACGCCATCGCCGTCGGCGACCATTTCGCCGTGCTTATTCGCGGCGCGGTCGCCGCCAATTTCCGCAAGGGCGAAAAATCCCGCGAGGAGATCACCGACCTGATGGCCGGTGGTGAGGCGCTCGCCGATCTCGGCGCAGAGGTGGAGAATTACATGGCCAGCCATGGCGGCCATCCGCCGCAGCAGCCATCGAATTAAGACAGAGACAAGGATCAAGACCGATGAAAATCGCCATCGACCCCCACATGCACCGTTTCACCAGCCTCGATGAGCTGCCCGCCAAGGTGAAGGAACTCGGCTTCGACTGGATCGAACTTAGCCCGCGCGCCGATTTCCTCGAATGGTTCAAGGCGCCGCGCGTCTTTCCCGAGCGCATCCGGTCCTTCAAAAAGGCGCTGAAGGAGGCCGATGTCGGCATCGCCTCACTGTTGCCGATGTATCGCTGGGCCTCCAATGACGAGACCGAGCGGCAGGCGGCGGTAAAACACTGGAAGCGCGCCATCGAGATCGCCATCGAACTCGAGGTCGACACAATGAACTCCGAATTCGGCCGCGGACCGCATCCCGACAAGGGATCATGTTATTGCTGCCATACCGGCTCGATGATCGAGGCCTGCGAGGATGCCTGGTGGCGCTCCATGGAAGAGCTGGTACCGATCTTCGAACGCGAAAACATCAACCTGCATGTCGAGCCGCACCCGGAAGACTGGTGCGAAACACTGCAGCCGGCGCTGGATATCATCCGCACCGTCAATTCGAAGAATGTCAAATTCCTCTATTGCGCGCCGCATACCTTCTATTTCGGCGACGACACCAAGGCGATGCTGCGTGAAGCGAAGGACGTGCTGGCGCATGTGCATGTGGGCGATACCTTCAACCACAAGGCCAGCTCCGGGCTTCGCTATATCCTCAACCCGCCGGGCACGCAGGCGCGGGTGCACCAGCACCTGAATATCGGCCAGGGCGAAGTGCCGTGGGATGACTTCTTCAGCACACTCGCCGAAATCGGCTTCGACGGCATCATGACCTCCTGCGTCTTCGCCTGGGAGGACAGGGCGGATGAATCGAGCCGGTTCATGCGCAGCAAAATGCAGGACTATATCGACCTCTACTTCAAGAAATAACGCGGCAAACCGGCGCTGAAGCTGAGGCGGACCCTGCCTCCGGCCACGGCCATTGGCAACATCAAATGGAAAGACGACCGACATGATCAACGGAGAAAGACTGATTTCACGCCCGCTGCGCTGGGCCATGGTGGGCGGCGGACGCACGGGACAGGTGGGCTACAAGCACCGCACGGGCGCCCTGCGCGACGGCAATTACCAGCTCGTCGCCGGCGCATTCGACCTCGATGCCGAAAGAGGCCGTGACTTCGGCGTCAATCTCGGCGTGGCGGCGGAACGCTGCTATGCGGATTACAAGGCGCTGATTGCCGGCGAAACGGCGCGCGAAGACGGCGTGGACGTCGTCTCCATCGCCACCCCCAATTTCACCCACTACGAGATCACCAAGGCCTGCCTTGAAGCGGGGCTGCATGTGATCTGCGAAAAGCCGCTATTCTTCACCGTGGCCGAATGCGATGAAGTGGCGCGGCTGGCCGAACAGAAGGGGCTGATCGTCGGCGTCACCTATGGTTTTACCGGGCACCCGCTCGTCCACCAGATGGCGGCCATGGTGAAAAAGGGAATGCTGGGCGACATCCGCATCGTCGACCTGCAATATACCCACGGCTTTAATGCCGGTGACGATGTCGGCGCGGGCGAGGCCGTTAAATGGCGCACCAATCCCCGCACCGCCGGCCCGACTTTCGTTTTGGGCGATATCGGCACGCATCTTTATTATCTCTCGGAAGTCGTGCTGCCGCATATGAAGGTGGAACGCCTGCTCTGCGACCGCAAGGCCTTCATTCCCACCCGCGCGCCGCTGGAGGATCACGCCACGGTTCTGATGCATTACGACAATGGCGCACGCGGCCGCCTCTGGGTCTCCTCCGTCAATGCCGGCAATATGGGATCGCAGCGTTACCGTTTCGTCGGCTCCAAGGCTTCGCTCGAATGGTCCGATTCCCATCCAGACCAGCTGATCTACGAGGTTCAGGGTGAACCCGGCCGCATCCTGCACCACGGCATGCCCTATCTGGAACAGGAAAGCCTCGCCATCGACCGCATGGGTGCGCTGCATACAGAAGGTCTCGGCGACAGCTGGTCGAACATCTATCTATGGATCGCCCAGGCAATCGACGCGGCAAATCGCGGTGACAAGGCCTTTCTGACGACCCACCACTATCCCGGCATCACGGCCGGCACCGAAGGTGTTCGCTGGCTGGAAAACTGCGTGCGCTCAGCCGATGCCGGCGCCGCCTGGGTCGACTTCGCATAACCAGATTGGGGGCGCGCCGGACCACTCTCCCGTCCTCCTCTTCCTCATGCGCGTCCCCATGCCCTTTTTAGAAAGACGATACGATGAAACTCGCGATTTGTACTGATGTCATGGCGAACCTGCCGTTCACCGATATGCTCGACAAATGCGTCGCGCTCGGCGTCGAGGGCATCGAAATGACCGGCGGCGGCTGGTCCAGCGGTCCGCATTTCCGCGCCGACGAACTTCTGGCGGACAAGGGGCTGCTCAAATCCAGGCTCAAGGAAATCGAGGCCCGCGGCCTCGAAATCGCCGCGCTGAATTGCTCCGCCAACCCGCTCGATCCGGGCGACATGGGCAGGCGCCACCTGAAGGAAATGCAGGACACCGTCCGGCTGGCGGGCGAAATCGGCGTGACGAAGATCGTCACCATGTCCGGCCTGCCGGAGGCAGCACCGGGCGACACCGTGCCGAACTGGCTCGTCTACACCAAGAGCTGGCCGAACGAGATGCCGGAACGTGACCGTTACCAGTGGGAAGACCGCGCCTTTCCGCTCTGGCACGGGCTCGTGAAGCTCGCCAAGGAAGCGGGCGTCGAAAAATATGCGCTCGAGAATTTCTCGGCCATGCTCGTCTGGAACCCGGAGACCCTGTTTCGCCTGCGCAATGAGGTCGGCCCGACGGTCGGCATGAACCTCGATCCGTCACACCTGATGTGGATGGGGGCCGATCCCATCGCCTCTGCCCGTGCACTCGGCGGCGCAATCCACCATTGCCACGGCAAGGACACCCGCATTGAACGCGGGCTGGCGGATGTGAACGGCCTGTTGGAGCTGAAAGAGGTGACTGACGTCGCAAACCGCAGCTGGAACTATGTGGCAGTGGGCGCCGGCCGCGACCTGCAATGGTGGAAGGAATTTTTCTCCGTGGTGCGCATGGTCGGTTACAATGATTGGGTGAGCCTGGAAATGGAAGATTTCACCATGTCCACCGACGCTGGCATCCAGTCCTCCATCGATGCCCTGCAAGCCACCATCAGCCGCTGATACCCGCTCCGGGCCGCAGAAGGTGGCCCGGCGTCAATTGCGCCACGAGGATGCCATGACCAACCCGATCACCATCACCACCGCTCCCTGCTGCTGGGGGGTCGACGACGTGAAAAATCCGCATTTGCCCGATTGGGAAAGGGTGCTGGACGAGGCAAAGGCCGCCGGCTTCGGCGGTCTGGAACTTGGTCCCTATGGCTATCTGCCGCTCGATCTCAGTCGCGTTTCCCAGGCGCTGGACGAGCGCGGTCTGAAGATCGTCGCGGGCACGATCTTCGACGATCTCGTCTCACCGGGAAACCGTGACAAGCTGATGCGCCAGACCGACGATATCTGCGCGCTGATCACCCACCTGCCGAAACCGGAAACCCATGCCGGCCAGCGCTTTGCCGCGCCTTATCTGACGGTGATGGACTGGGGTCATGACGAACGTGATTTCGCCGCCGGACATTCCGCCCGCGCGCCACGCCTCGATAAAGCCACCTGGAACGGCATGGTGGAGAACATCCGCGCCATTGCAACCCTCGCTCGCGACAAATATGGCGTGCGCGCCACCATCCATCCCCACGCCGGCGGCTACATTGAATTCGCTGACGAGTTGCAGCAGATCGTTGAGGACATTCCCGCCGATCTGGCGGGCCTGTGCCTCGATACCGGCCACATGGCCTATTCCGGAATGGACCCCGTTGCCACACTTCGCAAATATTGGGACCACGTCGACTACATTCATTTCAAGGATATCGACGCCAAGGTTTTTGAAGAGGTTATGGCGGAGCACATCCGCTTCTTCGACGCCTGCGCCAAGGGCGTCATGTGCCCGATCGGTCGCGGCTCGATTAATTATCCGGCCATCCGCGGCCTTCTGACGGAACTAGGCTATGGCGGCTATATCACCATCGAACAGGAGCGCGATCCACGCAATGCCGGCAGTATTCTGGCTGATCTGGCGGCCAGCAGGGCGTTTCTCGCGGAAAATGGATTCTGAGCCAAACGGGCATCGTGACCCATGCCCGGCAGTTCACGCGCGATAAACGACCGCTCCGCCCGTCATACCGGCACCAGCCGCCGTCAAAAGCAGGGTTTCGCCTTCCGCAAACGGCCGTTCGGCATTGGTGACCGAGAGCGAAAGCGGGATGGTTGCGGCGGAGGAATTGCCGAAGGTTTCTATGGTGCGAACCGTCTTTTGCCTGTTCATGCCGAGATTGCCGCAGACGACGTCGAACATGCGGGCATTGGCCTGATGGGGCACGAAACGGTCGATATCGGCGGCCGTCATTCCGGCTTCGTGCAGCACCCTTTGCGAGGTCTCGGTCATCAGCGTTACGGCACGGGAGAAGACCTCGCGGCCGTCGCGCATCGTCATCAACGCATCTTCGGCAGGCATACCGGCGGAGAAAGGCTGGCTGCTGCCTCCCGCCGCTATCTGGATCAGATCGTAACCGCCGCCATCCGCAACGAGATCGGCCGACAAAAGCCCACGGTACCCCTCTTTTGAGGGCTTGAGTACGACGGCGCCGGCGGCATCGGCAAACAGGACCGCGCTTGCCCTTTCCGCCGGATTGATACGGCGGCTCAATATATTGGCGGCAACGACGAGGACGGCGCGGCCGTGCGTGCGGACAAAGCCATCCGCAAGGGTGAGCGCGTAAAGAAAACCGGAACAGGCCCCGGCGAGATCGATCGCGCCGGATCTGGCGAGGCCCAGCCCGTGTGCGAGCAGCGGCCCCGAGGGCGGCAAAAGATGATCCGGCGTGGAGGTCGCAAGCAACGTCAGCGCAATGTCGTCGGCGTTGATTTCCGCATTTTCCAGCGCCATGCGGCCGGCTCTCGTGGCAAGGCCGCTCAACGTATCGCCCTCTTGCGCCCAATAACGCGTGCGGATGCCGGTTCGCCGCTCGATCCAGCCGGTTTCCAGCCCGAGACTGGCCTCTATCTCGGCATTGTCGACACATCGTGACGGGACGGCATGACCAAAACCAGCCATGCGGGAAGAACGGGTCTGCATTGTCAGGACTTTCGGAGACGTTTCTGGAATATGCCGGACATGGCCGCGCCCCGTTTTCACGCGATGCCGACTGCATGCGATTTTAGCGATGGGGGTTCGGTGACGATCCCGGCCACCTCATCGATGGCGTCAAAGGCTCTGCCCAGATCTTCCGCCGTCGAACAATAGGGCGGCATCAGGTAAAGCACATTGCCGAGCGGGCGGATGACGAACCCGCGCTCGCGGAACAATTGCCGCATGCGCGGTCCCGCCTCGGCGAGATAGCCACCGGCCGGCACCACGAGGTCGAGCGCCACGATCGTCCCCATTTGCCGGATGCCGGTGAACCGCCGGTCATCGGCAAATCGCCTGAGATTGTCGCGCAGCATCTGTTGCAAATGCCCAATGCGCGCGCGCACCGGCTCATCCCGCCAGACCTGAAGATTGGCGACGGCGGCAGCACAGGCAATCGGATTGGCCGTATAGGAACTGGAATGGAAAAAGGTCCTGCGGCGATCCGTCGAAAAATGCGCGTCGAAGATTTCCCCGCTGCACAGCGTTGCTGCGAGCGGCAGCGAGCCGCCGGTCAGGCCCTTGGAAGTGCAGAGAATATCCGGCGACATGCCTGTCTGTTCGCAGGCGAACAGGGTTCCGGTTCTGCCCCAGCCCGTCATCACCTCGTCAGCAATGACGAGGCAGCCATGGCGTTCGGCGATCCGTTTCAGCCCGGCCAGAACATCCGCGCCGTATATCTTCATGCCGCCGGCACCGAGCACGAGCGGCTCGATCAGCAGGGCGGCGACACGGCCTGAACGGCAGAAGCTCTCGAACATGTCCAGCGTGTGCTGTTCGCCGCCCGCTTCTGGAAAGGCCAGCCGGTCGACGCCGAAAAGCAGCGGTTCATAAGCGGCATTGAACACACCGCGCTCACCGGTCGACATGGTGCCGATGGTGTCGCCGTGATAGCCATGTTCCATCACCACGATACGGTCGCGCTTTTGCCCGCGATTGTGGAAGTAACCGAGCGCCATTTTCAGCGCCACCTCAACCGCCGTCGAGCCGCTATCGGAATAGAACACGTGGCTTAACCCGGTGGGCGCAAGCTCGATCAGCCCGCTCGCCAGCGTTTCGGCGGGCTCATGGGAGAATTCGGCGAAAATGACCTGGTCGAAGGACTCGGTCGCTGCGCGGATGGCCGACATGATCGCCGGATGCCGGTGCCCGTGGGTGATGACCCACCAGGATGAAATGCCGTCGAACAGGCGATTGCCGTCCTCATCGATGAGAAATGCGCCTTCCACTGATACGACGCGTTTCATCGGCGGTTCCAGCCCATGCTGGGTGAAGGGATGCCAGACAGGGGAACGGCTCATGCCGGCGCCTCCAGAAAATCAGCGAGATTGAAGTGTTGGGCAAATGCCTGATGCAGTGCCTCTGATGTCATCTCCGGCAGGCGTGGCAGACGGCCGAGCGGGCGAACGGCGCCGATATTGGCGATGACGCGCTCATTTTCCCGGTTCTCGTCGCCGATGAAGACCACGCCCTGCACCGGAATGGCGCGCTGCCGCAACGCCTCGAGCGAGAGCAGCGTGTGGTTGATGGTGCCGAGCGAGGTCCTTGCGCAGAGGACAAGCGGAATTTGCCAGCGGGCGAAGATATCGGCGAACAACACCGTGTCCGTCAGCGGCACCAGAAGCCCGCCTGCCCCCTCGATGACAAGAGGCCCATCCGTTTGCGGCGGCAGCAGAAGCGCGGGATCGATCGTTACATTTTCGAGGCGGGCGGAAAGATGCGGTGAGGCCGGCATTTTCAGGCGATAGGCCTCCGGCAGGATACGCGCCCGCGGCGCGCCACCCAGCCGTTCCACCGTCTCGCTGTCTGTTTCTTCCTCCAGCCCGGATTGCACCGGCTTCCAGTAATAAGCCCGCAGGGCGTGGGTCAGCGCTGCGGAAAAAACCGTCTTGCCGATGCCCGTATCTGTGCCGGAGATGACGAAACGAAGGCTCATCTCCGTTTCTCCTCCAGCGAAAGGGCAAGCAGCCCGACCAAAGCGGCGATCTGGTTCTCATCCACATTGAGCGTGATGGCGACGCGTAGGCGCGCCGTGCCCTCCGGCACCGTCGGCGGGCGGATCGCCCGCACGTCGAAACCGCCCTTCCGCAGATGCGCGGCGATACGAAGCGAACGGGCATTCTCCCCGATCATCACCGGCAGGATCTGCGAGCCGCTGGGCGCAACGCCGAGCCGGGAGCGAAGTTCTTCGCCGGCAAAGTTTACCAGCTCCGCCAGCCGCAGGCGTCGCCAAGGCTCATCGACGATGATGCGTAGGGCTTCCCGAACCGCCGCCGCCATCAATGGCGAGGGTGCGGTCGAATAGATGAAACCGCGGGCGCGGTTGACGAGATAATCGGCGAGAACCGCCGGCAGGCTCAAAAGCGCACCGGAAAGACCAAGCGCCTTGCCGCAGGTATGCAATGCCACCACATTGCCCCGGCCTTCCAGTTCGGCGGCGAGACCGCGCCCGCCAGGGCCGAACACGCCGGTGGCATGCGCCTCGTCGACGACAAGGAAGCCTTCGTGTTTCTCGGCAAGATCAGCCAGGGCAGAGAGCGGAGCGCGGTCCCCATCCATGGAATAAAGGCTTTCGACGGCGATCCACGGACGGCCACGGCCACCCTCCTGCCGCCAGCGGACTATTTCCCGTTCGAATGCCTCGACCTGATTATGCGGCACGGCAATCGCCTTCGCCTTGCCGGCTGCAATACCGTCATGCACGCTGGCATGGATCAGGGTGTCGTGAAGAACGAGGTCTTCCCGCAGCGGCAATGTGGAGAAAAGCGCGACATTGGCGGCAAAACCGCTGCCGAAATAGATCGCTTTTTCCGCCCCGAAAAGCGCCGCCGCTTCCGCTTCCAGCGCCTCATGTTCGGGATGGTTGCCGCGCAACAGCCGCGAGCCGCCGGCCCCTGCCGGCACACCCCTGCCGATGGCGTCGGCAATTGCCGCCTTCAGCCGGGGTGAAGCGGCAAGCCCCAGATAGTCATTGGAGGTGAAATCGATGCCCTCCTGGGGAGCGAGCGAGCGCAGCCGCGATTTACGCTCCAGGCCGGCAAGCTTCGTCTCATAGGGAGAGAGCGCCGCCAGATTCACCGGCACCATCCCGTCTCCGCAGGCTGCAATTCCATTGGCTTCAGGCCCAGACGGCGGAAAAGCGCCGTATCGTGGTCCTCGCCCGGATTGTCCGCCGTCAGCAGCGTCTCGCCGATGAAGATGGAGTTGGCGCCGGCCAGGAAACAGAGCGCCTGTGTCTCGTCACTCATCTCGGTTCGCCCGGCCGAAAGCCGCACATGCGAACGCGGCATCAGGATGCGCGCCAGCGCGATGGTGCGGACGAAATCGATCGGATCGACGGGATCGGCCTTGGCAAGCTTCGAGCCGGGGATCGGGATCAGCATGTTGATCGGCACGCTTTCCGGCGGCACCGGCAGATTGGCGAGCGTCACCAGCATCGAGATCCGGTCTTCCACCGTTTCCCCCATGCCGAGAATGCCGCCGGCGCAGACCTTGATGCCGGCATCGCGGACATTGGCAAGCGTTTCCAGCCGGTCCTCGAAGGTGCGGGTCGTGATGATCTCAGAATAAAACCGCTCGGAAGTGTCGACGTTGTGATTGTAGTAGTCGAGACCGGCATCGGCCAGTCGTTCGGATTGCTCCGGCGTCAGCATGCCGAGCGTCATGCAGGTTTCCATGCCGAGCGCCTTCACGCCCTCGACCATGGCCACCACCGCCTCCATGTCGCGCTCCTTGGGGCTACGCCAGGCCGCACCCATGCAATAACGCGTCGCCCCGCCTTCCTTCGCCTTGCGCGCCTCAGCCAGCACGCGCTCCACTTCCATCAGTTTGGAGGCCTTGAGGCCGGTGGGGTTGCGGGCAGACTGGCTACAGTAACCGCAATCCTCGGGGCAGCCGCCGGTCTTGATGGATAGAAGCCGGCTCATCTGGATAGCATTGGGATCGAAATGACAGCGATGCACCTGCTGGGCACGGAACAGGAGATCGTTAAATGGCAAATTATAGATAATTTTGGCTTCTTCGAGCGACGAACTGTGCCGGAAACCCGGAACAGGCACTGGATTTCTGTCGATTTGCGTGGCGATCTGGTCCATCCGTCGATCTTTCCCTCAAAATAAATAGATAGAAGTTCTTTTTATCTATTTTTTTCGAGCCGCTTTTTGCAAGCACTTTTTTCGAGAAAAATTTTTCTGAAGGAAAAATGGCTGCATAGGCGAGGATCGGCATCGCCGGGTTTCAATGCTGAAACTCATTGAATACGCACGTGCTCACGGAAAAGATCGGGCCGACCCATGGCGAGAAAACTCGGCACTTGCTAAGGGTGGGGCATGATCACATTTCGTCCCTCCGAGAGCCGCGACGCTTCCCGCATCCTCGACATATGGAGCAAAGCAGTCGACGCCACCCATGACTTCCTTCTGCCGGCGGACCGCGCCGCGATCGGGGAGGAAGTCAAAGCGTTTTTGCCGCAGGCTCCTCTGACGCTGGCGGTCGATACTTCGGATCAGGCCCTCGGCTTCATGTTTCTGCATGAGGGGCATATGGAGGCACTTTTCATCCATCCGGACCATCGCGGCAAAGGCATCGGCAAGGCTCTGGTCCAGAGGGCGCTTGCGCTCCACCCCGCATTGACCACTGACGTCAACGAACAGAACGCCGAGGCTATGGGTTTTTATCGCCGTCTGGGGTTCGAACCGACGGGACGCTCCGATCTGGATGGACAGGGGCGACCCTATCCGCTCGTTCATCTTCGATTTCGCGCATCGGAAAAATAGGCCACCGGGACCGTCGGGGAGGATCAAGTCACGAACACCATAGTCCGCTTCGCAACCGACGATTTTCTGCCCGAACACCGCTTCGACCAATGGCGCGAAGTGCGCGGCAAGAGCCTGTTTGGCGTGACGATCGAGCTTGCACGGGATCTCCGCCGCAGCTTCAGGGGTTCGTTTCAGGCGCATGCCGTTGCCGGCGCCGTCGTAACCGAGATGCGCGCTTCCTCTTACCGGGTCAACCGCACCGAAGCCGATATTGCCCGCATTGCCGGCGACAGCCTCTGCATCGGCCTGCAGGTCAGGGGTTCGGGATTTCTGCATGCCGGCAGGGATCAGGTGCACGCCGTCGGCGGCGGCGATATCACCATCAACTATTCCGACTTGCCCTATGACGCGATACCGGGAAACGAGGCGGATTTTCACTATAAGATGCTGAAGATCCCCGTGGATTACGAGGTCATGCTCGGTCAGGCCACCGATGACCTGTTTGCGACGCGTTATGCGGAAAACAATAGTTTCTCCCTGCCCTTCCGGGCCCTTTTCAGCGCGCTGAACGCCGACCCCGGCAGGCTCATCGATCCCGCGCGCGATATAACGCATATCGCCCGGCTTGCCATGACGGCGCGCGGGCGGCTTTCGCCCGCCATGCCCGAGGTGCGCGCTGCGCTCAGGACCGGGCTCTGTTATGCGGCACAGGACATCATGATGCGGAAAAAATCCCGGCAGAACCTCACCCCTGCCGCCGTCGCGAGGGAACTGGGCATTTCGCTTCGGCAATTGCATGTGGTTTTTGAGGGTGCGGAACTGTCGTTTTCCCGCACGCTCTCCTCCATGCGGATCGAGGAAGCGAGGCGATTGCTGCTGGCGTTCCCCGCCTTGCCGGTCACCCAGGTCGCCTATGGCTGCGGCTTCGACAGCCTTGCCACTTTCTACAGGGTATTCGCCGGCACCTATGGCATGACGCCCGGTGACGCCCGCGCTGCGGATATGCCGCCGGCTTAAAATTTTACCTCTGCGCGCAATGAGAAGACGCGCCATTTCAGCTCCTGTAAGGCCCGTAGACCATCCCATTCCGGAGCGCGGCCATGACCAATTTTTTCGACTTTGCGATTTCCCAGTTACCGGCCGCGACAGCCGATCGCCGTGGGCCAGCACCCTGCGAGATAGAGGCGATGCTGCAGAAGGAACCATTCGCAGCCGCGTTGCGCCTGCTGGCGGGAAGTTTCATCACCCTCTACGAAGGCTCGCCCGGAATGACCGCGCTTTTTGCGACGCGCCAGAACCGGCTTCTTTGCCACGCGCTTCTGGCGCTCTATTTTCAGAAATGCGGCGCCTGTGAAACCGCAGAGGGAGAGGCCGCCCTGACACGTGAAGATTTCGGCCATCTGGCGCTCCGGCATGGGCTCGCCAGCCATGGTGTGGCTTATGCGTTCTTCAAAGAGGCGCTGAAACGCGGGCTGACACAGCCGGCAGATGCCACCGAAGAGCAAGCCGCCGGCGTCGTTCCTTCACCGCCGGCTCTCGCCATGCTGGCGCAATGGTACGACGTACATTTTCAGGCGCTGGACCTGCTCGACGAGGGCTTCAGGGCATCACGTTTCATCAAGCGGTCGGAGGCCATGCTTCCACATATCCACCCCCGCGTATCACAGGCGTTTCTATCCCATCCGGAGGTCCGCTGCCCCGGCCCGCTTTCCATCATCTTCAACTGGTTCGATGCGGGCGGACTGCTGATGGACCGCCTTATCGCCGGCATCGACTGGGAGAGGCCGCCCGAACAGGGCAGACGTCTGACCGACGTGGAAACCGTGACCCAACTGGCCACACCCCTCTCCCTGTCGCGTATCCATGTCGGTCGCAAGCTTGCGGCAGCCGAACTGATCGGCGGCATTGGCTGGAGCGGACGGCGCGGTCGCTCCGCACTGTGGATATCGCAGGGTTTTTACGAGGAATATGCCCGCATGCAGGCCCGCAAGCTGCTCATTCTCGATGAAGCCTTCATCGGTTTTGTATGATAAGGAAGCGACATTCGGCCTCACGACGAGATTTTCATCAATGGTTATGAAGTATATCCATTGACAAATCACAGGACTGCGGCTTTTCTAAAGAACATGCGTGAAACGTTGCGAGCATCGAAATTGCTGGCCCTGTTGTTCAGACTGGTGATGATCCTATCACTGGCGGGATACAGCGTTTCCACCGTCAATGCCGCAATGCATGGTCCCGACACCGGGGGAATGCGGCACGATCAATCCGCCATGATGGATCATGGCAAGATGATGGATCATGGCGGTTCCGCCATGATATCAGACAATCATGATAACCACGACATGGCCGACAATGACAGCGGCGCCAAAAAGCCCGCGAAGCCGCAATGTTGTGGCGATTTCTGTCTCGGCATGGCACTTCTGATCGGCCACGACACCATTGGCACGCCTGTCGTCCGCAGCATCCGTGCCTTCCTCGATGACAGCAAGGTGCCGGGCCAGAGCCCGCTGCTGCACCGTCCGCCTAATATCTGAACAGGCAGAGCCCGCCTTGGGCAATGACCGTGCGTGAGCGGCTTTAGCGCCGCCGCGCCGTTGCATCTCCTGTTCGGAAAACACCCATGAACCCAATCCATATTGTGGTTGCGGCGCCCCTGCTTCTGGGCGGCTGCACAGCCACATCCATGATGAATGACGCCGCCTCCTATGACGACGCGGCAAACCCGACGCTTGGCGTCGCCCCTCCCCGCTACCAGACCCCGGTCTCGGGTTATACCGCCCGCATGCCGGTCGATCCAAAACCCTGGCGTGACCAGAACGATGCGCAGGCTCCGAAAGGAGACGCATCATGACACGCCGGGCATTCAAACTCGGAGCAAAACTCGCAGCGGTCCTGTCCCTGCCGGTTTTTCTCAGCGGCTGTGTCACAGCCGCACAATATGCCTCCCGCGATGCCGGTTTCAGCAATGTCTCGGCAAAGACGTCCGAGGCGACCGGAAAGCAGACAGTCTGGGTGCAGAACCGGGCCGAAGCGCAGGCAACACAGGCCCGCGTCAAGTCGCTGATGGCGGCCAGCAAGACCCTTGATGTCGAGACGGCGGTGCAGGTGGCGCTTCTGAACAACAAGGGCCTGCAGGCGGCCTATGCCGGTCTCGGTGAATCCGCTGCAACCGCATGGCAATCGACCTTGCTGGTCAACCCAACGGTCGGCATAGGGCTGACGGGGATCGGCACGCCGGGTCTCAGGGCCTACAGAACGATTGAGGGTGTCATCGCCACCAATATTCTGGCGCTCGCCACCCTCAAAAAGAATGTCGAAATTGCCGATACCGGTTTCCGCAAGGCGCAGCTTGGCGCCGCGCTGAACACACTACAGCTGGCGGCGGATACCCGCCGCGCATGGATCAACGCTGTTGCCGCCTCCGAAAATGTCGGCCAGCTGGCGCAGGCGCAGACCGCGGCGGATGCCGCCTCGGAACTCGCCAAAAAGCTTGGCGAGTCGGGCTCGCTCAACAAAGAAGGCCAGGCCCGCGAGCAGGTCTTTTATGCCGAACTGACCGGCCAGATCGCCAAGGCGCGTCTGGAAGCCCGCCTTGCCAAGGAGGAACTGACGCGGCTGATGGGACTTTGGGGAGCGGATATAGAATACGGCATCCCCAATCGCCTGCCGTCGCTTCCCAAGGCCCTGGCCAAACGTGACATGATCGAGGCGGAAGCCCTGCAACGCCGCGTCGATCTGCAGATGGCCAAGCTCGATCTGGAGGCGACCGCACGGTCCTTCAAGCTCACCGAAGCCACTCGATACGTCACCGATCTCGGCCTCCGTTCCGGTTTCGAGACCGAGCGAGAAAGGGATGAAGACGGCATCAAGAAACAGACCACCGGCCGCGCGGAACTGGAATTCGTCATTCCGATCTTCGATTCCGGTCAGGCCCGCATGCGGGAATCCGAACTCGCTTATATGCGCGCCGCCAATCTGCTGGCGGAAAAGGCCGTCAATGTCCGCTCGGAGGCCCGCTCGGCCTATCAGGCATACCGCTCGAACTACGATATCGCCCGGCATTACCGCAACAGCGTGGTGCCGCTTCGCACGAAGATCGAGGAAGAGTCGCTGCTGACCTATAACGGCATGCTCACCAACACTTTCGAGCTGTTGGCCGACAGCCGCGAAAAGGTCAATTCGAACCTGCTCGCCATCGATGCCAAACGCGACTTCTGGCTCGCCGAAGCCGGTCTCGCCCCCGCCATTTATGGCGGCGGCGCGGGCGCGGCTGGCGGAGAGACCGAGGTTGCCGCCGCTTCCGGCGGCGGTGGCGGACATTGAGAAAGGAAAAGACCATGTTCAATAGAAGACAACTTCTGGGCGTCAGCGCCGCGATGGTCTCCTCGGCGGCCTGGGCGAAAACCTCCAACAGCAGCCTGCCCGAAGCGGCGGTGATGGAAACGGCGGCGACGCAGACGCCGGTGAAGCCAACCACCGGCCCCGATTACAATCCGGTCGTCACCCTCAACGGTTGGACCCTGCCCTTCCGGATGAACAACGGTGTCAAGGAATTCCACCTTGTCGCCGAGCCGGTGGAGCGCGAAATGGCGGAAGGCATGACCGCCCGCCTGTGGGGTTATAACGGCCAGTCGCCCGGCCCGACCATCGAAGCCGTCGAAGGCGACCGGGTGCGTATTTTCGTCACCAACAAGCTGCCGGAACATACGACGATCCACTGGCACGGCATGATCCTGCCGTCAGGCATGGACGGCGTCGGCGGTCTGTCGCAACCGCACATCCCCGTCGGCAAGACCTTCGTTTACGAGTTCGACCTCGTGAAATCAGGCACCTTCATGTACCATCCGCATTCGGACGAGATGGTGCAGATGGCGATGGGCATGATGGGCTTTTTCGTCATCCATCCGAAAGACCCGACCTTCATGCCCGTGGACCGCGATTTCGTGTTCCTGCTCAACGCCTTCGATATCAATCCCGGCGCTTCCGTCCCCAAAATCATGACGATGACGGATTTTAATCTGTGGGCATGGAACAGCCGGGTCTTTCCGGGCATCGATCCGCTGGTGGTTTCCAAGGATGACCGGGTGCGCGTGCGCGTCGGTAACCTGACCATGACCAACCACCCGATCCACATGCACGGCTACGATTTCGAGGTGACCTGCACGGATGGCGGCTGGGTGCGGCCGGAAGCGCGCTGGCCGGAGGTCAGCATCGATATCCCCGTCGGCGCCATGCGGGCCTATGAGTTCGACGCCAAATATGTCGGCGACTGGGCGATCCATTGCCACAAGTCGCACCATACGATGAATGCCATGGGACATGACGTGCCGACCTTCATCGGCGTCGACAAAAAAACCGTCACCGAAAAGATTCGCAAGGTCCGGCCGGACTATATGCCGATGGGCACCGCCGGCATGGCCGACATGGGCGCGATGGAAATGGAAATCCCTGAAAACACCGTTCCCATGATGACGGGCTGGGGTCCGCACGGCCCGATCGAAATGGGCGGCATGTTCTCCGTGGTGAAGGTTCGCGAAGGCATCTCCGCGGGCGATTACTCAGATCCCGGCTGGTACGAAAACCCGCCCGGCACCCAGGCCTGGGAATGGACCGGCGCATTGCCGGATACGCAGAAAAACACCGACCCAAAAACGCAGATCACGCCGCAACCGATGAAACACGGCTGAATACGACCCAACCCCCACCAGAACTCAACCCCATTAGAACCAAGGAACAATGACATGACCAGACTGAAACTTGCACTGCTCGTTGCCGCCTTCGCAGCGCCAGCTATTGCCACGCCGGCCCTTGCATCGGGCACCCACGGCGGCGGCCATGAAGCGATGGCGATCGGTGAACCCGGCGACAAGGCGAAGGTGACCCAGACCATTCAGGTTACGATGAAGGAAACGCCCGACGGCAAGATGATCTTCACCCCCGCCAAGTTCGAATTCAAGAAGGGCAAGACTGTGCGTTTTGCCGTGAAGAATGCCGGCGAACTGGACCATGAATTCATTCTCGACGAACAGAAGGCCAATCTGGAGCACAAGGCCGCCATGGAGAAGGCTCCGGAGATGGAGCACGACAATCCGAACGCCATCAGCCTCGCGCCCGGCGAAAGCGGCGAAATCATCTGGAAATTCACCAATGACGGCATGTTCGAATTCGCCTGCCTGAAACCCGGACATTACGAGGCCGGCATGCGCGGCGATCTCAAAGTTTCTGCAAAGTAATCCAGCAACAAAGGACTCTGATCATGAAAACCATCGTTAACATTACCCTCGCAGCGGCACTTTTGCTCACCGCACCCTTCGGCGCCTTCGCCCAGGAATTCACCAAGGGCACGGTGAAGAAGGTGGATGCCGCCGCCAAGAAGGTCACCATTACCCATGAGGAGCTGAAAAACCTCGACATGCCAGGCATGACCATGGTGTTCCGCATCAAGGACGACGCCCTCCTCGCCAAGCTCAAGGAAGGCGCGAATATCGAATTCGTCGCCGAACGCGCCGACGGCAAGCTGATTGTCGCGCAGGTGAAATAAGGCCTCTGCAGCCAGTCCAAAGAAACAGAAAGGGCAGCGGTTTCCGTTGCCCTTTCGTTGTTGGCCGATGGGCTTGCTGCGGGCTTCATTGTTCGGCAAGCGGCCTTGTTTCTGCGGCGGGCCGCGTCCCGCCGACCTTGCGCGAGAAGGCGGCGTCGATCGCCTGCCGATTGTTCATGAATGGCCTGTGGAGCAGAAGAAACACCGCAAACATCAAAGGCCATGCAATCAGCACATCGGAGAGGAAGTGGGAGCCCATTGCCACCCTGTTGAGGGAGACAAGTACGATAAACGGCACCAGTATGGCAGTGCCGATCAGGCGAAACCTCTCCGGCAGGAGGAGGATAAAAGCCAGAAGGGCGACTGCGGACGCGCTTTCACCGGAAGGGAAAGAACAATTTCGGATGCAGCCGCCATCAATGGAAATTGTCGTTGGCGGCATGCAGGGCCCCCGCGCCGCGAAAGAGCAAATGGTGTCGGTGACGCGCGATCTCTCGGGACTTCGCCCCAAGGAGGCTGCACTGATGGTTCTGCAAGGTCTCGCCTGCGAGGGTGCGGGTCGCTACTTCGCTGTCGCCCACTCCAGACACCCCATCCGCTACCGTCGCGCCCGACGGCAAAAAATGATGGTTTCGGACATCGATACCTTCTGGCGGGAGCGCTCTGCCGAGCCGGACGACATGTTCGGTTTCAAAGTGCCGTTCTCCAACCTTGAGGGGGAAGATAAACGCAGCCATATGAAGTTGTCTTTTTTCAACCTAGGCAAACGCTTTCCCGAAAGCACAGCGAACGAAAGCGCCTGAAAATCCCCTTGAAAAAGGCTCGTGGCGAAAAGACCTTGTCGTCATGCGCCAGCCGCATCACTATCAGCCTCTCGTCAAATGGCATCAGTGAAAGGCGGCAGAATGTCCACGTTCACCTTCGCAACCGTCCCGCGAATCATTGCGGGACCGGGCAGCATCTCGAGGATTTCAGAGCTTAGCACCCTGCTCGGGCCGCGTGTCCTGGTGGTTTCGGACGACGGTGTCGTCAAGGCGGGGCTTGTTCAGCCGGCCCTCGACGGCCTGGTGGAAGCCGGCTCTGAAACATCAATCTTCGCAGGCGTTGTTGCCGATCCGCCGGAAGCGACCATCCACGCCGCCGTGGCGCAGGCGAACGGGTTCGGCGCAACCGGCGTGCTGGGCATCGGTGGCGGCTCGTCGCTCGATGTCGCAAAACTTGTCGCGCTTCTCGCCAGAAGCGGCGAAGCGCTCGAGAACATATACGGCGTCGGCAAGGTGACGGGAGAGCGTCTGCCGCTGGTGCTCGTGCCGACAACGGCGGGGACGGGATCGGAAGTCACGCCCATCTCGATCGTTACAACCGGGGCAGACCAGAAAAAGGGCGTCGTATCGCCGGTTCTGTTACCGGATGCAGCCTTGCTGGACGCAAGGCTGACAATCGGCCTTCCTCCGGCCGTCACCGCGGCAACGGGAATTGACGCGATGGTTCATGCCATCGAGGCCTTCACGTCTGTAAGCCCAAACAACAATCCGGTTTCCCGTGCCCTTGCAAAGGAAGCTCTGCGGCTTCTCGGGGCAAATATCGCAACTGCCGTCGGTAACGGAACTGATCTTGCAGCGAGACAGGCGATGCTGCTCGGCGCGATGCTGGCGGGCCAAGCCTTCGCCAATTCCCCCGTCGCTGCCGTTCATGCGCTCGCCTATCCCATCGGCGGCCGGTATCACGTTCCGCACGGCCTTTCCAACAGCCTGGTTCTGCCGCATGTCTTGCGCTTCAACGCGATGGCATGCGGCGATGCTTATACGGAACTGGCGCCGTACCTCTTTCCGCATCTTGATTCTGCCGATCAAGCCGGCCGGCTTTCCGGCTTCATCGAAGGACTGACGCTGATGCCCGAGCGTCTCAACCTGCCCGTCCGGCTGCGAGAGGTGGGAATTCCCCGGAACGCGCTTCCCCTGCTGGCCGAAAGTGCGATGGAACAGACCCGGCTCCTCGTCAACAATCCACGAACGGTGTCGCTGGCGGATGCCGAAAGAATCTACGAAGATGCCTGGTAGGCTGGCACCCTGCCCTCCTCGCCACCGTCAGGGGCACCCGATCATTTCGACATCATCGCCAATGGCCAAAGGACGATTTGCGGAAAGATGACGAGTAGCACAAGGACCGCGATCTGGGCGATCATGAAGGGCACCACACCCTTGATGACGCCGGACATCGGAACGCGTGCCACCCCGCAGACGACATTGAGCACGGTGCCGACCGGAGGTGTTACCAGCCCGATTGCATTGTTCATGATGAACAATACCCCGAAATAGACCGGATCTATTCCTGCCTGCTTGACGATCGGCATCAGCACCGGAGTCAAGATCAGAACCGTCGGTGTGAAGTCCATCGCCGTGCCGACGATGAGGACGATCACCATGAGGATCGCCATCAGGACAATCTTGTTATCCATGAATGGCTGAACCATGTCGGCCAATTGCTGCGGAATGTTCGCGGTCGTGATGAGCCAGGCGGAAACACCGGCAGCGGCAACGAGGAACATGACGACGGCGGTGGTTTCGGCCGCGCGATACATCAGCCCGAACAGGTCGGAGAGCTTGATCTCGCGATAGACAAAGACGCCGACGAACAGGGAATAGACCGCCGCTATCACCGCCGCTTCGGTCGGCGTGAAGGCGCCGATCTTCAGGCCGCCGATGACGACGACAGGCATGACGAGCGCCCAAAGCGCCTTGCGTGTCTCGCTCAGTCGCTCGGCAAGGTTCCGTCTGGGTTCGACACCGGGATTGTCGCGGCCGATGCTCCAGCGCCAGGCCAGCATGATGGCAAGGCCCATCAGGATTCCGGGCACGATGCCGGCCAGAAAGAGTTTGGTGATGGATACGCCGCCAGCGACACCAAAGATGATCATGCCGACCGAAGGCGGGAGCACCGGCGCGATGATGCCGCCGCAGGAGATGAGACCGCAGGAACGATTGATGTCGTAGCCGGCATTGCGCATCAGCGGGATGAGCACGGATGCAAGTGCCGCCGCATCGGCAACCGCCGAGCCGGAAAGCGACGCCATGACAATGGCGGCCAGAACCGCGACATAACCGAGACCGCCGCGAATATGTCCGATCCACGCCATGGCCATGGTGATGATGCGCCGGGTCATGCCGCCGGCATTCATCAGTTCGCCGGCCAGCATGAAGAAAGGAACGGCAAGCAGGGGAAAGCTGTTGGCGCCGTCCCACATGTTCTGGATGACGATCTGCGGATCGGTGATGCCCATGTAGAACATCATCACGAGACCGCACCCGATCAGCGCGAACGCCACCGGCATGCCGAGCGCCATCAGGCCAAGAAGCGACCCTATGAAGACAAAAACGATCATGATCAGCGTCCCTTCTGCTCGTCGGTCGCGCGTGCCGCCTGAAGCCCCTCATCGAGGCCTTCCTCATGCACGTCGATCAGTTCGTCATCGGCAATGTTTCCCATGGCCAGCCGCACGAGGTTCGACAGGCAGATCAAAGCGATTGCCGCGCCGGTCACGTAGCTGACGCCATAGACCCACAGCATGCTGATCTCCGCGACCGGAGATTGCGTGATTTTCAGGATGTCGTGCTGGAGCCAGGTGCCGTAGAAGATGAAGGCGGCGCAGATGAGCATCACCACCTGGCTGATTGCCCAGCACAGTTTTCGCCCAAGGACCGGCAATGTCTGCACGACAATATCGACACCCAGATGGCTGCGTCTGTGCAGGCCGATGATCCCGCCGAGGAAGGTCATCCACACGAAGGCGAACCGTGGAAGCTCCTCCGAAATGTCGATACCGGTGTTAAAAAACAGACGTAAAACGACATTGCCGAAGACCATCACAAGCATTGTGGCCATGCAGAGTACAAGGATGATCTCAATCGCGCGGTAAAAACCGCCGACGCCTGCATCCAGAAATGCGCGCATTTTCCTCTCCCCAGCGAGACGGCCGCCGCATTCGATGTGCAGCGCCCCTCGCAGATTTCACAGTTCCGCTCAAAACGCGGCGGTGGCGAGCCGGCATCCGGCCGGCCCGCTGGCGATAACGGTGTTATTTTCTGTGTTTGGCGATCTCGGCATAGAACTGGTCGACGAACTCGGCGCCGATCACGTCCCTCGCCTTGGTAACGACCGGCTCTATCGCCGTGCGAACCGCATCGAGTTCCGCCTGCGGCATCACGGTCGCCGACATACCCTCGGCCTCGAGTTTCTTCAGGGCTTCGCCGGCATCGCGCAATTCGGCCTCCCGCTGGAAGGTGCGCGTTTTCTCCGCTGCAGCCTGAACGGCAGTCTGCTGTTCCGGCGTCAGCGAATCATGGAACTTCGTGGAAGAAAGCAGCGCCACCGGCGTATAGACGTGGTTGGTGACTGTCAGATATTTCTGCACCTCGAACATCTTGTTTGCATACATGTCCACGAAAGGATGCTCGTAGCCATCGAGCGCTCTTGTTTCCAGCGCCGTATAGACCTCGGTGAACGCCATGGGCACGGCGTTCATGCCAAGCGCCTTGAAGCTTGCGAGCGCCATGGGGCTTTGCATGACCCGGACCTTCAGCCCCTTCATATCGGCGAGCGATGCCACCGGGTGCTTGCTGTTCGACAGATTGCGGAACGCGCCACCGGCCCACACAAGGCCGTGGATTTTCATGTCGGCAAGGTTGTCGAGCAGGCGCTTTCCCTGTGGACCGTCGAGCACGTCCGCCGCCTCGGCATCGGTCGCGAACAGGAAAGGAATGTCGAAGATTTGAAGTTCCTTCTCATGGGTGGCGATTGGCGCGAGTGCACCCATGTAGAAGTCGATGGTTCCCGACTGGAGCGCCATCAGCATCTTTTCTTCGGAGCCGATCGCGGAATTGCCGAAGACATCGACTTTCACGCTGCCGCCGGTTGCCTTCGCCACTTCCTCGGCAAAATATTTCATCGCCGCCGAGCGTGGATGGGTGTCGGCGAAGCCATGGCCGAGTTTTGCCACCTTCACGTCCTGCGCAAAGATCGGCGTCACCGGCATGGCGGCAAAAGCAATCGCCGCACATAGGCCGACACCGAATCCGCGCCGCACCCTATCCTGCGTGACGCCCGTGCCGAAGCACGATGCCAGATATCGTTTTCCCGCGCCCAATGCGCGCTTCATCGATAAGAGTTTCATGTTGCTCCTCCCTTTGGTTTTACTGGAACCCGTCACGCTCTCCCTAAGCGTGACGAAACGAATTGCGAGCGTTCGCCTACAGCACGGAGATCATGCCGCCATCGGCATAGACGATCTGGCCATTGACGTAATCGGACGCGGCAGACGCAAAATAGATGACGGTTCCCGCCAACTCCTCCGGCCGGCCCCAGCGCCGCGCCGGCGTGCGCGCCTTGACCCAGGCGTCAAATTCCGGGTTGGCGAGCAGGGCCTCGTTCATATCCGTGATCATGTAACCGGGGCCGATCGCATTGGCCTGAATGCCCTTTTCGGCCCACTCGGCCGCCATGGCCTTGGTCAGCATCTTGATGCCGCCTTTCGCCACGGTGTAAGGCGCGACCGTTGCCCGGGCGAGTTCGGAGGTCAGCGATCCTATATTGATGATCTTGCCAGAACCGCGCTCGGCCATCCGTCTGGCCGCCTCCCGGCCGACAAGGAAGGCCGACGTCAGATTGGTATCGATCACCCGGCGCCAGTCGGCGGTCTCCAGCTCAAGCATCGGCTTGCGAAACTGGATACCGGCATTGTTGACGAGGATATCCACCCGGATACCGTCCCGGTCGAACCGCTCGAAGGCTACGATGACAGCGGCTTCGTCGGTCACGTCAAACGCCGCCGTCAGCACGTCGCGGCCGGCCGAGCGCATCGCCGCAGCCGCCTCTTCCAGTCGGGCGGCGTCGACGCCGTTGAGGATCACCCGGGCACCGGCATTCGCCAGCCCCTCGGCAAAGGCCCTTCCCAAACCGCGGGACGAGCCGGTGATCAGTGCCGTCTTGCCGCTGAGATCGAAAAGTGAAACGCTCATGACGATTTCCCTCTCAGAGTTCGGACATACGGACCGTGAGATCCGGGCGATCGAAGAAGGACGGTTGCAGTTCGGTACCGAGACCGGGGCCTTCCATCGGATAAACGAAGCCGCCCTCGATTCGCGGAACCTCCGTCACCAGTTCGCGATACCAGCCCTTGTAAAAGGCGCGCACGCTTTCCTGTATGAGGGTATTGGGCTGCGAAAAGCTCATGTGAATGGCGGCGGCAAACCCGACCGGGCCGATGCAATCATGCGGGGCAAAAGGCCGGTGATAGGTTTCCGCCATGGCCGCGATCTTGCGACCCTCGGTCAAACCGCCCGTCCAGCACAGGTCGGCCATGACGACATGGGCGGCGTCCCGGTCGAGATAGTCCTTGTAGGCAAAACGTGTGCCGAGCGTTTCGGAGGCGCAGGTCCATACGTCGGTAGAATGCGCATATTCGGCAAGCGCCTGCGGCGAATTCATCCGTATCGGATCTTCGTACCATGTGGGCTTGAAGGGTTCGAGCGCCCGTGCGATCTGCTTGGCAACCGGCAGGTTCCACAGCGAATGGAACTCGACCATGATATCCATCTTGTCGCCGACGGCCTTGCGGATCAGCTCGAACGGCTTGATCGCCGTTTTCATCTGTTCCGCCGAGATGAACAGGCCGCGGTTTTCCATCGCCGGAGGATCGAACGGCCAGATCTTCATGGCCGTGATGCCGTTCGACAGCAGATCTTCGGCCAGTTCGCCCGCCCGGTTCATGAAACCGTCCAGATCCTCGTAAGGGCCGGCCTCTTCCCCGAGATTCCAGGTATCGACCGGCTTGATCTTCTTCGTCCGCACATAGCGGCTTCCGGCACAGGTATTGTAAACGCGCATCTTCTCCACGCAGAGCCCGCCCAGCATCTGGTGAACGGGCTGCCCGCATACCTTGCCGAACAGATCCCATAGCGCGATGTCGATTGCGGAGGCGGCCCGATGTTCCGCTCCCGTCGAAGCGTGAGCCATGGGGAGGTTGAGCATTTCCCGGTGAAGGGCCTCGATATGGAGCGGATTGCGGCCCACCAACCGGCTCGCCAGCGTATCGTGAATATGGGCCTCAACGGCCGCCGCCCCGTAAAAGGTTTCGCCGAGGCCGGTGATGCCCTGATCTGTCTCCACATGCACCCAGAGAACGTTGGAGAACTCTTCTGCACGAAAAGTCTTGATCGCAGTTATTTTCATCATCGCTTCCGTTCACTCTGCCCGACCTCAGCCAAGCCACCATTTCAGCGGGAAAACCGCAGAGACAAAGGAAGTCCATCGATCGCATGCGAGAGCATGCGGCCCTGTTTTTCCATCAAAGTCACGCTGACGTTTCTTTCCGCCCGATTTTTATGGCAGAATTTCTGCCAGTCTCTTATAATGCTGTCAACCAAAATTATGAAAGCAGTATCCCGAAATGGCAAAAGATGTAGTACAGGTTTATGAAGAAGAGATAGGCCTCGTTGAACGGGCCATTGTCGACGTGCGCGCCTATATGCGCGAAAACCAGCTTCGGCCGGGCAGCCCCATGCCAAGCGAAACAGCCATGGCCGCGAAGCTCGACGTTTCCCGATCCGTGGCGCGAGAGGCCTTTCGCGCCCTTGCCGCGCTTGGAATCTTGGAGGTCAGTTCCGGCCGCCGGGCGCGTGTTGCGGCACCGGATGCGGTGCCGCTCAGCATGATTCTCGATCACACCGTGACAATGAAACAGCTCAGCGTTCAGCAGGTTCTGGACGTTCGGCGCACGCTTGAGTTGCGCACGGCGAGCCTTGCATCGCTGCGCCGGACGGATGCGCAGGCGCGGGAACTTCTCCAGATTGTGGAGGACATGTTCAACGCGCTCGAAACACCGGAGGTGGTGATGGAGCTCGACATTCGCTTCCACGAACTGATCGCCCAGGCTTCGGGCAATTCTCTCTATGGAATCATCGTAGGCTCTTTCCGCGTCGTAACGCAGCAGACCTGGCATATCGGGTGGCGCAGCCGCGCCACGCTGGAGAACCGCATGGAAAACATTCGTTGCCATCAGAGGATCGCTGAAGCGATCAACCACCAGAATCTGGAGATGGCGGAGGCCGCCATGACTGAGCATTTCGACTCGGCCGTCGGCGTCCTGCTTCGAGCGGGCGTCAACTGACGAAAGCATGATGCGAGATGTTTGAGCCCAGCTTTAATGGGGCGTCCTTATCATCCGCATCAAGGAATGCGGCTACGGGATCAACCAGAAGACCATCGCCAAGTGACGGAGGAGGTCCGCACCCTAACCCTGGGCAAGCTTCCGCGCCGGGCCGAAGATCATGAAGCTGATGGCGGCCAGTAGCCAGACACTGATGCCGGCATAGAGCATGACCAGACCGAACCCGTCTGCAAGCGCCCGATGGACGAGCGCCTCCGAAACACCCTGTGCCGAGGCGCCGGCAGTTCCCGCCGCGATCTTTTCCGCGAGCGACTGCAACGCATGCATATCCGCACCTGATGGCAGGCTTGCCCGAAGCGAAGCCCGGACGCCCTCGACCAGAATAAAGCCCATGATCGGGATGTTGATGGCGAGCGAAATCATGCGCGCACTCATGTCGATGCCAGAGGCCATGCCGGAACGGGCGGGGGAAACCGAACCGGTGGTGGTGTTGGTGACTGGCGTATTGGTCAGCCCGAGCCCGATGCCCGCAAGGATGCAGCCGGGCAGCATGGTGAGCCAGCTCGCATTTTCGATACCGCTTCCCAATTTCATCAGCATGAAACCGAGGCCGATGGTGAACAGCCCGGCCGGAATGACGAGGCGCGGCTGATAGCGCAAGGACAGGCGCTCCGCCAGCGGCGGCATCACCAGCGCCGGCAGCGTATAGGCAAGCAGGCCGAGGCCGGCGGTGACGCTGTCATAACCGAGGCCCGCCTGAAACCAGATCGGCAGATAGATCATGAAAGGCCAGAAGCTGATGTTCATCGCCGCCGAGCCGATGATCGCCCCGGAAAAAGGCCGGATGCGGAACACGGAGAAGTCGAACATCGGTCTTGAACTAAGCTTTTCAGCAATCACGAAGGCAATGAAGCTCGCAGCCGCAACGCCGAGGATCAGGAGTGCCGCCGGGCTCACAAAACCGAGCGCGGGTCCCTGCGTGATGAAAAAGGCAAGGCAAAAAACGGCAATGGAAAGGGTGACCATGCCGGCAAGATCGAGACGCGCCGCTTCCGGATCGCGCGATTCTCCGACACCGCCCGCGGCGAGCAGCCATGTTCCCGCGCCAAGCGCGACGTGAACGAGGAACACCCATTCCCAGCTCCACAGCGCAACGATGGCGCCGCCGATGATCGGGCCGAAACCCAGCCCCACGCCCGAGACGATGCCCCACCAGCCGAACGCCATGCCGCGTTCACGGGCCGTACGGAACTGATGCGACAGGATGGCGATCTGACACACCAGCATCGCCCCGCCGCTCAATCCCTGAAGGAAACGGGCGCCGATCAGCACGGAGACATTTTCCGTCATTCCGCAGGCCAGAGAGGAAAGCGCGAAAGCGACGATGCTGGCGATGAAGACACGTTTGCGGCCGAAGCGATCAGCAAGCGCTCCCGTTGCCATCAGCACCATCGTCACGCCGATCGTATAGGCATTCATGATCCACTGGAGTTGCCGGAAATCCGCGTGCAGCACCTGTTCGAGTGTTGGCAGGATCGCCGGAACGCTGGAAATTTCCAGTCCGAACATCAGGGCGGAGAGACAGACGGCAGCCAACGCCATGGCGCTTCTGCTGCTTGCTGGTGCGGTAACGGCAAGGGTCATTCTTCAACCTTTCATGGCTCGGCCCGCAACTGCGAAAACCGATCTGTGGAGGAGGCACGCTAGACAAAGCTTGACCATAACTGAATTGGATGATTGGCTATTTCAGAGACAACAAATCGGAATTATCGAGATGAGCACGCTGGATGTGGATGCCGTCGAGGCCTTCGTCACCATCGCCGATCTGCAGAGCTTCACCCGTGCTGCCGAAGCGCTCGGCACCACCCAGGGCGCCATCAGCGTCAAGCTCAAACGGCTGGAGGACAGGCTCGGCCAGCGGCTGCTCGAACGCACACCGCGTTCGGTGCGGCTGTCAGCGCAGGGTGCGGTGTTTCTGGCACCCGCCCGCGAGTTTCTCGCCGCACATGATCGGGCGCTTGCGGGCCTCTCCTCCCCGCGCCGCCGCTTCGGCCTTGGCATTGCCGCCCATGTGGCAGGACCGGAGGTTCCGACGCTGCTTGCACGCCTCAACGACCATGACCCCGGGCTTACGATTGAAGTGCGCATGGATCATTCCCGATCCCTGCTGGATGCCTTTGACCGTGGGGAGATCGATGCGGCAATCATCCGGCGCGAGGACGACCGGCGCGACGGCGAGGTGCTTGGGCCGGAACATTTCGGCTGGTATGCAACCCCGCAATTCGAACATCGTCAGGGTGAACCGCTGCGGCTGGCGGCGCTCTCGCCGGCCTGCGGCGTGCGTGACATCGCCACCCGTGCCCTGGACGCGGCTGCGATTGCATGGACGGAAGTATTTCTCGGCGGCACATCGTCGATGGTGACTGCAGCCGTTTCGGCAGGGCTTGCGATTTCCGCCTTTTCCTGCCGTCTGGCCCCACCCGGCACGGTCGAGGTCAGCGAGCGTTTCGGTCTGCCACCCCTGCCCTCCACGGAAATCATCATGTTCTCGACCCTGACGGACAGCAGATCCCGGGAAGCGCTACGCACGCTCGCCGCCGCCTTTCGGGAACATCGGCCGGGATCGTGACGCAAACCCGCCCGGCACCGGCTAGGCGCCGAACACGTCCGGCTTCAGCTTTCCGCCCCTCAGGAGATGTTGCAGGGCATAAGAAACCGAAAGCGCATCATCGAGCGCATCGTGCCCCCGCAACGGCGGATGCTCGACACCATAATAATCGGCCAGCCTGTTGCTCGGCGTTTTTGCCAGCTCCTCCACCGGCATTCCCGCTGCAAGCAGAAGTCTGACGGCGTTGTCGAAACGCTCGGCAGGGATGGGCGGCTTTATGCCGGCGACATAACAGCTGATCGCCACCATATTCAGCTCGTCCTTGCCCCATGACCAGCATTGGGCGCCTTCAGAAAAACTGTCGAAGCTTGAAAGGGCCTCCTGCAAGGAAATTCCCTCCGCTTCGATGATCTCCTCGGTGATACCTGTCAGCCCGGTGAAAAAGGGATCGATCGCATATCGTCTGCCATGGCGGTCGATCGGACATATATAGGCCTTATAGGTCCCAAGAAGCGGAAAATCGTCCTCCAGCCCGAGCCTGACGGCGCCAATCTGCGCGATGACCGGATCGGGATCATGGGCGGCACACCAGAACCTGCGCTGGGAGCCCTCCAGGCAGAGGAATTCACAATCGAATATGATTGCCTTTTTCACAAACCAACCTCCCGTTTTGCACGGATCAACCCTTGAAAGCACAAATGAAGTGCTTTATATATTTCACATGAGCACGAAACTTCTGTCCAACGTTATCCTGGCACTCAATCTTTCGGAGGGGAACCGCTCTTCTCTCGAAGAAACGCTCCTTGCCTATCGTCGTGCGATGGCGATCCTTGACCAGACTGAAGGCGCCAATCTCGTAGCCTTGCACGCGGCAGCTTATGAAGAGATCAGGATCAAGACCAGCCTTCCTTCCCGCATGGTGACGCTGGCCCTGCGCGACCATAGCCAGCGCGATCCGCAAGAGCCGGTGCGGGACATTCCGCTCGACAGCAAGCTCTTTTCGGTCAAGGGGCCGGACACGGTGAGCATCGCAACCCTCTCGGGTCGCGTCGTGGTGCCCTATACCGTCCGTGGCTATCACGACGGCTGGAATGACTTTTCAGAAGCGCGCCTTGTGTTCGAGGGCGAATCCATCAGCATCCATGCCGGGATAAAAACCGGCTTTCAACCAAACCGGGAGGCTTCGATGAACAATGAAGGTATTCTTGGCAGGCTCGGGCGTGTCATCGCCGGTGTCATGAACAATGCTGTCGATGCGGCGGAGGCATCCAATCCGGTTGCGGTCGCCCAGCAGGCGGTGCGGGAAATCGCACAGATCGCCGATGAGGCCCGATCCGCACTCGGCGTGGCGGTCGCAGCCGGCCATCGCCTGAAAGCCAAGGCTGCCGATCTCGACGAAGAAATTCGCGACCTTGACGACAAGATCCGGATCGGACTTGAAAACGGCCGCGAGGATCTGGCCCGTGCGGCAACCGGGCTGCAGATCGATCTGGAAGCACAGCGGGAAGCGCTGAACAAGGCGATACTCGAGAATGCCGCCGAAATTGCCGAGGCGGAAACCACATTGCGCAGCATCGCCTCCGCAAAGGCGGATGCGCAAAAGCGGCTTGAGGACGCCAAGCGCGCCGAACGCATCACGCCGGCAACCGATACGACCCCATCCCAGCGCAACGACCGCCGTCTGGCTGACGCGCTCGACGCCATCGAAAGAGTAACCGGCACCCCCGCCAAGCCCAATAACGGTGCGGCGGAGGTTGAGGAGCTCGGCCGGATGCAGCGCCAGAGCGCCATCGAAGCACGGCTCAAGGCATTCCGCGAGGGACAGCGCTGATGGAGAGCATTGTCCAGCCAGGCACTGCTCCCTTCTGGATCGCCTTGCTGACGGTCGCCGGTCTCGGCATCGTCGAACTCGTGTCGGTTCTTCTTGGAGTATCGGCTTCGGGACTGCTCGACGACAACTTCAGTTACCACGCGCCCGGCGATGCTGAGGCGGGGTTACTCGGCAGCTGGATGTCCTGGCTCAATGCGGGCGGCGTGCCGCTTCTCGTTCTGGCAGTCATCCTGCTCTCGGCTTTTTCCGTCGCCGGGTTCTTCCTCCAGGGGATCGCTTCCGCAACGCCGCTCGGGCCATTGCCGTCCTATCTGGCCATGACCGGTGCCATTGCCGCCGCCCTGCCGGCCACGCGGTCACTCAGCCGCGCCGTTGCCAAGGTCATCCCACGGGATGAGACAAACGCGCTCGAGCAGACCGATTTTCTGGGACTCGTGGGCACAGTTACCATCGGGCCTCTGGATCAGGGCAAGCCCGGCACCGTGCGGGTCAAGGACCGGCACGAGAATATTCACTTCCTGCGCGCGCAGGCCGCATCCGGTCACACGATCAATACGGGTGCGCAGGTACTGATCGTCGACGGTGCGGACGGGCTTTTTCAGGCCATTCCCGCACCGCCGGACCTGGAAATTCACCATAGCGGGCATCAATAGGGGCTAACTCACCATGGATTTCTTTTCTTTGAGCCTGATTGCGGGGGCCATTGTCACGGCCATCGTCGTCATCGGCATCATCATGACATCGCTTTACACGCGGTCGACACGCGACAAAGCCTATGTAAGGACCGGTCTCGGCGGTAAGAAAGTCGTTCTCGATGGCGGCGCCATCATCCTGCCGATCTTCCATTCCTATTCCTGGGTCTCGCTCAGCACATTGCGGCTGGAGGTGAAAAGATCCGAACATGAATCCCTGATCACCAAGGATCGCATGCGGGCTGACATCACCGCCGAATTTTACGTGCGGGTAAAGCCCGACGCAGAAAACATCGCACTTGCCGCCCAGACACTCGGTGACCGGACAAATGATGCCGACGCGCTGAAGTCACTGGTCGAAGCGAAATTTGTCGACGGTTTGCGTTCGGTTGCCGCGACCATGTCGCTGCGCGACCTTCAGGAGCAGCGCGCCGAATTCGTCAAATCCGTGCAGGCGGCCGTCGCGCACGATCTGCAGTCCAACGGTCTGGAACTGGAATCGGTCTCGCTGACACGGCTCGATCAAACCGATATCAAGCACTTCAATCCCAACAACTCGTTTGATGCGGAAGGCCTGACGGCGCTCACCCGGATCACCGAAGAGCGCAAGCGCGAACGCAACCAGATTGTCCGCGACAACGAAGTCGAAATTGCCACGAAGGACCGCGAAGCGGTGCTGCGGCGCCTGACCATCGAGCGCGAACAGCGTGATGCGGAACTGACGCAGGAGCGCGATATCGCCAACAAGACGGCGGAAACGCGGGCGGAAGCGGCAAAGGCCGAGCAGGCGGCCCGCCTCAACGAGGAAACGGCAAAGCTCGATACCGAGCGCGGTATCGCCGAACGGGACGCTCAAGCCCGCCAGGCGCGTGAAACTGCCCGCATCGAAGCCGAGCGCGGTATCGCCGAACGCGAGGCGGAAGCACGCAAGATCACCGAAACGGCGCGAATCGAAGCCGCTATCGCCGTGGCGCAGAAGGTGGAGCAGGAACAGGCCGCCCGCGCCAAGGCGGATGAAGCCAAGGCTTCCGCCATCACTGCGGAAGAACAGGTGGCAACCGCCCGCGAAGTGGAAATCGCCGAACGCGCCAAGCGTATCGCCGTGATCGACGCCCGCAAGGCGGCAGAGCAGGAAGCGACGGCCATCACGGTAAAGGCGGAAGCCGAACGGCAGGCCGCCGAAAACCTGGCTGCGGCCACCAAGATCGGTGCCGAAGCCGAGGCACAGGCCGCGAAAATCCGCGCCGAAGGCGTCATCGCGCTCGGCGATGCCGAAGCGCAGGCGGAACGCGCAAAGAACGATGCACGCAACGCGCTATCGGGCGACATCATCGCATTCGAACTCGCCCGTGCAAGGATCGCCATCATTCCCGAAGCACTTTCCGAGGCGATGAAGCCCATCGAGAAGATTTCCGATATCCGCATCTTCAGCGCCGGTAATCTGGCCGGCGCTCTCGGTGGCGGCGGCGACGCCAAAAACGGCAATGGCCTCGGCGATCTTTCGAGCCAGCTTCTCAGCTTCACTGCGCAAAAGCCGGTTCTTGACGAAATCCTCGCACAGGCCGGTTTCAAGGGTACGGACCCGACACAGGCGCTGTTGGCCGCATCAATCGCAAACGCTGCGGATCAGCCGGCATCAGAGAAACAGCAGCGCAAAGAGACGTAGAAAAGTCCTATCTTCTACGGCAACGACAACAAGCGCGGTCAGTCTCAAGGTGGCCGCGCTTTTCATTTGCCCTGCGGCACTCAGTGCGAGAAGCACCGATGGCTCAAATCAGGCCGCCGCATGAAAACGCACCGGCATACGCCTAGGCAGACGGCCGCAGGCTACTCTCCAGCGTCTCGAACGACGTGACATCCTGGCGCGCCAGTGAAACAACCCATGCGCCCTGCAGCCCGATCACCAGTCTTTCGGCATCGGTCTGCGGATCATGACTGCCCAGACGCCTTGCCTGAGCTGCTATCCTTGTGGTCCAGTCGTTGAGAACATCCGCACCGATCTGACGCAAATCGGGCTTTTCATCGCCGGCCTGAATGATGCTGAGCACCGGGCAGCCCATGATGCGGCCATTTTCCTGCGAAAGGCGGACTATCGCACGGCACAGCGCCACCGAGCCCGAGGCGAAGCTCTCCGCATCCTCGAAACTCGCATCGATCAGCTCAGCCACCTTCCGGCCCGCCCATCGTGTCGCCTCGGCGGCAAGCTGCTCCTTGCCACCGGGAAAATGATAATAAAGAGAGCCTTTCGGCAGGCCCGTCTCCGCGAGAATTTCAGCCAGTCCGACACCCGCATAACCGCGCCGCCGAAACAGCGCGGAGGTGGCCCGGATCAGGGCGTGGCGGTTCTTGCTTTCGTCCATTCGCCTGTTTTAAACGCTGTAGACCATTTGGTCCATAGATGTTATTAGACCAAACGGTCCAGGAAGAGCGAGGGACGGATGACAGATATTGCAGAGAGCCGGGAGATCAGCATTGTTTCGGAAGGACACAGGCTCGCCGGCCGGTTCTTTCCGCCCACGGGGCCAGCCCGCGCGCATCTTGTCCTTCACGGCGCAACAGGTGTTCCGGCGCGCTATTATCGCGCCTTCGCCACATGGGCGGCCGGTCGGGGCATCGGTGTCCTGACCTATGATTATCGCGATTTCGGCGCATCCCGACAACGCCCGGTCCGCGAAAGCCGGGCCACGATGGCCGACTGGGGAATTGCCGACCAGACGGCAGCGGAGGCCGCACTTTGCCAGATCGCACCGGAAGGCCCCCTCTGGCTGCTCGGCCATTCCCTTGGCGGGCTGACATTTGCGTTTCGAGGCCATGACGAACGGCTTGAGCGCGTCATCACCATCGGTTCGGGCTTTGCCCATGTCAGCGATCATCCTTGGACCTATCGGCCCACGGTCATCGCTTTCTGGTATCTGCTCGGGCCTGTCAGCACGACACTCGCGGGCTACCTTCCCGGGCGAAGATTGCTGCTGGGTGCGGATCTGCCCGCTGGAATCTACTGGCAATGGCGCCGCTGGTGCACGAGCCGGGATTTCTTCCGGCGCGATATCGGCAAATCACTGCCAGAACCGGATTTTTCCGCCACCCGCTTCGATCTGCGCATGATGACAATGGCAGACGACGTGGTGGTGCCGCCCGCCGCCGTCTGGCGTTATGCCGACGTTTTCCCGCAGGGAAGCGTCAGCCGCAGAACCTTGCATCCGGAAGAATTCGGTCTCACCTCGCTGCGCCATATCGAGGTCATGTCAGAGCGTGCGGCACCGGCATGGCCGGCGATATTGGGGCTGGAGGAAGCGGATGCGCATTGATTTTGCGAGGCTATACTACCCCCGTTCCGGCTTGTGACCGCATCGACTAGCCGGCACCCGACCGATCACGACGCCACCTCGACCGCAAATTGACATACCCTCCTTGTCGACAATTCCGGGCGGAAAATCTAGCATTGCGCGAAAACGACCGATGCCTCTGTCGGTTTCCCTCACCGCTACGGAGCAATCATGTCCCTTCCCCAGAAAATCGGTTTTATCGGCACAGGAGCCATCACGGACGCCATGGTAAGGGGCCTGCTCGCCAGGCCCGCCGCCGTACCGCATGTCATGGTGTCACAACGCAGTGCCGATATCTCGGCGAGACTCGCCGCCGATTTCCCGCAGGTGATCGTTTCGGGCGATAACCAGGCGATCATCGATGGCTGCGATACCGTCGTGCTGGCTATCCGGCCGCAGATCGCTGAAGAAGTCATCCGGCCGCTGCGGTTCCGGGACGGGCAGAAGATCGTCAGCGTCGTTGCCGCAACCGGCCGCGAGGCGCTTCTGGACTGGATCGGGGCGGATGTGCGTCTCAGCCAGGCGATCCCGCTGCCCTTCGTTGCCCGGCGCAAGGGCGTCACCGCCATTTATCCTGCCGATACGGACACAGCTGCGATTTTCAACGTGCTGGGCAATGCGGTGGAATGCGAGACCAAGGCGGAATATGATCTTCTGGCGGCCGCCAGCGCCCTGATGGCCACCTATTTCGGCATCATGCAAACGACGACGGAATGGCTTGCCGAGAACGGTCTGCCGGAAGAAAAGGGGCGCGCTTATCTTGCACCCCTCTTCGCCGGCCTCTCCGAGGTGGCCCTGCTTGCCGGCACCAAGGCGGATTTCATCGATCTCAGCCGCGAATTCGCCACCAGGGGCGGCCTCAATGAGCAGGTATTGCTGGACTTCGACAGCAAGGGCGGCTCCGGCGCGCTGAGAGATGCATTGAGCCGCGTGTTGGCGCGGATTGCGCGATAGTCGGTCGCAACGGCAACAATAAAAAAGGGGCCTTTCGGCCCCTTTCTGTTTCACGCCTTCCCCGGACGGTTGATTGTGAGGAAGTGCCGCACGACAGGCTTTTCCAGCCCGGAATGATAAGCCAGCACTTTGCCCTGCAAATCCGCATCGGCATTGGAAACCCGCTTGTGCTGGCGCAGATGCTCGGCCCAGGATTCCACCATGAACCATTCGACGATCTTCTGCGGATCGGCGGAGTCCTCCGTCACGCCCCAGCCATAGGCGCCATCGCGTCGGCGCTCCTGGGAAAGCTCGTCCAGTGCATGCAGGAAAGCGGAGCGGTGATGCTTTTCGACATTATATTCGATCAGGATCAGAACCGGGCCGCGGTCATGGGCCACCGGCTCGGCAACGAGCGGTTCCGGCCAATGGTTGGAGGGCACCATATCCGCATCACCCGCAGGCAGTTTCAGGCGATGCATGACGAGGCCGGCGATGAAGAGACCGGCTGCACCGATCAGCAGCGTGCCCGGCACACCTGCGGCTTCACCTACAGCGCCCCAGCCAATGCTGCCCGCCGTCATCGCACCATTAAAGACAGTGAGATAGACCGCCAGACCACGACCCCGGACCCAGTTCGGCAGGATTGCCTGGGCTGCACCATTCAGCGTCGTCAGTGCGGTGATCCAGGCACCGCCGAGGAACAGCAGGATGATGATGGCAAGCCATTTCGGCGGTGCGAATGACAGCCCGGCCATGACGAGCGCGGTGATGATGGCGGCACCCAGAAGCAGGCCATCGGCATCGAAACGGGCGCGCAGCTTCGGCATGACAAGCGCACCGCCGATCGCACCGGCCCCGACGGCGCCGAGCAGAATGCCGTAGAAACTCGCATCTCCACCCAGCAATTGCCGGGCGACCAGCGGCAGCAGCGCCCAGACGGCACTGGCGAAAGCAAAGAAGATCGCAGCCCGCAGCAGGACGACATGCAGCGGCCGGCTGGCGCGGGTGTAACGGAGACCTGCCCGGAATGCGCCAAAAAAATTCTCCTGCAGCGCATCATTGGCGTTCTTGGCTCGCGGCCACCACAGAAGAGCGGCGATGACAACGAAATAGCTGGCGACATCGGCACCATAGGTGAAGGCCGCACCGAAGGCCGCAAGCAGGATACCGCCGGCCGCGGGACCGATGGAACGGGCGATGTTGATGCCGAGCGAGTTCAGCGCCACGGCGCTTTTGACATCCTCGCGTTTCACCAGTTCCGGCACGATCGCCTGCCAGGTCGGCCCCATCAGTGCCGCACCGATGCCACCGAGAAAGGTGAGGCCGATCAGGGCGCTGACGGACAACATGCCGGTATGGGCGAGAACCATAAGGGTGACGCTGACCGAGGCCAGTAGTAGCTGGACCGCGATCAGGAATTTGCGGCGGTCGAGAATATCCGTCAGCACGCCGGCTGGGATCGCCAGAAGAAAGATAGGCAGGGTTCCGGCCGCCTGGACCAGGGCGACCGCCGCCGGTGATGCCGAAAGATCGGTCATCAACCATGAACTGGCGACGTCACGCATGAAGCTGCCGGTATTGCCGAGCACCGTCGCGGCCCAGAGGACGGCGAAAACCGGTTGCGCGAGAGGAGCAAAGCTGCTCGCGGAGGATTTTGCGGCACTCATTTGCCTGTTCCTTTCGTGAGATCGATTGCAGCGACGATGATGAAGGCACCGGCAAGGCCAAGATGCTCGAAGAAGGCATTTGTGGCCATCATGCGGTCCATGCCGGGCGCCATTTCCCAGAAGCGTAGGGCGATAAAGGTGGCCAGAAGCGTGAAGCCAGAGAGCGCCAGAGCACCCGCCCAGCGCAGGAAGCCCGATACCACCATGGCGGAGGCGGTGAGTTCAAAAATAATGACAAAGACGGCAAATGCCGCCGCCGGCTGCAGGCCAAAATGGTTCATTTCCGCGATCGCACCGGGGAAATCGAAAATTTTGGTGAGCGGCCCCTGAATATAGGCCGAACAAAGCGCCAGAAGAGCCACGGTTCGTGTGACGGGCGCGGCGACGATTTGAGCAAGAAGCCCGCGAAGGCGAAGGGTGGAAGATGGGTCGGTCATTTTAATGCTCCTGCGATCTGGCCGTCGATGTGTGCGGCGCTGCGTTCATCTGATGGAGCGATATTGGCGCAAAGGATTGCCGCCAACAATTGCATCAATAGTTTCGATATAATTGCATAATCTGCAATATTCTTTGGCAGGTAACGGGCGGCGGCGTGCGCCGCCCGCTGGATTTCCTTGCCGATCAGGCTCAGACCGCCCAGCAGGAGCAGCCCAAAGCGCCGAAGAAGCCTTTCAGATCGGCAATCGGCAGTTTCGATGTCCAGGCGCCGGCATGGTCGTGGCCATGAACGCCGCAATCACTGGCGCAACCGCAGGAGGTGATGGCGGCGCGTCTCAGCGAGTTCTTTCCGGCACCCTGCGGCTCGCCCCAGGCGGCATAACCGCCGAAGGTGCGAACCGGCGACCAGTCGGGCATGGCGGGCGGAATGTTGCTCTCATCGAGCGCCTTGAAGTCACCGGCGCCATAAACGATCTTGCCACCCACCATGGTCAGTTCCGAGGTCAGGAAGGAGATTTCATCTTCCGCGCAGGAGAAATAATCCTTGTCCGGCACGACGAGATCGGCGAACTGCCCTTTCTCGATACGGCCCTTCTTCCCTTCTTCGTTGGAGAACCATGTGACTTTTTCGGTCCACATGCGCAACGCCGTCTCGCGGTCGAGGCAATTGGCGCGCGGATAAAGCTGCATGCCGCCCACCGTCTTGCCCGTCACCATCCAGAACAGCGACACCCAAGGATTATAGGAGGCAACGCGCGTTGCATCCGTGCCCGCCGAAACGTTTACGCCCTTTTCCAGCATTCGCGCGATTGGTGGCGTCGCCTCTGCGACGCCCTGGCCATAACGTTCCACGAAATACTCGCCCTGATAGGCCATGCGGTGCTGGGTGGCGATGCCGCCACCAAGGGCGGCGATGCGGTCGATGGAGCGATCGGAGATGGTTTCGGCATGGTCGAAGAACCAGTTCAATCCTTCGAGCGGGATATCCCGGTTGACCTTTTCGAACACATCAAGCGCCCGGGAGATGGTCTCGTCATAGGTGGCGTGCAGACGCCAGGGCCAGCGGTTTTCCGCCAGAATCCGAACGACATCTTCGAGCTCGCCTTCCATCTCCGGTGGCATATCGGGCCGCGGCTGACGGAAATCCTCGAAATCGGCAGCGGAAAAGACCAGCATTTCACCCGCACCATTATGCCGGAAATAATCGTTGCCCTGCTTGTATTTGACCGATGACGTCCAGTTGAGGAAGTCCTCTTTCTCCTGCTTCGGCTTCTGCGTGAAGAGGTTGTAGGCCAGCCGAACCGTCATCTGGTTCTCATCCGACAGCTTCTGGATCACTTCGTAGTCGTCAGGATAATTCTGGAAGCCGCCACCGGCGTCGATCACGCCGGTCACACCCAGCCGGTTCAACTCACGCATGAAGTGGCGGGTGGAATTGACCTGATAGTCGAGGGGCAGTTTCGGCCCCTTGGCAAGCGTCGAATAGAGGATGCCGGCATTCGGCTTGGCGAGCAGCAGACCCGTGGGATTGCCGTTGGCATCGCGGGTGATCTCGCCGCCGGGCGGGTTCGGCGTATCCCTAGTATAGCCCACGGCACGCAGGGCTGCGCCGTTCAGCAGCGCCCGGTCATAGAGATGCAGAAGGAAGACCGGCGTATCCGGCGCCACCGCATTGATTTTCTCGATGGTCGGCAGACGCTTTTCGACGAATTGATGCTCGGTGAAACCACCGACGACGCGCACCCATTGCGGGGCCGGCGTGATTGCCACCTGGCGCTTCAGCATATCCATGGCATCGGAAAGCGAGCGAACGCCGTCCCAGCGCAGCTCCATGTTGAAGTTCAGGCCACCACGAATGACGTGGGTGTGGTTGTCGATCAGGCCGGGCAGCACACGCTTGCCCTTGAGGTCGATGATCTTCGTTTCCGGCCCGGCAAGGGCCATGACCTCGGCATCGCTTCCCACTTCAACAAACAGACCATCCTTGATGGCGACTGCCGTTGCATTCGGATTGCCGCGATCAAGTGTCGTGACGCGGCCATTGTGAAGGATGGTATCTGGATGCATGGACGAAGCTCCGCTCTTGATGGGATCAGCGGCCTTAGCCGGTGAAAACAGATTCGGAAAGGCGAGACTGGATGCCGCGCCGAGGAAAGTGCGTCGCGTCGGCATCAGCTTTTCTCCCGGTTGGTTGGCTGCTGTGTCTGCGCGAGATCAGTGGTTTCGGCACCACCCTTGGGCATGTGGCCGAACATGTGCGGCTTGATCTGGTTGAGCCACGAGACGGCGGCCGGTTCCCTGTCGATGATCGTCCTTGCGAAGGGGATGATCTGTTCTCCGACCAGAATGCCCAGCAGGCCGACAAGCGCAATGACGGGCGGCGCGGGGGAACGCACGTTGAGCAGGCTGTAGACGATGCCGACCAGCAGGCCGGCGCCAAGCGACAGAAGATAGACTTTCATGGAAACCTCCTTTGGATGGATAAAGCCGCGCCGGCCGGGATACTGATCCCGCCGGCGCGGCATGGTCGAAAGCTTATTTCGCGGGGTTCGGGCCGATGCGCTTGCCGTGCTTGACGCGCTCTGCACCGCCATGGACATGGGTGACGGCATAATCGATGCCCATGCCGTAAGCGCCGGAATGTTCCTTCACCAGCGAGGTGACAGCGTCATAGGTTTCCTTGCGGGCCCAGTCGCGCTGCCATTCCAGCAGTACCTGCTGCCAGGTGACGGGAATGACGCCCGCCTGCACCATGCGGTCCATGGCATATTTATGCGCGTCGAGAGAGGTACCACCGGAGGCGTCCGCCACCATGTAGATCTCGTAGTCCGCGACATCATGCAGCGCCGAGAGTGCGAAGGTGGTGTTGCACACTTCCGTCCAGAGACCGGAGACAACGATCTTCCTGCGGCCGGTGGCGGCATTTTTCGCCAAGGCATCGCGAACATTCTGATCATCCCAGGAATTCATCGAGGTCCGTTCGAGAATATCGTTTTCCGGGAAGACCGCGAGCAATTCCGGGAAGGTATTGCCGGAGAAGCTTTCCGTTTCGACCGTGGTGATGGTTGTCGGGATGTTGAAGATCTTTGCCGCCTTGGCGAGGCCGACGACATTGTTCTTCAGGGTCTGGCGGTCGATCGACTGCACACCGAAAGCCATCTGTGGCTGCTGGTCGATGAAGATCAACTGGCTGTTGGCGGGGGTAAGGACTTCAAGCTTCGACATGGTGGTTCTCCGTTCAGGTGGTGATTGCCGGTCTACGGCGGTGAAATTGACAAGGCTTCACCGGTCGGCTGCCTCTGATCGGCAGCCGTCTTGAGAAGGCGGAATGATATGGTCAGTCGATACGGATCAGCGATCCGCCTATGCGGCGAGCGACACCAGGTTCGCCTCGATCTGGTTGCGGAAAGGCTCGTAGCGGCTGGGCAGCTTCAGCGCTTCGCCCAGATGAGCCGTATCCTCGTCACGGTCGAAACCGGGTTCGTTGGTTGCGATCTCGAACAGGATGCCGCCCGGGGTCCGGAAATAGATCGCCCAGAAATAATCGCGATCGATGACGGGGGTGACCTGGTAACCGGTATCCATCAGCGCCTTGCGCACTTCCAGCTGCTTTTCGCGGTTTTCGACCGCAAAGGCGATATGGTGGACCGAACCTGCCCCCTGACGGGCAAAGGGCGTATTCGGCAGGGTCGCAAGATCGATCGTATCGGCCCCATTGCCGCCGGGAATGACGTAACGCGTCACATTACCCTCGGCATCGGCCCGCTCATATCCCATGAAGCGAAGAAGTTCTTCGGTCGCCGCCGTGTCGTTGAGATTGAAGCGTGCGCCGGAGAAACCGCGTATGGCGTTCTCTTCGGAAATGCCCTCGGCCTGCCAGGCGGCGCGTGCGTCATTTGCCGTCTCGATCAGCGCCAGCCCATCGCCATCGGGACCGATGAAGCGCAGGCGATTGGCACCAAAGACCTTGTCGGCCTCAATGCCGGCGACACCCTTTGCAATCAGCCGGTCTTTCCAGAAACCCATGGCACCCTTCGGGATGGAAAACTGGGTCTCGCCCACCTCTCCCACGCCGGGACGGCCGGCCATCATGTGGTCGAAAGGAAAATAGGTCATGACCGTGCCGGGCGTTCCCGTTTCGTCACCGTAATAAAGGTGGTAAACGCTGGGTTCGTCGAAGTTGACGGTCTTCTTCACCCGGCGCAGGCCGAGCGTATCGGTGAAAAAGCTGTTGTTCTGCCGCGCATCCGACGCCATCGAGGTAACGTGGTGCAGGCCCTTGATATCCTTGATCATCATCGGCGCCTTTCGTGGTCGCTGTGTTTGTTTCGATGGACAAAGATATAACCCGCTTGATCACATCGCGGAATTGCAATATTTCTCTCGAATGAATTGCGATTTTTGAAATAATGCGATGAACGATCACAAAGCTCTCAAAATCTTCCTGATGGCGGCCGAGAAGCGCAATTTCGCGCAGGTCGCCCGCGAACTCAGCATGACAGCCGCCGGCGTCACCCGTGCCATCGCCGCGCTCGAATGTGATCTCGGTGTGCAATTATTCGTCCGCACCACCCGGCAGGTATCCCTGACGACGGACGGCGCCGTCTTCGCCGCGCAGATACAGCCCGCGGTCGAGGCGCTGGAGAATGCCCGGCGCGATGTCCGCAACGCCCACAAGGCCGATGAGGGGCGGCTCAGGATCAGTGCGCCGACATGGCTCGGCAAGACGGTGCTGCCGCCGATCCTGTCGGGTTTCCGGGAATTATATCCGAAAATGTGTTTCGAGATTTCCCTGTCGGACGGCCTCGTCAATATTGTCGATGATGACTACGATCTGGCGATCCGCATTTCGTCGGCCCCCTCAGACAAATTCACCATCTGGCGCAAGATCAGGGCCGTACCGAGAATCCTGGTGGCGGCACCGGGCAGCCGGTTCGCGCAGATGAAACATCCAGGCGACCTCACGCCCGACGATTGCCTTGCCTATAGCGGTGAAAGCCGGCGGGAGAACTGGGTCCTTTCGGATGGCGGATCGAGCATCACCATAACGGCCGGTCGCGCCTTCAGCGCCAATAATGGCGAGGTTCTGGCCGATATGGCAGCCGATGGCGCCGGCGTGGCCATGCTGCCGGGATTTCATATCGCCGAACATATCCGCAGTGGGCGGCTTGTCCATGTTCTGCCGGGCTGGGCCCCGCCGGAACTCTGGCTGACGCTCTATTATCCGCCCTATCAGACCCTGCCGCCCCGCATCGCCACCTTCTCGAAATTCTTCGAAGAACAGCTGGCGGCCCATATGGTGACGCTGGACTAAGGCCGGCACATTCCACCATGACGAAGCGCGGAAAAGCGGCGGTTACAAAACGATCCGGCTGCAATAGCGGGAAGGCTCTTTCTACGCCCGTTTGCAGAATGACGTCATCAGAGCATGGCCGAATCAGCCTATTGTTCGCATCTGCCGGGCTAAAGCATTGTCATGGCCTGAAAACAGCTTCCGATTTTAAAAAGCCAAATACGCAGCGTAGAAAATGAGGGAAAAAAGCAAATTTTCAATCGCAGCTGGCAAGCGTTACATAAGCACATCAGCTCTTATCAAGCATCGTTATTCAGTTTGCAACGAGATCAGCAACCAGAACCAGACACCTCTGCCCTCCTGAAGTCATACTACTTATACGATAGCGAACGCATCTGGCTTGTGGCAGTGAAATATGGTCAAGCAGACATTTGTCCGTTCCATTCTATACTTCACTAGAATCTAAAATATGCATCTACCAAGAATAGATGGCGCCACATTAAATATTAACTCGGCTTTAAATGTTCGCCTGATATGACACGCACGTCGCGAGCTTCTTAAGCGGCAAGAAATTATTAGCGGCATTCGCACAAGCTAGCGTGGAAAATCCGGGTCCGATTTTTGGCTCGAATTGCATGAAGCGTTTCCAGCGCAGGTTCACATGAGCCATGTTCTCCACAATTTCGCTTTATTTGCGGATGCCGGATCGCTGTCATCAAGGACAGTGTCTGGCGGCAGATAGGCGTGACCATTCACCATTCGGTAAAGGACACGTTCATGACTTCGATCCTCTCCTCATTGTCTGCGGTGCAGATTTCCAAGCTTTCTACGTCCACGATCGCCGGCCTGACGTCGGAAGACGTGAATGCTCTTGATAGCACCAAGATCAAGGCTCTCTCTTCGTCCCAGATCGCCTCCTTGAGCACGGATAACCTTGCTCTTTTCAGCTCCGAAGACCTCCGCGCCATTTCGGTAACCGCCGTCAAGGGCCTGACGCTCACCCAGATGGCGAAACTGAGCTCCGCCCAGGTCAGCAGCCTGTCTTCGTCTCAGGTCACGGCACTTTATGCCAGCCAGATTGACGCCCTTTCGACCGACCAGATCAAGGCGCTCAACTCGTCGCAGGTCGCAGGCCTCAGCTCCGCCCAGGTTGCGACGCTCAGCAGCGACGAACTGGCTCTCTTCTCCACCGACGAGATCAAGGCGATCAGCGCCAATGCCATCGCCGGTCTTTCCACGGCAGCCATCGCCGGTCTCAGCACCGACAATGCAGCCGCGCTGACAAAGACACAGATCGCCGCCCTGTCTTCCACACAGTTCAATGCGCTCAGCTCCGGCAGCCTTGCAACTTTCTCGGCTGACGAAGTCAAGGCGATCACCACCAAGATCCTCGCTGGCCTCGACGTCACCAAGCTCAGCACCGGCAACATCGCCGCACTCAGCAAGGCACAGGTTTCGGCGCTTTCGACGGCGCAGTTTGCAGCCATGTCGACCGACCAGATCAAGGCCCTCACCTCCGAGCAGGTGTCTGGCCTCAGCTCCGCTCAGGTTGCGACGCTCAGCAGCGACGAACTGGCTCTCTTCTCTACCGATGAGATCAAGGCCATCGCCGCTAACGCCGTCGCCGGCCTTTCTTCCGCCGCTCTGGCTGCCCTCACCACCGACAATGCAGCCGCGCTGACGAAGACCCAGATCGCTGGTCTCTCGTCCACGCAGCTGAACGCCCTGACCTCCGCAAACCTTGCCACGTTCTCGGCAGACGAGATCAAGGCTATCAGCACCAAGGCACTGGCCGGCCTCGATGTCACCAAGCTTAGCACCGGCAACATCGCCGCACTCAGCAGAGCCCAGGCGACATCGCTCTCCTCTGCACAGTTTGCGGCCCTGTCGACCGACCAGATCAAGGCGCTCACCTCCGATCAGGTTGCCGGCCTCAGCTCCGCTCAGGTTGCGACGCTCAGCAGCGACGAGCTCGCCCTCTTCTCCACCGGCGAGATCAGCGCTTTCAGCGCGAATGCGGTCTCTGGCCTTTCAACGGCGGCTCTGGCTGCGCTTACCACCGATAATGCAACCGCGCTGACAAAGACCCAGATTGCTGGTCTGTCGTCCACGCAGCTCAATGCGCTCACCTCCGCAAACCTTGCCACCTTTACGGCGGACGAAGTCAAGGCGATCACCACCAAGGCACTGGCCGGCCTCGATGTCACCAAGCTCAGCACCGGCAACATCGCCGCGCTGACCAAAGTTCAGGTTACCTCGCTGTCCTCGACGCAGTTCGCAGCACTCTCGACCGACCAGATCAAGGCCCTCACTTCCGAGCAGGTTTCGGGCCTCAACTCTGCCCAGGTCGCGACGCTCAGCAGCGACGAGCTGGCTCTCTTCTCCACCGATGAGATCAAGGCCATTGGTGCCAACGCCGTTGCCGGCCTTTCTGCCGCCGCTCTGGCCGCCCTCACCACCGACAATGCAACCGCGCTGACAAAGACCCAGATTGCGGGCCTGTCGTCCACGCAGCTCAATGCCCTGACCTCTGCGAACCTTGCCACCTTTACGGCGGACGAAGTCAAGGCGATCACCACCAAGGCTCTCGCTGGCCTCGATGTCACCAAGCTCAGCACCGGCAACATCGCCGCGCTGACCAAAGCTCAGGTTACCTCGCTGTCCTCGACGCAATTCGCCGCACTCTCGACCGACCAGATCAAGGCCCTCACCTCCGAGCAGGTTTCAGGTCTGAACTCTGCCCAGGTCGCGACGCTCGACAGCGCAGAACTGGCTCTCTTCTCCACCGATGAGATCAAGGCCATCGCCGCCAACGCCGTTGCCGGCCTTTCCGCCGCCGGTCTGGCTGCCCTCACCACCGACAATGCAGCCGCGCTGACGAAGACCCAGATCGCTGGTCTCTCCTCCACGCAGCTCAACGCCCTGACCTCCGCAAACCTCGCCACCTTCACGGCGGACGAGATCAAGGCGATCAGCACCAAGGCGCTGGCCGGCCTCGATGTCACCAAGCTCAGCACCGGCAACATTGCTGCTCTCAGCAGAGCCCAGGCGGCATCGCTCTCCTCGGCACAGTTTGCGGCCCTGTCGACGGACCAGATCAAAGCCCTCAATTCCGACCAGGTCGCCGGCCTCAGCTCCGCCCAGGTTGGGACGCTCGACAGCGCAGAACTGGCTCTCTTCTCCACCGATGAGATCAAGGCGATCGGCGCCAATGCCGTCTCAGGTCTGTCTACTGCGGCTCTGGCGGCGCTTACCACCGACAACGCAGCAGCACTGACGAAGACCCAGATCGCAGGTCTGTCGTCGACGCAGCTTAACGCCTTCAACTCCGCGAACCTCGCCACCTTCACGGCAGACGAAGTCAAGGCGATCACCGCCAAGGCTCTCGGCGGTCTCGACGCCACCAAGCTCAGCACCGGCAACATCGCCGCGCTCAGCAAGGCACAGGCCGCAGCGCTGTCCTCGACGCAGTTCGCAGCACTCTCGACCGATCAGATCAAGGCCCTCACCTCCGAGCAGGTTGCCGGCCTCAGCTCCGCTCAGGTCGCGACGCTCGACAGCACCGAGCTGGCCCTGTTCTCCACCGACGAGATCAAGGCCATCAGCGCCAACGCCGTCTCCGGTCTTTCCACCGCCGCTATTGGCGGTCTCAGCAGCGCGCAGGCTGGAGCACTTTCGGCCCAGCAGCTGAAGGTCATGAACGATGCCCAGGTCGAAGCGGTCATCAAGGCCTACAAGACTGTCTAAGACTTAAGAAACCAGACAACGCACGACGCGGCCAAAAGCCGCGTCGTGTTGCATTTTACACGCTTCATTGCACAATGCCCGGGAAGGCTATTCAGTATCTGTCCGAGCAAATATCCATCGCCATCGGGCCTTCAATCATGGCCAATCTTGTCGGTGCGATACGCGACAGTATTCTTACCACAAACCCGAGATGTATATTCTCGTCATGGGCACAAAATATATCGCGCACTCTTTACAGTACTTCTCAGAAAATACATCGGCAGTGTTTATCGAAACAATCCGTTCGTCGCCTGGGCGAACAACAGGATGAAACACTCTCGCCTGCAGAACATGTGGGCAATAGGTCGCTCGGCATGACTGTGTCAATGCCTCCAGGGCAGCCGTTTAACTGGAAAGACATTTCATCTCTCCGGGTCGGCTGCTGATCGGGGCAAGCAATCGGGCCTTCAACACATCCAGCCACGGGCAAGTTATCTGCGATAGCTAAAGACGGCCCATCAACAGGCTGTTTTATCTTCGACCCTTTGTCGCCTTGCCGCAGGATGTCATGACCGCCAACCACGCCTCTCCTTCAAACGACGCCGCCGCTCCCAGCGCCCTCGATCTCGCGCGGAACCAACGGTTGAGCCTCATGGATCTGCTGAGCGTATCAGAGGCGCTCAATGCCGCCGGCCAACAGGCCGCTGCTGCGGAGCTCTACAAGACCTGGGTGGCATTCAATGACAGTAACCCGACGATCCATCTCGCCTATTTCAACTATGCCGTCATTCTCAACCAGCTGGGCGACCGTGCGGGTGCGGTACAGGCGTTTCGCGCGTGTCTCAAGGCCAATCCGCAATTCGCTCCCGGCCACATCAATCTCGGCCGCGCACTTGAAGATGCCGGGCTGATCGGCCACGCGGTGGAGCAATGGTCGCATTATGCCGAGGTGACGAAAAATGTCGACGCCGAGACGATCGGCCATCGGCATATGACCCTGCAGAACATGGGCCGGGTTCTCGAGGGCGCCGGCAAGCTTGAGGAGGCCGAAACCGCTTTGCTGCAGGCGTTCGAGCTGCGGCCGGAACTGCCGGAAGCCGGCCAGCACTGGGCATCGTTGCGACAGCGCCAGTGCAAATGGCCGGTCCTTGCACCTTCGAACCACATTCCCGCGCGCAAGATGCTCGATGCCATGTCGTCGCTGACGCTGAGCTGTTACGCCGACGACCCGATGTTCCAGTTGGCCAAGGCTCACCGCCTCAGCAAAACGCTGATCGGCGCGCGTCCGGATCTCAGCCGTTTTCCGCGCAGGTCGCCCAAGCTGAAGTCCGCAACCGGTCAGCGGCTGCGCGTCGGCTACCTCTCGTCGGATCTTCGCGATCATGCCGTCGGCTTCGCTCTCTGCGAGGTTCTGGAACTACATGACAAGGACAGCCTTGAGGTCTTCGCCTATTATTGCGGCAATGTCCGCGGCACTGACAGCACGCAGGAGCGCATCAAGGCCGCGGTCCATTGCTGGCGGGATATTCACAGTGTGGACGACGCCACCGCCGCCTCGCAGATCATCGCCGACGAGATCGATATATTGATCGACGTGAACGGCTACACCAAGGATGCACGCGCGAAAATCTTCGCCTATCGCCCCGCACCCGTCATCGTCAGCTTCTGCGGTTACCCCGGATCGATGGGAAGTCCCTTCCATCAATATCTGATCTCCGACGGCTACATGATCCCGCCGGAAAACGAAATCTACTATTCCGAGAAGGTGCTGCGCATCGCCTGCGACCAGCCGCTCGACCGCAAGCGGCCCATCGCCGCCCGGCCGAGCCGCGCCGAGCTCGGACTGCCGGAGGATGCCTTCGTTTATGCGAGCTTCAACGGCATGCAGAAGATCACCGAAAACTGCTTCGCACGATGGATGACGATCCTCTCGGAGACGCCCGGCAGCCTGTTGTGGCTGCTGACGGGGGATGAGGACGTCAATCAACGCCTGCGAGACCTTGCGGAAAAGAGCGGCGTCGCGTCCGAACGGCTCGTCTTCGCGCCGAAGGCCCAGAACCCGCAGCATATCGCCCGCATCGGCCTTGCCGATCTGTTTCTCGACACATTCCCCTATGGCGCGCACTCCACGGCATCGGATGCGATAACATCCGGCCTGCCCGTCCTTACCATGTCCGGCAAGACCTTTGCCGCGCGCTTCTGCGGCAGCATCGTCACCGCGGCGGGTGTGCCGGAAATGATCTGCTCTTCACCGGAAGATTATGTCGCCCGCGCCATCGGTTTCGAACGCGACCGCAAGAGCCTCCTTGAGGTCAGGGAATCGATTGCCCGCCAACGCGAAACAAGCGTCCTGCGCGATATTCCCGCCCTGGCGCGGCGTCTGGAAGAGCTGTTCTGGCAAATGCAGGGCGAGTGCGAGCGCGGCGAGACGCCGGTGCCCGATCTCAGCAATCTCGATATTTATTATGAAGCCGGCGTCGAAGCCCTGCTCGAAAACATCGAGTTTGAAGATGAGCAGAGCTATCGCGAGCGTTACCTGAAGAAGCTGAGGCAATGGCACGATTATGCGCCAATCCCCTATGACCGCCGGCTCTGGCAGAAACCGGACAATTGAGCGCGGGAGCGAACGGCACCGACCGCGCCAGGCACTAAAAGATACCTCCCAGCAAATCTTGACCGCCCGCAGGGCGACGTATGAACAGGGCTGACTTACCAATGATCGCGGACGAAAAAATTGTCATTGTGGGTGCCGGGCTTTCCGGCGCGGTCATCGGCCGCGAGCTTGCACTGGCGGGCCATAGGGTCGACATCATCGACGCCCGCGATCACATTGCCGGCAATTGCCACACCGAACGCGATGGCGAAACCGGCGTCATGGTGCATGTCTACGGCCCGCATATTTTCCATACCGACGACAGGGAGGTCTGGGACTATGTCAACAGTTTCCAGACCTTCATGCCCTACAAGAACCGTGTGAAAACGACGAGCGGCGAACAGGTCTATTCCCTCCCGGTCAATCTGCACACGATCAACCAGTTCTTCGGCAAGAATTTCCGGCCCGATGAAGCGAAAGCCTTCATCGAGGAAAAGGCCGACAAGTCTATTACCGATCCACAGACCTTCGAGGAGCAGGCGCTGCGCTTTGTCGGCCGCGATCTCTACGAAGCCTTCTTCAAGGGATATACCGAGAAGCAATGGGGCTGCTCACCGACGGAACTGCCGGCCTCCATCCTGAAACGCCTGCCCGTGCGCTTCAATTACGACGACAACTACTTCTTCCATAAATATCAGGGCATGCCGGAAACCGGCTATACGGACATGATCGAGCGCATTCTCGATCACCCCAATATCACAGTCACGCTCGGCACGCGCTTTGACCGCGCCGAAGCGCCAGCCGCCGGGCACGTCTTTTATTCCGGCCCGCTTGACGGCTATTTCGATTTCGAATTCGGCCGTCTGGCATATCGGACGCTCGACTTCGAGCGTTTCACCTATGGCGGCGATTACCAGGGCTGCGCGGTGATGAATTACGGCGACGTGTCGGTGCCCTTTACCCGCATCACCGAGCACAAGCATTTTTCTCCATGGGAAGACCATGCCGGTTCCGTCTGCTACCGGGAGTTCTCTCGCGAATGCGGCCCGCAGGACATTCCCTATTATCCCATCCGGCTGATCGAGGACAAAGAACAGCTTGCCGATTATGTGGCACGCGCCGAACGGGAAGCCTCGGTCACCTTTGTCGGACGGCTTGGGACCTATCGTTATCTCGACATGGATGTGACCATTCGGGAGGCGCTTGAGACTGCCCGCCTCTATCTCGCCAGGCGATCCGAGGGCGCTCCCATGCCGGCATTTGTGCATTCGCCCCTCTGAGACGAAACCGTCGCGTTCTCCATAAATGCAGGAGGCTCAAACCTGCGGCTTTGCCGAAGCTCGTCAACGTTTTTCCAGCACGGCACAGCGACTGACGCTTTGGTGGCACTGAAAAGGGAAATCGGCTGAAGCGTAGCAACTTCAGGTTCAGGCAAGCCCGATTGCGTACTCAACATCTGAAAAGTGGTGGACCTGCATAACCGACGCCCTTCCGGTGCTTCGGCAGAAAATCCACCTGTTGGGCTGGACTTTAGGATTTTTCAGACATGACGTCGATCATCTCTTCCCTGAACGTCAATCAGATCAGATATCTCTCGACAGAGGCGGTCGCAGCCTGGACAACCGACGACGTGGCGTCGCTTTCCACAACGCAGATCAAGGCGCTCTCGTCGGCTCAGATCGCGGCATTGGATGTGGAGGATGTCAAAGTCCTCAACTCCCAACAATTGAGCGCCATTTCGCAGGGCGCCATCGTTGGCCTGACGCTGGATCAGCTCAATATTCTCGATCAGTACGCCATCAAGAGCCTGAATTCGAGCCAGGTTTCCGCGCTCACCACCACCCAGCTTCATGCCCTGACGACGGAACAGGCGGAGGCTTTGACCTCATCTCAGGTGCGCGCCCTCAATGCCACGCAAATCGCCGCCCTGAGCGCGGAAGATATAGCGACATTCTCAACCGCCGATATCGCGGCGATCACGAGCAAGGCCATGCCGGGCCTGAGCACGGAGGTGATCGCAGGGCTGACCCCGGATCAGATCGCGGCGCTGAACACGAGCGCCGTTGCGAGCCTGACAACCGACCAGATCGCGGTCCTGAGCCCGGATCAGGCCGAAGCCCTGTCGCCGGCGCAGATCAAAGTGCTGAGCTCGATGCAACTCGCTGCTCTCGGCACAGACGATATAGCGCCATTCTCGACCGCCGACATCGCGGCGATTACCGTCAAGGCCATGCCGGGCCTCAGCACCGAGGCAATCGCTGCGTTTAGCCCGGATCGGATCGCCGCCCTCAGCGCAAGCACGATTGCCGGTCTGACGATCGACCAGATCGAAACCCTGAGCACCGCCCAGATCGCCGCATTAACGACGGCCCAGATTGCCGCACTCAAGACGACGCACATCGCCGCCTTGAGCACCAGCCAGGTCGAAGCCCTCTCGCCGGAACAGGTGAGGTCGCTGAGCGCGGCACAATTCGTGGCCCTGAGCGCGGAGGACATCGCGACATTCTCAACCGCTGATATCGCGGAGATCACGAGCAAAGCCTTGCCCCGTCTGGGCACGGAGACGATCAACACGCTCACCAAAGAGCAGATCGCCGCATTGACGACGGCCCAGATGAACGCCCTCGGTGTGGCGCAATTCCAGGCCTTGAGCGCCGCTCAGATCGAGGCCCTGTCAACCGCTCAGATTGCTGCCCTCAGCACCGGCGTGGTCGCAAACCTGATAGCCGACCAGATCGAAGCCTTCAGCACGCAGCAGGTCGAGGCCCTGTCCTCGGCACAGGTGAAGTTGCTGAGTTCGACACAGCTTGCGGCCCTGAGCGCGGAGGACATAGCAACATTCTCCACCGCCGATATTGCGGCGATCACGGGTAAAGCCATGTCCGGCCTGAGCGCGGACGCAATCGCGGCGCTGACCACCGCCCAGATCGCCGCCCTGACCACCAGCGCCATTGCCGGCCTGACGGCCGATCAGATCGAGGCTTTAAGCACCGAGCAGGTCGAAGCCCTGTCCCCGGCGCAGGTGAAATCCCTGAGTGCAACGCAGCTCGCAGCCCTTGGAATCGAGGATCTGGCAACATTTTCGACCGCCGATATCGCAGCGATCACGAATAAAGCCATGGCGGGCTTGAACACGGATGTTATCGCAGCCTTGACCACGGCTCAGATCGGCGCCCTGACCACCAGTGCGGTTGCCGGCCTGACTTCCGATCAGATCGAAGCCCTGAGCGGCAATCAGGTCAGCCTTCTGTCCACCGCGCAGATCAAGGCGTTGAGCGCGGCACAGGTTGCCGCCCTGGGCACCGATGTGGCCGCCCTGTCCACCAGCCAAACCGCCATGTTGAGCACATCGGGCATCAAGGGTCTGACCACCGATCAGGTTGCAGCCCTGAGCGTCGATCAATTCGCGGCCCTGACCACGGCCCAGATCGCGGCTTTCGGCTCGGGACAGATTGCGGCATTGAGCACGGACAATATAGCATCGCTTTCCGTGGCCCAGCTTGCGGCAATGAGCACCTCCGGCATACTGGGACTTTCGACCGGCCAGATCGCCACCCTCAGCACCGATCAGGTTTCCAGGCTGTCGACCAAACAGATGGCGCGGTTGAGCTCGGCACAAATCGCCACCTTGGGCACAGACGACATAGCGGCTCTTTCAACACTCCAGATCGCTTCCCTGAGCGCCGCGGGCATTGCGGGACTAAGTTCGCAGCAACTGGCGACCCTCAGCACCAGCCAGGCCGAAGCCCTGACGAGTGCGCAGATCGTCAATCTCGGTTCCACGCAGATTTCGCAGCTGGGGACGGACGATTTAGCGAAATTCACGACCAAGGACATCGCCGCAATCAGTTCGGGCGCGATCCCTGGACTGTCGACAGAGACCATCGCCTCCCTGACGACAGCCCAGATTGCCGCGCTGAATATACAGAGCATCGGTGCCTTGAGCACCGCGCAGATCGCCGCCTTGAGCATCGCCCAGGTCGAAGCCTTGACCACCGCCCAGGTGAGCGCTCTCAGCTCCAAACAGATAGCGGCCTTGAGCGCGGACGACATTGCGACATTCTCCACCAAGGACATCGCCGCGATCAGCTCAAGTGCGATCGCGGGATTGTCCGCACAGACCATCGCCTCCCTGACGACAGCTCAGATTGCCGCACTGAGTACGGCAGGCATTGGGGCGCTGAGCACCGGGCAGGTTGCCGCGTTGAGTACAGCGCAGGTCGAGGCCTTGACCAGCGCCCAGGTCGGCGCCCTCGGCTCGGCACAGGTCGCGGCCTTGGGTTCGGACGATATCGCAACATTCTCGACCAAGGACATTGCCGCACTCGGTGCGAATGCCATCCCGGGCTTGTCCACACAAACCATAGCGTCGCTGACGACAGCGCAGATCGCAGCGCTGAGTACGGCGGGCATTGGGGCACTGAGCACCGGGCAGGTCGCCGCCTTGTCTGGCGATCAGGTGGATGTCCTGACCAATAGCCAGATCGCTGCGCTCACGTCCAAACAGGTTGCGGCTCTCAGTGTGGCTGACATTGCCTCGCTTTCGGCAAGCCAGATAGCCGCCCTCAGCACGGGGGGCATAACGGGCCTGACCACCGACCAGATCGCGGCCCTCGACACCACTCAGGTCGAGGCTTTGACCGATACCCAGGTCGGTGCTCTAAGCTCGAAACAGATTGCGGTCCTGAGTACGGACGATATCGCAACGTTTTCGACCAAGGACATCGCTGCGATCAGTTCCAATGCCATCCCCGGCCTGTCAACGGAAACCATAGCGTCGATGAGCTCGGCTCAGATCGCAGCGTTGAGTTCGTCCGGCATTGGTGGGCTGAACACCGGACAGGTTGCCGTCCTGACCAGCGATCAGGTGGACGCCCTGATCAGTATCCAGGTGGGTGCCCTCACCTCCAAACAGGTTGCGGCTCTCAGCGTGGCCAGTATCGCCTCGCTTTCGGCAAGCCAGATAGCCGCCCTCAGCACAGCGGGCATAGCGGGCCTGACCACCGATCAGATCGCGGCCCTTAACACCGCTCAGGTTGAAGCCTTCACCAGTGCCCAGATCGGTGCTCTCAGCGCAAAACAGATTGCAGCCCTCAATACCGGTGGCCTTGATACATTCACCGCCGCCGAGCTTGCCGCCATCAGCTCGAGTGCGATCTCGGGCCTGTCGACCGCAGCAATCGCGTCGCTGACGACAGCCCAGATCGCCGCCCTGGGCACGGCGGCGCTACCCGGTCTGACCACCGACCAGATCGCGGCCCTCGGCACCGGTCAGATCGAGGCTTTCACCAGCGCCCAGATCGCCGCCCTCACCTCCAGGCAGGTTGCGGTTCTCAGCGTAGCCGGCATCGCGTCGCTCTCCGCAGCCCAGATCGCCGCCCTCAGCACTGTGGGTGCGGCGGGCCTTACCACCGATCAGATCACGTCCCTCAACACCGCTCAGGTCGAGGCTTTCACCAGCGCTCAGATCGGAGCTCTCGGTTCGAAACAGATTGCGGCCCTCGGCGCCGATGATCTCGATACGTTCACCGCCGCCGAGCTGGCTGCCATCAACTCGAACGCGGTCTCTGGCCTGTCGACAGCAACGATCGCTTCGTTGACGACAGCGCAGATCGCCGCCTTGGGTGCAGCCGCAGTACCGGGCCTCACCACTGACCAGATCGCGGCGCTCGGCACCGGTCAGATGAATGCGCTGACCAATGCCCAGATCGGCGCCCTCACCTCCAAACAGGTTGCAGCCCTGGATACGGCCGACATCGCCGCCCTTTCCGTAAGCCAGATAGCGGCCCTGGATGCCAAGGCGGTTGCAGGCCTCGGCAGCGCGCAGGCCAGCGCCCTGAACACGGAACAGGTCCAGGCATTATCCACCCGTCAGATAGCATCGTTGAGTTCGGATGCGCTTAAGGGCCTGTCTGCGGAGATGCTGGAAACCTTCTCGACGGAGGAACTCGCTGCGATTGGCTCAAGCGCGATAAGGGGACTGTCCACGGAGTTTATCGCCGCTCTTTCCACAGCCGAGGTTGCAGCCCTGAGTACGGCTGGCGTCGCCGGATTGACCAGCGACCAGATCAATGCCCTTGGCCAGGACCAGATCGAAACGCTCTCCACCAGCCAGATCGCCGCACTCAGTTCGGCCGGACTTGCGGGGTTGACGAAGGAGGATCTGGAAACATTCTCGACCGGGGAACTCGCTGCCATCAGTTCGACGGCGATCAAGGGACTGTCCACCACCGTCGTGGCATCCCTGTCTTCTCAGGAGATCGCGGCTTTGACGACAAGCCAGGTGGCCTCGCTGAGCTACGGCCAGGTGGCGGCAATGGGCTCTGCACAGATCGGAGCGCTGTCACTATCGCAGGTCAGCGTCCTTACCTCGATACAGGCAGCCGCGCTTGGCGGCGACGACCTTACAACATTCTCCAACGAGCAAATCCTCAGCTTGAGTTCGAGCGCGATCTCGGGATTGAGCACCGGTACGCTCGCTGCCTTGACGACATCCCAGGCTGCGGCTTTCACGCCAGGTCAGGTCGCCGCCATGACATCGGCGCAGGTCACGGCCTTGAATAGCGCCAAGACCACCAACAGCTCTGTCCAGGATATCGCCTCCATCATCTCAACCACCGAGCAGACGGCTTCGACCCAGAACAATGCAGGTGAGACCACCGCATCGGTGGACACTTCAAGTGAGACACAAGAGGCATCCGACGTCGCGGCAACCATCTTGTCCTACCTGGACGTCTAAGTTTCGCTGGTGAGTGGATCGGAAAACCGGTCACGCCCGAACCGGCTTGACGACCATGCCGGCACGTAGAGGGATGGAAATTCCGGTCTCGTATTGCCCGAAAGCAGAACACCGTGATCAGGGTCCAAAACCCCGATCCCGGTGCCAATGTCTCAAGCGATGCTTTCAGCGCCTCAGTCGAGGAAGGCGTAGCAGGGCGAGGATCAAAACTCCTCCCAATTATCCGACGCGGTATTCAACGCGGCATTGCCGGCGAACGCAGCCTTGATCCTGCCGCCCAGAGCGCGGGCGGGAGAAACCGCCGGCCTGTCGGCGGGTGACGCCGAACGCACGGGTGCAGCGGCCTCGCTGAAGGCGCCTTCGGACAGTTTGAACTGGGCGATCAGCCGGTTGAGCGAAGACGCCTCGCGGGCGAGCCCGTGGCTGGCGGCAGTGCTTTCTTCCACCATCGCGGCGTTCTTCTGGGTGTCCTGGTCCATCTGGTTCACGGCCGTATTGATCTGCTGGAGACCGGAGGATTGCTCCTGTGCCGATTCCGCGATGGCGGCAACGTGCCGGTTGATTTCCTGCACCTCCGTCACGATAAGCTCCAGCGCCTTGCCGGTTTCACCAACCAGCTGCACGCCCTGCTGAACCTGACCGTTGGATGTGGTGATCAGGTTCTTGATCTCCTTGGCGGCACCGGCGGAGCGCTGCGCCAGTTCGCGAACCTCCTGCGCGACGACGGCAAAACCCTTGCCCGCCTCACCCGCACGGGCTGCTTCCACGCCTGCATTCAGCGCCAGAAGGTTCGTCTGGAACGCGATCTCGTCAATCACGCCGATAATGTTGGAAATCTCATTGGCGGATGTCGCGATCTGTTCCATTGCGGCGACGGCCTGCTGCACCACCTCTCCGGACTTTTCAGCGCCGACTTTTGCGCGGCCGACGAGGTGGCCCGCTTCCTGCGCCCGTTTCGTGGCGTCTTTTACCGTCGTGGTGATCTCTTCCAGCGCAGCCGCAGTCTCTTCAACGGCCGCCGCCTGCTGCTCCGTGCGCCGCGCCAGATCGTCTGCCGCAGATCTGATCTCATTGGCTCCGGCGTCGATGCCGCGCGCATTCTGCGCCACCTGGCTCAAGGTCGACTGCAACTGTTCCGCAGCCCGGTTGAAATCACCACGGATACCGTCAAGGCTGGAGACGAATGGCTGAACGATCCGGTAAGTAACGTCACCCTGGGCGATCTTCGAAAGGGCCGTGGCAAGATTGTCGACGGCAAACTGTACGTCCGCAGCTTCCCTCGCCTTCTGTTTCTCGCGCTCGATCCGGTCCTTTTCCGACGTCGACCGGTTGGCCTCCGTTTCATTCTCAAGCCGTAGGCGCTCGATTGCGCTTTCACGAAATGCCTGAACCGTGGCGGCCATCTGGCCAACCTCATCCCTGCGATCCATTCCGGCAATTTCGGTGGCCGTATCACCGGCCGCCAGCGATTCCATGCGCGCGCGAAGCCGCGCAATCGGAGTGGTGATACCTCGGGAGGAAATAAGCAGGCCAAGGGCGATCACAGCCAGAGAAACGAGCGCGAGCGTAATCAGGCCCATCCAGATCGTCGTATTGGTGCTGGCTGTCAGGCGTTCTCTCCCCTCATTCATCACCTGGATAAGCTGCTCATTGCCGGCGCTGATCTTCGGCGAGACTTCGGCGATTTTTCGAAGCACGTTCAGCGCCATCTGTTGCGCTTCGGCACGTTGCCCTGCCTGCATGAGGGCGATGACCTGATTGCCGATCTCTTCGACTTCGACAACACCCTTGAGGATATCGCGGGCGGCATCCGTGCGCGCCGGCACCAGCTCCATGATCTTGTTCTGACGTTCCTCGAGTTGCTTCCGGTCGGCTCGGAAGGTTTTGACGGCGGCTTCGAAATCGCCACTGGCCGGGTCGTTAAGGCTGGCGCGAAGCATCTGCATGCCGAGCGCATTGAGGTTCCCGCTGGTTCTGGCGTTCAGAACCGCAGCAAGGGCTTCATGGGCGATGAAATCACTATAGACGTTGTCGGTGTTTTTATATTGCAGGCTGACGTAGCTTATTCCGGAAAGCGACATCAGGCTCATCAGCGAGATGACAAAAACGACCTTCGTTTTTATCTTGGTATTGTTCAGGAAAGACATGAATGGCCCCAAGGCAAGCATTCTCCAGCCCCCCTTGCGGGAGGCCAGGGAAAATATGATGAAACATCGCGGGTAGCTGTTGCCCCTCCTCATAGGGCGACAAGCGGCGCCTTTTTCCAGCCGCCGTCAGGCAGCTCGAGGTGGCTCCGCTTGTTCTACCGGCTCCGCCGATGAAACCTTGGAACCTGCGTATTTTAGATTTCACAAAATCACTAAATGAAGTGTTACCCGGGATATGCAAGTGCTGACAATTTGCTGCACCGCGACGTCTTGGGCGGCTTCGCCTTCGTGCAGACAGGTCGCCTGCTCAGGCCGGCATTCACGCAATCTGAGAAAGCTGTCCCAGACGTTCCACGAATGTCTTCAATAGACGATCAAGACGAGAAGACTCAGCCGGAGCAGGTTGAGTAAAGCTGGCATGCGACGCTCAAAAGGGTGCTGCATTGGCAGAGATTGCGGCACCGCTTCAACCATTCCCGTTTGCGCAAGCCGAGTGAACGTGGGCAAAAAGAAACCCTCCGCGAGGAGAGTTTCTGATTGGCGGCATATCGAAATATGCAACGCTCCCGACCAACAAAAATGATGGCGTCAGAGAGAGCTTTGCCGAACGACGGTGATTTTGCCTAGTTCCACCAGCGGCGTAACGTCAAGCCGTTGCCCCTCGCCCGACACATCGAGACTGTATCGAAAGATTTTTACGAACGGCTGGTCGTCCTCTTCATGGATTTTCTCCGTCCCGACATAGGGACCGGCAGGAATGGGAATGCCCGAAGCCTCACAATCCTCGAGAGCGCGAAAACGTACAGGTGCACCTTCCATTTGTTCCTCCATAGGTTCAATCAAATGAAAACCAATGCAGCGGGTACTGCCGGAAAATAATGCGTTGAAATGAATCGTGAGGCAATCGGCGAAATCTGACGGGGGAGAAACATACCTCAGCGGATTGAAATAGCTGCCGCAAAACGAGGGTAAGGCATGCCATTGCTTTTGATCTCTTTGGCGAATGGCGGGTTGAGATGGCGTCCGGCAACAGGTATCAGGTGCCCAGTTTTCCAGCCGGACCTTCCGCAAGCAACAAGGCGTATCCCGACATGATCCCGGACTTCCTCGTCACCCATTCCGGTGGCTTCCATGCCGACGAACTTCTGTCCAGCGTCGTACTCACCCGGCTGTTCCCGCAGGCGCGTCTCATCCGCAGCAGGGCGCCCGAATGGATCACCCCCGGCGAAGACCGCATCATCTATGATGTGGGCGGCGTCTACGATGCGGCAAAAGGCGCCTTTGACCACCACCAGCGCGGCGCACCGTTGCGGGAGGACGGCCAGCCATACAGTTCGTTCGGCCTGATCTGGAAGCACTTCGGCCGTGACTATCTCGTCGCCTTCGGGGTACCGGAAGATCATATCGAAGTCGTCCATGCTGCTTTCGATACCAGCTTTGTGCTGCCGGTCGACCTGGTCGACAATGGTGCGCTCAGCCCGTCCATCGCCGGCCCGCTTGCCGGGCTGACCCTGCCTGTCTTGCTGGAAACGCTGAAACCTGTTTTCGACGAGACCGATCCCGAAGCGGACAATCGCAGTTTCCATGCGGCGCTGGCCGTTGCCCGCAGCTTCGTCGAAGCAAAGATCGCCAACAGCGCCGCAAAATTGCGGGCCGAAGCGCTGGTGAAGCAGGCTATCGTCGATGCCGGCGAAGGGCATATTCTGGAACTGCCGATGGGCATGCCGTTTCGGCCCGCCATCGTGAAGTCGGGCGCCGACCATCTGCTCTTTGTCGTTCACCCGCGCAACAACGACTGGTGCCTGACCGGTATCCGCCGCGCGGATGAGGGCTTTGAGCTGCGTGCGGACCTGCCGGCGGCCTGGGCCGGCCTGACGGACAAGGATCTGGAGGCGGTGTGTGGCGTCGAAGGCGCGAGCTTCTGCCATAACGGCCGGTTTGTCGCGGCGGCGAGAACCCGCGATGCCGCACTGGCCATGGCGGCTTTGGCGGTAAAGGAGGCGCTCTCCTCGGCAGGGAGGTGATGTCGGCAAAGCCGTGACCTCGCAGCTGATCCTGCCCATTGTTCCCCCGCCTGATGCATTCCGGCCAACCTCAGGGTGGCTTCCGGCATAGAATGGCGATGTTATCCTGCCCCGGCTACAACGAATGCCGGCTGGTGGCAGCGCGATCTCTCCCGAAATCGCTGATTTCGGGAACTGATTTTCTATAAAATTAGTAGATATAGAATGACCGGTCTTCCTTTGCACCGTGGGCAGGCTTTACGATCCGCTTCAGAATAATTTTGAACCGCGTCTACCACCGTCCTCAATTGCCGCCCGCACAGACCGCCAACTAGCCGACGCCCTCCGGAACATCCGCGGCGTAAAAAAAAGACGAGAAACAACAGATGCCACGTTACGTTATCATCGGCGCCGGTGCGGTGGGCGCAAGCCTTGCAGCACAGTTTGCACTTTCCGGCATTGACTATGCGCTTTTCGGACGAGGCGCGCAGATCAGTCATATCAGGCAACATGGCCTTACCTTTCAGCGCCCTTCGGAGACGCGGCAAATCGATCTCAGGGTTTTCGACCTGGCGGATCTTCCTGAATTGACGCGGGATGATATCCTCCTACTCACGGTGAAAGCTCAGGATGCCGTCAGCGCACTTGCCTTCTGGTCCTGGCAGAGTGTCTCGAACACGACGACGCCGGCTGCGACAAACCTTCCCATCGTGACTTTTCAAAATGGACTAGCTACCGAAGCAAATGCGCTGAGAACATTTTCCAGGGTTTATGGTGCAAGCATTCTGACACCGGCGCGGTTCACGGAAACCGGCAAGGTAGTGGTCGGTGGCGAGCCGCAATTGGGCATCGTGACCGTGGGGCGTTTTCCGCGCGGACAGGATGACGTGACCACGCAGGTCACGGCAGACCTGAACAGGGCGGGATATCTGGCCGAGGCGAGCGACGATATCCGCCGGTGGAAATCAGCGAAGCTCCTCCACAACGTTCGCAATGCCCTGGAACTTTTCGACGGGCCGGCGGATCTGAACGACAGGATCAGTGCGGCTTTGGTGGATGAGGCCCGCCATGTGCTGGATGCAGCGGGTTATACGCTTGCCTCACCCTCAGAGCGAACCGTCGACATCTCGAACTGGCACGTTGCGCCAAACAGCGGCATTCACCCGGGCCAGCAATCGACATGGCAAAGCTTCAAACGCGGTGCATCGAGCGAAGTGGATTTCCTCAACGGCGAAATCGTTTTGCTGGGCCGGCTTCACGGCGTTCCGACGCCTTATAACGAAGCCGTTCAAACGCTTGCCGGAAAACTGGCGCATCAGGGCGGGTTTTCAAAGCCGCTGCCACTGGATGCGATCACGTCTCTCCTCGCCACCCCGGACCGGGCGGCACATGCCAATCCTGCCGCCCCTTCATGACCGCAACCCGTGGCAGCTCGATTTATGAAACGACAGTGTGAAAAGATAGAATGAGAGAAGCCATATCAGACCATATTCTCACCGCCGCCGGCACGCTCTTCTATCGCGAAGGCATCCGGGCCGTTGGCATAGATCGGATCATCGAAGAGGCGAATGTTGCAAAGGCGACGCTCTATCGACATTTCCCGTCGAAGGATCATCTCGTTGCGGCCTATCTGGAAGCGCGTCATGAGCGGGTGATCTATTCGCTTCAAAAGGTACTGGATGCGGATATGGCTCCGAAGGAGCATCTCCGGACGATCTTCGATCAGCTCCACGAAAAGGCCGACAGCCCGGATTTTCGCGGCTGCGCCTTCGCTCTTGCGGTCGCGGAACATGGCGAATCCGAGCGCGTCGTGTTCGTCGCACGCGCCCATAAGGCGAAGGTCAGGGATGTGTTTGCCGCTGTCCTCGCAAGGGCCGGCAGCACAGTGGAGATTGCCGCCGCCCATCTTTCGCTTCTCTACGAAGGAGCCCTGGCGACCGTCGCCGTCGGACGGGATCCCAAAGCGGTGCTGATTGCGCGTGACTGTGCTCTCTCCGTCTTCGATACGGCCACTTCCACCAATCAATCCAACTGAAAGCAGCAGACGATGACAAAGACGATCGATTATTTTTTCAGTATCGGCTCTCCCTGGGCCTTTATCGGTCTTGAGCCGTTTGCTGCGCTGGCGAAAGAACAGGGTGCCACGATCCGCCCCCATGTCATTCCGCTGATCGAGGAAAATGGCGGCATTTATTCACGAAACCGGCCGGAGGCCAGACGTGCCTACTGGATCAGGGACTTGAAGCGCTGGGCGGCATTACGCGGAAAAGTGCTCAATTTCGACAATCGCGCCGCTCTCTCGGATCCCGCACCGGCCGGCCTGATGGTTGCCGCGGCGATCGAAGCGGGCGAGGACTGGCTGAAGCTGGCAGTTGCGCTTCAGGAGGCCTTCTGGGTTCGCGGTGAAGACATCGGCAAGGCGGACGTCCGGCGGGCAATTGCGACAGCCGCCGGCTTTGATGCTGCAGCCCTCGATGAGCATGGCCAAAGCGATGCAGTTGCGGCGTTGCAAAAGGCCAGCTTCGAAGCGGCCAGGACAGCCGGTGTGTTCGGGGTGCCGACCTATCGCTATCAGGATGAACTCTACTGGGGGCAGGACAGCCTTCCGTTCCTCGAGCGTCATCTCAGGGGCGAAAAGCTCGCCGCCTGATATCGCCGCCAGACGGCGGAGACAGTTCCGGCGTTTTGCCGGGCGGGGCGCTTCACCTTCAATGTTTGAAATCTGTGGCAGCATTCTGCTGCCAGGTTCCCGTGGAATCTTTTTATGCCTGACCTGTCACCTCCTCTCCTCCAATCCCTGCGGGATCTCCTCGGGGAACGTCTTTCAACGTCACTGACACTGCGCGAGCAGCATGGGCGCGGCGAAGCGCATCATGCTGCCGTGTTTCCCGATGCGGTCGCTTTCGCCGAAACCACGTCCGAAGTGTCCGAGATCGTTCGACTATGTGCGGCGGAAGGCGTGCCCGTCATCGCTTTCGGCGCCGGCACATCGCTTGAGGGGCATTTGACGGCTCTGAATGGCGGGGTCTCGATCGACCTGTCTCGCATGTCGAAGATCGTCCGTATCAGCAGTGATGATCTGGATTGCACGGTTGAGGCCGGCGTAACGCGGGAGCAGTTGAACACATATCTGCGCGACATGGGATTGTTCTTTCCCATCGATCCCGGCGCAAATGCCTCGATTGGCGGCATGGCCGCAACCCGCGCTTCCGGCACCAATGCCGTCCGCTATGGAACGATGCGGGAAAACGTGCTCGGGCTGACCGTGGTACTGCCGACCGGCCAGATCATCAGAACCGGCGGCCGCGCCAGAAAATCTTCCGCCGGATATGACCTGACGCGGCTGTTCGTGGGCTCGGAAGGAACACTGGGGATCATCACCGAAATAACGCTTCGTCTCTACGGAATTCCGGAAACCATCTCGGCGGCGCTCTGCTCTTTCGAGAGCGTCGAACAGGCGGTGGCGGCTGCCATTCAGGTCGTGCAGCTTGGCATCCCCGTCGCTCGCATGGAGCTGATGGACCGTGGCCTGATCAGGGCCGTCAACGCCTATTCCGGGCTGGACCTGAAGATCGAGGACACATTGGCTTTCGAGTTTCATGGCTCGCCCGCCGGCGTTCAGGAGCAGGTCGATATGGTATCCGCCATCGTGGAAGACCATGGCGGCAGGGATTTCGAGTGGGCCAATGCGCCCGAAGAACGCAATCGTCTCTGGAAAGCGAGGCATAACGCGTTTTATGCCGTCGTATCGCAGAGACCAAACGCCAAAGGCTGGTCATCGGATGTCTGTGTTCCGGTCTCGCAGCTCAGCAATTGCATATTGAAGACACGCGAACTTCTGAAAGATTGCAGCGTACCGGCGGCTATCCTCGGCCATGTCGGCGACGGCAATTATCATGTCGTCTTCGCAGTCGATCCCGACAATGCGGAAGAACTCGGCGAAGTGGCGGCCATCAACAAGAAGATGGTGCGATACGCGCTGTCTGTCGGCGGCACTTCGACCGGCGAACACGGCGTCGGCACCGGAAAGATCGCTTATCTGCGCGAGGAACATGGTGACGCGGTCGATCTGATGGCGCTCATCAAACATGCGGTCGATCCCGCCGGCATCATGAATCCGGGGAAAATCCTGCCGAACTAGAATTGCCACTTTGCAGTCGATGATCGTGAGGCCATGCGATGAATTCCTTCAAAACGCACAGTTCCCACTGGGGGGCATTCTCCGGGCGGCTTGCAAATGGGCGACTGGAGATAGCGCCCCATCCCGGTGACCCGTATCCCTCACCGCTGCTGGGCAATCTTCCGGCAATTGCCGACAGCCTCGTTCGCATCAGACGGCCTGCCGTCCGGCGGGGCTGGCTTGACCGCGAGACCGACCACGCGCAGCGACGCGGCGCTGACGAGTACGTCGAGGTCAGCTGGGCCGAAGCGACGAAGCTGGTCGCGGATGAACTTGGACGAGTCTATGGCGATCATGGCCCGAGCGCCGTGTTCGGCGGCTCATACGGCTGGTCGAGTGCCGGCCGGTTTCATCATGCGCAAAGCCAGATTCACCGCTTTTTGAATGTCCTTGGCGGATATGTCCGGTCCGTCAATACTTACAGTTCCGGTGCGGCCATGGTGATAATCCCCCATGTGCTTGGACCGTATGACAGCTTCGACCGCAAGAGCGTGACCTGGGATGCGATCGAACGCAGCAGCGAGCTGGTGCTTGCCTTCGGCGGGATGGCGATCAAGAACGCCGATGTCCATGGTGGAGGGATCAGCACGCACACCGTCCGGCAGAAACTGGCCGGCGCGAGGGCTCGCGGCGCGCATTTCACATTTATCAGCCCGCTGGCAGACGATTTTCCCAGTGATGTGAATGCCGAGTGGCTTTCCATAACTCCCGGCACGGACGTGGCGATGATGCTCGGGCTTGCGCACGTCCTCGTCACGGAAGGGCTGCACGACCGGACGTTTCTGGAGCGTTATACGGTTGGATATGACCGGTTCGAAAACTATCTTCTTGGCAGGGAGGACGGACAGCACAAAAGCCCGGAATGGGCGGCCACGATCTGTAACATCGCCCCGGAGACGATCCGCAAGCTGGCGCGCAGGATGGCCAGTTCGAGAACCCTGATCACGGTCAGCCATTCACTGCAGCGGGCTGACTATGGCGAGCAGCCGGTGTGGATGGGCATTGTCCTTGCCGCCATGCTCGGCCAGATCGGACTGGATGGCGGCGGATTTTCCTACTCCCTCGGCGCGCTGGGCAATATCGGCAAGAACCTTCTCGCCGTTCCCTTGCCAACGCTGCAGCAGTTCAAAAACCCCGTGCCGGACTATATTCCCTGCGCGCGCATCGCCGATATGTTGCTCAATCCCGGCGACGAGTTTCATTACAACGGCCACACGCTTCGCTATCCCGACATCCGGCTCGTCTATTGGGCAGGCGGCAATCCATTCCATCATCATCAGGATATCAACCGGTTGCGGGCCGCTTTCCGGCGCCCCGAAACGGTCATCGTCCACGAATCGGCCTGGACCTCGACTGCGCGACATGCCGATATCGTGCTGCCCGCCACGACCACGCTTGAGCGTGACGACATCGGCGCTGCCGATCGCGATCCCCTGATGATCGCCATGAAGCGGCTGATCGCCCCCGTCGGCGAGGCACGCGACGATTATGAGATATTCGCCGGGATTGCGCGCGAACTTGGCCGGTTCGAGGCCTTTACCGAAAACCGCAGCAGCGGCGAATGGCTCGCCTTCCTGTGCGAAACGACCCGTCAGGCGCTTGCGGCGGGCGACCACGATGCGCCGGACTTTGAAACCTTCTGGGAACGGGGGGAACTGCTTCTTCCCGTCAAGCCCGACAACGGTGGCCCGGCGCGCGCTTTCCTTCGGGACCCCGGGACGAAGCCGCTGCCGACGCCGTCAGGAAAGATCGAAATCTTTTCAGAGACTGTCGAGGGCTTCGGTTACGATGACTGCAAAGGTCATCCACGCTGGTATCCGCCAAGAATGGAGACACCGGATGACGCGCGCCTCCATCCCCTTTATCTCGTCTGCAATCAGCCATATCAACGTCTGCACAGCCAGCTGGACTATGGCGATTTCAGCCGTTCGACCAAGATCAGGGACCGGGAGCCTGTCCGTATCCATCCGGCCGACGCTGCGGCCCGTGGAATATCTGACGGCGACATCGTCAGGCTTTTTAATGCGCGCGGCAGCTGTCTCGCCGGCGCCATCATCAGTGAAGACGTCATGCCGGGCGTGATGCAGCTTGCCACCGGCGCATGGTTCGAACCACAGGATTCTGCGGCGGACAATGCCATCTGCATCCATGGCAATCCCAATATCCTGACCCGCGACATCGGTACTTCGAAACTGTCACAGGGTTCGACCGGCCAGATCGCCAAGGTGGAGATTGAGCTTTTCACCGGCGACTTACCGCCGGTCAGGATTTTCGAAGCCATGACATTTGCGCCGCGTGACACAGTATCTTCGGCACCGGGCCATCTGCAATCAACGGCGCGAGACGGCTATTTAAAGGCGTCTGAAACACCAATCCAAACAGTCGGCAAAATGGCGATAAAATAATTCACTAAATCGATAGAAAAAGAATAACCAGTCTTTCTCCCTCACGCCCGGCTGCTAGTTTATGGGCAAGATAAACACCGCAACGAGGGACCGCGTCATGACTGGAATATGTAGAAGCGGGCGCGCTCTTCAGCCAAGCGAACTCCCAGGAGCCGCTCGCTAACCCTCGCGACGCCCAACCCCAACCACCCAATAAACTCAAGCATTCTCCCGCTCGGCTGAAAAGCCGACGCGGCAACGGTTCGACATGCCTCATGCCAATGAAGGCAGCCGCATGTGCGTCCGCAGGGGATGCCGAAATTGCAACGAAAAAACTTTGAATTTTTCAGGATCATATCATGACAAGACGTTCTTTCTCATTCTCCCTGTCGCGTCGCCGGCTGCTTTTCACGGCCTCGCTTGCGGTTTCGGCCTCGCTGTTTTTATCGACAGCAGCACCTCTGACGGCAATTGCTGCGGACACGCCGCACGATGGCGGTGACATCACATTTCTGATCGATTCGCTGGGCGACACCTGGATTCCCAACAACAGTGCCATCTCCAGTTTCCAGGGCCACATATGGGGTCATGTGACGGACAAGCTGCTTTACGTCGATGCCGAAGGCAAGGTCAGCCCATGGATTGCAGAACGTTGGGAGCAGAACGACACCGCAACGGAATTCACGCTTCACCTCAAAAGCGGCGTGACTTTCTCCGATGGCGAACCGCTTGATGCCAAGGCCGTCGTTGCCAATCTCGACATCTGGTACGCCGGCCGCAAGAGCGAGGGGATCAATCCGATCGGCCTCTTCCCCAAGACCTACGATCACGCCGAAGCGGTCGATGCCACGACGGTCAAGGTATTCTTCAAGAAGCCCACGCTCGGTTTCATTCCAACCCTTGGCTATCACGGCTCCATCCTAATCTCTCCCAAGAGCATCGCCCAGCCCGCCGGCCAGCAGGCTGACCTCAGCAAGACCGCCGGCAGCGGACCTTATGTGGTGGAGTCCTGGAAAGAGGGCGACCATGTCACTCTGGTCAAGCGCAAGGACTATAATTGGGGTCCCGCCGCAGTCGGCCACACCGGCCCCGCCTATCTCGATACCATCACCTACAAGCTGGTTTCGGAGCCATCCCTCCGCGTCGCTTCCGTTCAGTCCGGTCAGGCTGATGTCGCTTACAATGCCTCGCCCCAGGAGCTGAAATCGCTCAAGGAGGAAGGCTTCACCGTCGCGACCCCGCGTTATCTCGGCTTTGTCAACGGCTGGGCGGTCAACACCAAACTTCAACCCTATGATGACGTGAAGGTGCGTCAGGCACTCCAGGCAGGCATCAACCGCCAGGAGATCATCGACACCGTCTATACGCAGGACTGGAAGCTTGCGACCTCGTTCATCCAGAGCAACGTGCCGGGCGCTACGGATCACAGCGATCTTCTCGCCTATAGCCCCGACAAGGCGGAGAAGCTTCTGGACGAAGCCGGATGGGTCAAGGGCGCGGACGGCGTTCGGGTGAAGGATGGCAAGCCGCTGGAGTTGACGATCCACTCCAACCCTTATCTCGCCACCTCGAAATCCGTCGATGAGCTTATTGCCCAGCAGCTTGGCAAACTAGGATGGAAGGTCAATATCAGGGCTTATGATGTCGTGACCTACGGCGAAAAAGTCAAATTCGGTGGCGCCGCCGTTCCCACATATGAAGTCACCCGCAGCTTCATCGACGCCGGCACGGTCGCCAGCATCCTGACCAATGCCAATAATGGCGAGAACTGGTTTGCGCTGGATGAGCGCGATGCAACGCTCAACGATCTGCGCGACAAGATCGCTGGCGCGGGTTCCGTCGAAGACCGAAAGCCTCTTCTGGACAGCCTGCAGAAATACCTGCTGGAACAGGGCTATTTCATACCGCGCACGCAAATCGTTCAGCGCATTTACGTGCAGTCGCCGAAGCTGAAGGGCGAAGTCTATAACGGTGTCGCTTATGCCAGCTATTACACAGCGTTCATTGCCGAATGAGGCCAGCACCCACCGAGTAACGTCAAGGAGGTGACGGCATGAGCAATGCCTACCTAACCTACGCCGCAAAGCGGCTCGGCCAGGCGATCGTCGTCATCCTTCTGGCCTATGTCTTCACCTTCGTGGTCGTCAGCGTTTTGCCCGGCGACCCGATCACCAGCGTTCTGCGCAACCCGCAGAACGGCTTTACGGAACAGGAGATCGCCGAAATCATTGCTGCACAGGGGCTGGACAGGCCGATCATCGTGCAGCTCTGGCACTCCCTGTCGGCATTCCTGACGGGCGATCTCGGCATTTCCATGCGCTCCAATCGACCCGTCGCGACCCTGATCGCCGAGGTACTGCCATCGACGCTGGTTTTGGCCTCCGCCGGGCTGACGGTCGCCTTGATCCTCGCCTTCGCCGTTGCCTATGGCACGCAGGTCGTACCGAAACGATATGGGCAGGGATTGCTGCGGGCCTTCCCCTCGCTGTTCCTGTCGACACCCAATTTCGTCATCGGCCTGTTTCTGATCCATCTCTTCGGTTTTCAGCTCAGGCTGTTCCGGGTCATCGAGCCCGACAGCTTCTGGGCAACGCTGTTTGCCGCGATCACCATCGGCATACCTTTTTCCGCACAGATCGCGGAAGTCCTGATCGCCAATCTCGATCATGAAGCGGAGCAGGATTACGCGGCGGTCGCGCGCAGCCGCGGCATCGGGCCGAAACGGCTTTTCACGACACATCTGCTCAAGCCCGCTTCGTTGCCGGTCGTAACCGTCACCGCCCTGACCGTGGGCGAACTTCTGGGCAATTCGCTGATCACGGAAACGGTGTTCGGCCGTACCGGTATCGGCAGTCTCGTACAGCGCTCCGTCAGCACGCAGGACTTACCCGTCCTGCAGGCCATCGTCTCGCTGGGAGCCGTGGTGTTCGTCGTCGTCAACCTCATCGCCGACCTTCTTTATCCGCTGCTCGATCCGCGGGTAAAAATTATCGTTGGCCGAAAACGCCGCCTGGCAACCATCGACGACACGCCACCTGGCCTTGAAACGGGGGCCAAACCATGAGCCTTATCTCCAGCCCGATCTCCGGCAGCAATCCGTTCGAGAAGCTGAAAGCTCTCAACATCACCGCAACGGTTGCCCTTTCCCTCCTCGTCATCGCCATTGTCGTCGCCTGGTCGATCGCGCCGCAACTGTTCACCAGCCAGAGCCCGATCAACGGCGTTCCGGCCGACAAGCTTCTTACGCCAAGCTTTGCGCACTGGTTCGGCACCGATCATCTCGGGCGCGATCTCTATACACGGGTGGTTTATGGCACAGCCTCATCCGTATCGAGCGCCCTGGTCGCTGTCGTGATCGGCGTCTTGATCGGCGGGGTGATCGGTTTGCTCGCCGGATTTTTCGGTGGCTGGGTGGATATCGTCTTTGCGCGTTTTGTCGATGTGCTGCTCTCCATCCCGAAGTTCCTGCTCGCGGTCATCATCGTCACGGCCATCGGCTTCGAAACGATCAATGCGGCGATTGCGACGGGCATATCGGCGATTGCCTTCTTCGCCCGCGTGGCGCGCTCCGAGGTCATCAAGACCCGTCAGGCGACCTTCGTGGAGGCGTCCTTTCTGCTGGGGGGCTCACGCCGCTACATCGTTTTGAGACACGTCCTTCCAAACGCATCGCGCTCGATGCTGCCACTGGCCGTGCTGCAATTCGGCGAGTCCATTCTGGTGATCGCCAGCCTCGCCTTCCTCGGCTACGGCGACCCTCCGCCTTCTTCCGACTGGGGTCTGCTGATTTCAATCGGCAAGGACTACCTCAAATGGCCCTGGATCGTTTATGCGCCCGCGTTCGTTACGATCGTGACCGTCCTCTCTGTCAACAGGATCAGCCGATGGCTTCGCAAATCGCACTGAAAACAGCGCCAATCCTTCCCGAGATCGTGGCAGCGTCTCCACAACACGCGACGCCCCTCCTCGCGGTCGAAAATCTTGCCGTTGCCTACGGGCGGCAGGAGGTCGTCCATAATGTCGGCTTCGAAATCGGGCGCGGCGAAAGCCTTGCCCTCATCGGAGAATCCGGTTCTGGAAAATCGACAATCGCGAAAGCCGTGCTGAGGCTTCTTCCCAACGGTGCGAACGCCACGGGCCAGGTCGTTTTCGACAGGCAGAACATTCTCGCATTGCCGGAGCGCCGCTTCAGGCCGTTTCGCGGCCGTGAAATCGGCTTCGTGCCGCAGGATCCCGGCAACTCTCTCAATCCCGTGAGAACAATCGGTTCGCAGGCACTGGAGGCCGCAGCGCTGACGGAAGAGACCAATCCTGCGATCCGCAAGACACTTATCCTCGACACATTCGCCAAGGTGGGTCTCGACAATCCGCAACGGGTCTACGATTCCTATCCACACCAGCTCTCTGGCGGGATGCTGCAGCGCGTGCTGATCGCGCTCGCAATATTGCCACGCCCTGCACTGCTGGTGGCGGACGAGCCGACTTCGGCACTCGACGTCACGATCCAGAAGCGCATTCTCGATCTCCTCTCCCGCCTTCGCGACGAGCTGAACATCAGCCTGCTTCTCATTACCCACGATCTCGCAATAGCGGCAGAAAGGGCAAACAATCTCGTCGTTCTGAAGAATGGCGTCGTGCAGGAAGCAGGCAGGACATCGGCCGTTTTTTCCTCCCCTTCCTCACCCTATGCCAAAAAGCTCCATGGCGACGTGCCCGCGCTCAACCCGGAGCGTTATGCCAAGTTTCGTGATCCGGGGTTCAGCCTTCTCGAAAGCGACAAATCGCCAAAGATCGCCGTCAGCGGCGTCACCAAGCGCTTCACCGTCGATGGTAAAACCCTGACGGCGGTGGACGATATTTCCTTTACGGTTCCGGCAGGCACGACCCATGCCCTTGTCGGCGAATCCGGTTCGGGCAAGACCACGACAATCCGTCTGCTGCTGGGGCTCGAAGAGCCGGAAAGCGGTACGATCACGGTTGCCGACGAGACCGTCACAAGCAAAAGCCGAACTTCTCTGCGGTCGGTATGGCGACATCTTCAACTGGTTTACCAGAACCCGTTTACATCACTCGATCCGACGTGGAAGGTGGGGCAGCTTGTGCGTGAACCGCTCGACCGGTTCGAGATCGGGACGCCGAAAGAGCGCTCCGAGCGGGTACGGGAAGCGCTCGCGAATGTCGGCTTGAGCGAGCACCTCTTGGAGCGCAAACCGTCGGCCCTGTCCGGCGGGCAGCGTCAGCGTGTGGCAATCGCCCGTTCGCTGGTCCTCAAACCGGATGTGATCGTGCTGGACGAACCCACATCCGCTCTCGATGTCAGCGTTCAGGCGGATATCGTCGAGGTTCTGCTGTCGCTGCAGGCGAAGCTCGGCCTGACCTATGTTTTCGTTTCGCATGATCTGGCTCTCGTCCGGCAACTTGCGCATAGCGTTTCGGTGATGCAGCGGGGACGCATTGTCGAGCATGGAGCCGTCACCGAGATTTTCGGCAATCCGCGACACGAATATACCGCGTCGCTGCTGAACTCCATCCCGTCGGGCATTGCCGGGACGGTTCGCGTTCCCGCGGTCCGGCACGCTCTGCGCAAGGAGCAACTCGCATGAATATTGCAGCAGCTTCCCGCGACCTTCCCGCGTTGTTTCGGCCGAAGCAGCGGCTTGGCTTCAATACGCGGGTGTCGTTCAACGACGATGACGGTCCGGCACAGGGGCTGCGGCAGGGCATAGAATTGTTCAGGCAGGCGGAAAGGCTGGGTTATCAGTCAGGCTGGGCCTATCAGCGCCACTTCGATCACTACCTTTCTTCCCCGTTACCCTTCTTTGCGGCAGTCGGCCAGCATACGCGGCACATCACCCTTGGCTCCGCCGTCATCCCGATGCGTTATCAGGATCCGATCCTTTTAGCCGAAGCGGCGGGAACGACCGACCTTTTGATCGACGGCCGGCTTGAACTTGCCATTTCGACCGGAGCCAACGGTGCGTTCGATGCCGTTTTCGGAACCGTCGATACCGATGCCCGGACAGAGGCAAAGCGACGCCAATCGCGTTTCCTCGCCGCCATTGCCGGCGATGTTCTGCACATCGTTACGGGGCAGGACACGGGCGCGCCTGCGGGAGCCGAGTTACGGGTAACGCCACATAGCCCCACCCTGCGCAGCCGTATCCGGCAAGGCTCCGCCAGCCTCGATTCAGCGATCCAGGCTGCGGAACTTGGTATCGGCCTGATTTCAGGAACCGTGCTTCACGATCAGGCCGAAGGCGAGACTTTCGGTCAATATCAGGCGCGGATCATCGACGCCTATCGCACCCACTGGCTGCGCATCTGGAAAACGCCGCCGCCGCCGGTCGCCGTTACAGCTTCCGTTCTGGTCGGCACCACCCCGGAGCTGCGGGAGAAATACGCGGCCTACGATCTTGAGCGCCGCACGGCGGGAATTGCCGCCTCACGCCCGAAGGGTGCGCTGGCTCCCGCCGGCCAGCCGGTTGGCGCGCTGATTTCTCCTGTCTTTCAAGGGACGCCGGATGCGGTCATAGAGGCCGTGTTGAGCGACCCGGGACTGGCAGCCGCAGATGAACTCGTCCTGTTTCTGCCTCCCGCTTTCGGACTGTCCGAAAACATAAGATTGCTCACCGATCTTGCGACGACGGTTGCCCCCTCTCTGGGGTGGAGACCTACTCCGCATCACGACGAGCCGGAACAAGCGGCAATGCAGGGTTCTAGACCACCAGCATAGTCAGGCAATATTTTCTACATTTTCCATAGAAATAGAAAGACCTGTCTTCCTCATATGCCATGCCGGCTTTAGCTTTTACCCGACACCAAGAAACACCAAGGAGCTCCCATGGCTGCGGAATTCATCAGCGTCAGCTTTCCCAACGCGTCCAATGATCTGAACCCCATCCCGGATGCTCCGGTCGATCCGCTTTTCCTCGAACGTTATGCGCGTGCGCTGGACGATTACGGGTTCAACTACACGCTCATTCCCTATTCCTCCTCCTCATTCGATCCCTTCACTTTGGGCGCGACGGTGCTTGCGCATACGAAGCACATCAAGATCATCGTCGCGCTCCGGCCCAACACCGTTTATCCGACGGTTGCGGCCAAATCCCTCGCCACGCTCGACCAGTTGAGCGGCGGTCGTGTCGTTGTCCACTTCATCGCGGGCGGCAGCGACGAGGAGCAGGCGCGCGAGGGAGATTTCCTGAACAAGGAAGAGCGTTACGAACGCCAGGAAGAATATATCCGCATTCTCCGCCTTGCCTGGAGTTCGACCGAACCCTTCGACTTTGACGGCAAATATTACCAGTTCAAGCAGTTTCGCAGCGCGGTGCGTCCCACCAACGGCCTGATCCCGATTTCGCTCGGCGGCTCCTCGGATGCCGCCTATCGTATCGGCGGCTCACTGTGCGACATTTTCGGCCTCTGGGGTGAACCGCTGGCTGAAACCAAACAGCAGATCGACCGTATCTATGCCGAGGCCGCAAAGGCAGGCCGAACCGATCGTCCGCGCATCTGGGTTACCTTCCGGCCGATCGTGGCTGAAACGGACGAACTGGCCTGGGATAAGGCGCACAGGGTTCTCGACCGTCTGAACGAGAACCGCCAGAAGGGTCTTTCTCGCGCGCCGGTCAACGCAACGCCCCCCGCCAATATCGGCTCCCAGCGCCTGCTCGATATCGCCAAACGCGGCGATGTCCATGACCGCGCCCTCTGGTATCCGACCGTCACCGCCACCAATGCAAGCGGCGCAACAACCGCTCTGGTCGGGTCACCGCGCACAATCGCCGACTCCATTCTCGACTATATCGATCTCGGCGCCGATCTGATTTCGATCCGTGGATACGACAATTATAACGATGCCGTCGACTACGGACGATATATCCTGCCCCTCGTTCGCGAGGGTATTCGCGAACGCGAAGAGGCAAAGAAGAAGGCAGCCGCCTGATCACGGCAGTCCGGCTACGCCATCGGACCGACCCCACCTCTTCTTTCAAGACCGGGATCATCCACGCCCGTAACGGATGATCCCGCCCGCCGACCTTCAGAAAGCCACTATCCGCATGTCCCATGATCCCATCGCACTTGACGCCGCCGTGCGCGCCGTTTCCGAAGCCGCATCGGATGCGGATCAGACCGGTCAGTTTCCCTGGACCGGTATTCGCGCCGTTCATCAGGCTGGACTTCTCGAGAGCACCGTGGCCACGCGTTACGGCGGCCCGGGGGGAACCTTGAGCACCGCGGCCCATATTCTGGCGTCGCTGGGACGCGGCGATCCCTCTGTGGCGCTCATCAGCGCGATGACGATTTTCACCCATCTGGGACAGGCGACAAAGGACCATTGGCCCGACGGGCTTTACAGGGACCTTCTTTCCAGGGCCAAACACCAGCCACTGCTGCTGAACGCCGCCCGTGTGGAGCCCGAGCTGGGCTCGCCGGCCCGTGGCGGATTGCCGGCCACGCGTGCGCACCGGACGGCGAATGGCTGGTCGATCACGGGCCGCAAGCGCTTCGTAACGGGCGCGCACGGCCTCACGCACTTCCTCGTCTGGGCGCACACCGACGAGGCTCAGGCGCGGGTCGGCACCTTCGTCGTGCCCAACGGCCTGCCCGGCATCAAGATCATAGAGAACTGGAAGAGCCTCGGAATGCGGGCGACGGGTTCGCACGACGTCGAATATACCGAGGTTGAAATCCCGGCAGAAAATGTGCTTGAGCTCGTTGACCCCTCCGTTGCCCAGCAGGATAATCGCGGTCACGCGGCGATGACCCTTGCGCTGACTGCAATTTATCTGGGCGCGGCCGAGGCCGCTCAGGAAGCGTTCATTCGTTTCGCGCATGAACGTGTGCCTGCCAATCTGGGCCATCCCATTGCGCGGACAGAACGTTTTGTCACGCTTTCGGGTGAGATCGACCTTCTGGTTTCCGGCGCCCGGCAGATCATCTTTGGCGCGCTCGCAAACCATATCGGCGATGCCGAACACCTGATAAGGGCCCGGCTTCTCGCCGGCAGGCAAATCCGGGAAGCCGTCCAGATAGCCGTTCGCGGCATCGGCAATCCCGGCCTCAACGCCGATCTCGGCCTTGAGCGGCATTTCCGGGATATCCAGTCGGTTCTTGTCCATGCGCCCCAGGAGGACACCTCCATCGCCATTCTCGGACGTGCCGCATTCGAGCGCTGGAAAACGGGCGAGAACGAGCGATCGGCGCATCCGGCCGGCCTGTCAATCCTGAAGACGGCTTGAGGTGCGTTGGCGCCGCGTTTCCCCAATATCACTCGAAAGAACGTTCAATGAGCAACAATCTGATCGTCGGTTTCTCCGGCAACACATCGCGCCCATCAAGCACGAAACGCTTTGTCGAAGGCATCAGCGAAGCGCTGGCCGGACAACTGGGCCTGCGGCACCAGGTTTTCGACATTGAGGACATAGGGGCATCCCTGAGTTCTGCACGATCCGTAGCCGATCTGGACAAGAACGCGCGGCGGGTTGTTCAGACGATCATCGAGGCCGAAGCTCTGGTGATCGGCTCACCGACCTACAAGGGAAGTTATACGGGCCTCTTTAAACATGTAATCGATCTTCTCGACCCCGCCGACCTCAGAGGTAAACCGATCATCCTGACGGCAACGGGTGGCGGAGACCGGCATTCGCTTGTGGTGGAGCATCAGCTCAGACCGCTATTTGCGTTTTTCGAAGCCTTCGTCACACCGACCGCAATCTACACCTCTGGCCGGGATTACATAGAAGGGCAGCTTTCTCCCGTTATAGACGCGCGGGTAAATCAGGCAATCACAGAAGCCGCCCTGCTCGTCAAAGCTCGTTCTGGAAGCGTAACAATCGCCGCAGAATAATTGGATAAGGGACGCCTTTGCCGCGCCACCGTTGCAACACCGGTCACGGCGAACAGCAGGCTGCGCTTCATTCCCCGGTCGTCTCAATGGGCCAGACTTATTTGAAACTCGATTATTTCAGCGGGGCAAGCTGACTAGCTTTGTGCCAGGTGATTTTGCGCAAAAAATAGCTCCGGGGGTACCCAGAGCTATTTGATATCATTCATGTCCGGTTTCTAGACCGAGCCTCAAGGGCTGATAGCGCCGCCTCACGATTTGCCGTTCGTACCTAAGCGGTGCGCGTCCCGGCCAACTCACCCGAGAGTGAAAACGCCGGAAGCTGCAGATTGGCGCGGAAGTCGTCGCCCACATAATCCGCATCGATTATGGCGCGGCGGCGCAGTTCCGGCAGAAGTCCGTTGACCAGCAGGTCTTCCTGCTCGGGATTGCCAAATCCGTGAAGGGAGAGCACATCGAGAATTCCCGCCCGATAGCGTTCTTCAATCGCGTCGGCGAGTTTTTCAGGTGTACCCGCCACCGACCAGTGCCCCGTTTCCTGGGCCTGAATAATAAGCTCCCGCAATGACAGACCCTGTTTGGCATAGCGGCGGAAAACTTCCACCCGGCCGCGTCGGCGGTTGATGCTTGTCACATCGGGCAGCAGCGTATCCGGCAGAGGCTGATCGAGCGGCAACCCGGACAGGTCGATGTCGCCGCCCAGCATATCTGCGAGTTTGAGGCGACCTTGCTCATAGTCGATGCGCTCGTGTTTCTCCTTCAGCCGGCGCGCGACATCCGCATCCGACTCGCCGATGACCGAATGGAAGGAATTCATGATGAAAGGCAGGCCGCCGGCACGGCCGAAAGCCGTTGCGCGGCGACGCAGTTCTGTCGCGAAGGTGACGGCATCTTCGAAACGCGGCTGCGACGTGTAGACAACCTCGGCGTAACGGGCGCCAACGGTAACCCCCGCTTCCGACTGGCCGGCCTGAAACAGCACGGCTCGGCCCTGTGGCAGCGGCGGTACATTGAGGGGTCCCTGCACGCTGAAATATCGTCCCTTATAGTCGATCGGGTGGAATTTGGCGGGATCCACAGCAACGGCACCGGAGGCTTTGCGCTGGGCCGCATCCCGCTCATTGGCATCATAGAGGCCGTTGACGATTTCGATGAACTCGGCCGCCCGTTCATAGCGTTCCTCCGGGCTCGGCAGTTGCTCACCGAAATTCTCCTCGCCGACCGAAGAGGTAACCGCGTTCCAACCGGCCCGGCCGCCGCTGAGATGGTCCAGCGTGCCGATCTGGCGCGCAAGATTAAAGGGATGGTGGAACGTGGTGGAGATGGTCGCAATCAAACCGATCCGCGACGTCGCCTGACTGAGCGCCGACAAGGTCACGATCGGTTCCTGAATGCCGGCCGTGCCAGCCAGTCCGGCGGGATCGATATGGAGAAGGTCGGCGGTGAACAGCCCGGTGATTTTCTCGGCTTCGGCCTTTTTCGCCAGCTCAACGGCGCGTTTGATACCGGTCGTTGCAGTGGGGTCGTTCGATGCCGCAATCACGCTGCTGGCACCGGTGAGCGTTTTCAGGCGTCGGGGGCGGGTAAGCGCCATGATCGTTTCCTCTTCAATGCTACGTCGTGTTTCTTGCCGGCTGTTGGACAGCCGGCGGAGTTATGCAAGCGCGGGAACGGCATCGATCAGTTTTCGCGTGTAGCCGTGCCGGGGAGCGGAGAATACTTCGCCAACCTCGCCGCTTTCGACAATCCTGCCGTCCTTCATCACCAGCACCCGGTCCGTCAGGTGACGCACGACGCCGAGATCATGGGAGATGAACAGCAGCGACGTGCCGGAGGCCGCCTGGAGTTCCGCGAGAAGATCGAGAACCTGAGCCTGGACGGAAACGTCGAGCGCGCTCACCGGCTCGTCGGCGACCAGAAGGCGCGGGCGCGGGGCGAACGCTCTGGCAATGGCCACACGCTGGCGCTGGCCACCGGAAAGCTCGCGGGGATAACGGGTGAGAAAGTCGCCGCCCAGCCGGACGGCTTCGAGAACCTCCAGCACACGATCCCGGCGCTCGGCACCGCGAAGGCCAGTGACATCGAGGCTCTCGCCAACGATCTTTTCGACCGTATAACGCGGATCAAACGAACTGAAGGCATCCTGGGCAATCAGCTGCATGCTGCTGCGACGGGATTTGCGCAGGCTCTCGGCAATATTGCTCCATGGCTGCCCCTCGATAAAAACCTCGCCATGTTCGGGTTCAACAAGCCCCAGAACCATTTTGGCCACGGTGGTTTTTCCGGAACCGGATTCGCCCACGATACCGAGCGCTTCCCCTGCAGAAAGATCGAAGGATACATCGTTGACGACAGGCGCATTTTCCGGCCCGCCATAGTGCTTGACGAGATTGTGCACGGAAAGCACATGCTTGCCCGGATGAACGGTCCGGGGCGGCAGCGGCACACGTTGCGAAATGGGCGTTTCGCCGCCGTCAACCGGGAGCGGCACCGCTGCCGAAAGCCGATAGCCCTTCGATCCGGCCGATGGCACGGCATCGAGGAGTTGGCGCGTATAGGGGTGTTTCGGCTGGCGCAGCAACTCTTGCGTTGCCCCCTCCTCGACGATACGACCTTCATTCATCACGAGAACCCGGTCGGCAAGGCGCGAAACCACCGCCAGATCATGGCTGATCAACAGCAGGGTGTGCCCGGCTTTCCGGCGTTCGGCCAGGAGGTCGAGTATCTGCTTCTGCACTGTCGCATCGAGCGCGGTGGTCGGCTCATCGGCTATCAGCAGCGACGGGTTTCTGGCGATCGCCGTTGCGATCAGGGCGCGTTGCCGCAATCCGCCCGAGAGCTGATGCGGATATTGACGCAACCGACGGACGGGATCGGGAATGCCGACCGATTGCAACAGCGCGTGACTGTCGAAATTAACCGGAACGCGGGCAAACAATGTCCGGCGACCTGCAGCATCCGAAAGCTGCTGCGAAATACGGCGCAACGGATCGAGCGAGACCAGCGCATCCTGCAGGACGAAGCCAATCTTCCGCCCGCGAAGACGTCGCCAGTCGCCTTCGCGATGGCCAAGCACATTTTCCCCTGCTATCTCGAATCTGTCCGCGGTCACCCTGGCGGTATTTCCGGCAAGCCCGATCAAGGAGCGGGCCGTGACCGATTTTCCCGAACCGGATTCCCCGACAAGCGCGACAGTCTCGCCGCGGTGAATGGTGAGATCGATCCCGTGCACAACGGTATTCTCACCATCCCCGCGCGGAAAACCGATCTTCAGATTGCGCACTTCCACCAGCGGCGTCATGCCTGTCTCCTGCCTTCAAATGCGAGCTGCCAGCGTTTTCCAAGAATGCTGATGGCGATGACGGTGAGCGTGATGGCGAGGCCCGGCCAGATGCCGATCCACCACGCCACACGCAGATAATTGCGCGCCTCCGCCAGCATTGCGCCCCATTCGGGTGTCGGCGGCTGCGGCCCCATGCCCAGAAAGCTGAGTCCCGCCGCCTGAATGATGGTCGAGCCGAGGCCGATCGTCGCCAGGATGGGAACCTGCGCTATCGCGTGTGGCAGAACGTGCCGGGCGACCAGGGTGAAGCGGCTGAGGCCAAAGGTTTTCGCCTGCTCAACATAACCGCTTCTCGCAATGACGAAGGTCTGCGCGCGCACGACCCGGGCAAAACGCGGGACGGAGGCAACGCCGAGCGCGAAGATCAGATTGACGGTTCCCGGCCCGGTAAAGGAGATCAGCACCAGCGCCAGCAGCAGATCCGGAAACGACGATACGACATCGAGAAATCGCGATATGAGTTCGTCGACCGCACCGCGTGCCAGACCGGCGACAAGCCCGAGAAGCGAACCGGCCAGCGCGGCGATGGCGATGGCGCTGACCCCGATCAGGATCGAATAGCGTGCGCCATAGACCACCCGCGAAAAGACATCGCGGCCCAGATGATCCGTCCCGAACCAATGTTCTATCGAAGGCGGCAGTTGCGCCTGCAACGGGTCCGCCAGCAAGGGATCGGCGGCAGTCACAAAATGCGGCCAGATGGTCGCCGTCGCCACAAGAAGCAAGAACAGCGATGGAAGCGTCAGCCCCGGCCTTGCAAGCAGCGCCGATAAGACCAGCCGCAGACGGCCGGTTGCGGAGAGCGGCGCCTCGTAGGAAATGCTCACGACCTCGCCCTCCCGCCCTCATTGCGCAATCTGGGATCGAGCAGCAGATAAAGAATGTCCACCAGGGTGCTCATCGCCACATAGATAAGTGCGGACAGGATGGCGACCGCCAACACGACCGGCATATCGTGCGAAAGAACGGCATCGACCGTGATCCGCCCGAGCCCGGGGCGTCCGAAAACCGCTTCCGTGATGACGGCACCGGAGAGGAGATTACCGACCAGCCAGCCCGCGAGGGTCACGGTCGGCAGCGCGGCATGGCGCAGACCGTGACGCAGCCTGAGGACAAGATTGCTGGCGCCCCAGCTGCGAACGGTCAGCGCGAAAGGTTCCTCAAGCGCGCGCTCCAGACCTTCCCGCAGCACCTGCCCGAGGACGGCCCCAAGCGACAGGCCCAGCGACAGGGCCGGAAGCACCAGCGCCGAAAGGTTTCGGTCTCCGGAGACCGGGAAAATCTTGAACGTAAAAGAAAAAACGTAAAGCAGCAGGATGCCCAGCCAGAATGTCGGCGTGGAGATCAGCGTCAGTTCAAGACCGCCCGCAATGCTGCGCGAGACGCGTTTGCCGGCGGTGAAAACGGCGCTCGCAACCGCAAAGACGATCGCCACCGCAAGAGCCGCGGCGGTCAGCTTCAGGGTCGGCAACATCTGCGTTGCAACGAGGCTCGATATATCGGTCTGCAGGATATAAGAACGCCCGAAATCGCCGTGCAGCAATCGCGTCAGATAAGCGAGATACTGGTCGAAAATGGACTGATCCAGTCCCCACTCTGCACGGATGGCCGCCTCGATTTCGGGTGTGCGGATTTGTTCGCCGATCAGCAGGCTGACAATGTCACCGGGCGCAAGCTGGATGCTGATGAAACTCAACGTCACCGCCGCCCACAGCACGAGTATGCCTGAACCGATGCGCCCGAGAACCTGAAGCGGCAGGCCGCTTCGTCGCCGGAGGCGTCCACGACGGAAAAGGGACGCCGGCACCTGGCCCAGCGATGTCACGTTGTCAGCGGTCATGGCGTCCACCCTCCGTTGTTGTTTCAGCAGCCGGGCAAGTTACTCGCTGCGCCATAGGTCATAGGCATTTTCCGGCAATTGCTTGAACGGCCGGAAGGTGATGCCCTTCACGTAACTTGCGGCGGCGACCTGGTCTTCGGGCTCATAGAGCGGAATGGCATAAGCCTGATCGAGGATCGCAAAACGCTGCAGCTTCGCGTAAATCTCGAAACGTTTTTTCTGGTCGAGGGTCGATGCCGCCTCGTTCAGCCATTGCGCCAGCTCCGGTGCTTCGGCCCGGCTGTAGTTGATGGTGCCGCCCTTCTGAAGCGGCAGGTAATGATATTCGATGTCGATCGCATCCGTCGGCGTGTTGGAATTGGCGATGGACCCGAACTGGCCGGTCTTGCGGCGATCGGTATAGGTCCCGGCATCGACATAGTTGATGGCAAGGTCGATACCAGCCACCTGCCGCGCCTGCGCCTGCAACGCCTGCAGCAGAACGTCGCGCTGGTCGCGCACCGTGGCCTGCGCCTGCACGACATCGATGGTCAGCCGCTTGCCGTCCTTGGTGCGGAAGCCTTCCCCGTCCTTTTCGCTCCAGCCGGCTTCATCCAGCAGCCTGTTGGCCACGGCTGCATCGGCGCCATAGGTCTTCTCTATGCTCTTGTCATAGAATTGCGGATCGATTGGCGAGGTGATGCCCCAGGCGCGCGTGCGTTCGCCGCGATAAACAGCCTGCAGGATCCTGTCGATATCGAGCGAGGCGAGGAGCGCCTTGCGCACCTTCACATCCTGCGTCGGACCCCAGGTGACATTGAGGAAAAGCGAGTATGGCGTGCCGGTATTGAGCGCCGTCCGATAGGTGAAGTCCGCATTGTCCTTGAAGAGAGCGGCGTCGTTGCCCGAAATCCCTTCGATCACGTCAAGCTGTCCGGACGTCAGGGCACCGGTCCTTACCGATGATTCCGGAAGGAACCGGTAGGTTATCTGGTCGAGATAGGCTGGACCCTGATGTTTGGCGGTCTTTGGCGCCCAATTATAAGCCGGGTTCTTTTCGAACTGGATTTCCTGGCCTTTTACATAACGCTTGAGAATGAAAGGACCGGTTCCGGCAACCTCCGGCCCGCCAGACTTGATTTGTGACGACGAAAAAGCAGCCGGCGACAGGATTTCGAGGCCGGCGACATAATCGAGGAAGGGTGCGTATATGTCTTTCAGCGTAAAGGATACGGTATGGCCGTCGACAGCCTTAAGCTCGGCTATGCGTGAAACCGGACCGGCACTGACGCTGGTGGAATAGGCGGGATCCTTGAGTTTTTCGAAATTGGCGATGACCGCCTGCGCGTCGAGTTTCTGGCCATCGGTGAAGGTAACATCGTCGCGCAGCTTGAACGTATAGGTCCTGCCATCTTCGGAAATGCTGTAGCCCGTTGCAAGCCAGGGTACATAGCCACCGTCCGCCGTGCGCGCCAGCAGCGATTCATAGGCATTTCGCAACAAAAGCTTGGTCTTGTCCTGGCCGTTCAGTTGCGGATTGAGGGTTGCGGGTTCAGTCTCCACACCCCAGGTCAATGTGCCGCCACTGACCGGTTTGCCGTCTTCTGCCGAGGAGAAGACCGGGAAGGCCGAGATTGCCAGCAACGCGGTGCCGGCAACGACGAACTGTCTGCGATTGAGCATGCTTAAACTCCATAAAAAAATGAATGACCGACAGATCAGGCGTTCTGCTGAAGCCAGATATCGTAGGCGTTGTCGGGAAGGCGTTTGAAAGGTCTGAAGCCGACGCCCTTGACCGCGACAGCGGCCGCGATCTGGTCATCGGGCACATAAAGCGGCAGGCCGAGCGCCTGTTCCAAAATCGCATAGCGCTGCAATTTCGCGTAGATTTCGAACCGCTTTTGCTGATCGAGAGTGGATGCAGCCTCGTCGAGCCAGGCGGATATTTCCGGTGCTTCGGTGCGGCTGTAATTGATCGAGCCACCCTTGTCGCGCGGGAGATAATGAAAATAGATGGTGACGCCGTTTTCCTGTGTCGTCGTCGAGTTCGGGATAATGCCGTACTGACCGTCTTTCTGGCGGCTGGAATAGGTGCCGGCATCGACATACTGCAAGGCGAGATCGATCCCGGCATGCTGGCGAACCTGCGCCTGCACCGCCTGCAGAAGAATGTCACGCTGGTCCCGCACCGTCGATTGCGACTGCACGACCTCGATCGTCAATCGCTTGCCGTCCTTCACGCGGAAACCATCGCCGTCGCGGGCGGACCAACCGGCTTCGTCGAGCAGGTCGTTGGCAAGCTTCGGGTTGAAACCGTAGGCCTTTTCGATGCTCCTGTCGTAAAAATCGGTATCAGCGGGGGTAAGAATACCCCAGGCGCGCCGGCGCTCGCCGCTATAGACCGCCTGCAGGATCTGGTCCACGTCCACCGCCGCCTGGAACGCCTTGCGGACTTTGAGATCGGCGGTCGGCTGTTGGTTGACGTTCAGATAGAGCGTATAGGGTGTGCCGGTATTGAGGGCAGTCTGATAGGAAAACTCCGGATCATCCCGAAACAGACCGGCATCGTTGCCCGGAATTCCCTCGATCACCTGCACCTGCCCGGAAGACAGAGCGCCGCTGCGCACGGCGGATTCTGGCAGGAAACGATAGATCACCTCGTCCAGATAGGCTGGCCCCTGATGACCGGCGGTCGCCGGCGCCCAGTTATAGCCGGGATTCTTGACGAAGCGGATTTCCTGACCCTTGACGTAGCGGTCGAGAACGAACGGACCGGTGCCGGCGATACCAACGCCGCCAGATTTCAGTTGCGGCGAGGAGAAAGCCCGCGGCGACAGGATTTCAATCCCGGAAGCGCCGTCGAGGAAAGGCGCATAGACCCGCCGGAGCTTAAGGACGACCGTGTATTCGTCCACGGCCAGCGCTTCGGTAACATGGGACAGATGACCGGCGCTGATGCTGCCGGAATAGGTCGGCTCCTTCAGCTTGGTGAAGTTGAACGCCACCGCGGCAGCATTGAGTTTTTCGCCATCGCTGAAGGTCACGTCGTCACGCAGGACGAATGTATACTGCTTGCCATCCTCCGAGATGGAATAGCTTCTGGCCAGCCATGGCGCATAACCACCATCAGGCGTGCGGGCCAGAAGCGATTCATAGGCATTGCGCAGAATGAGCTTTGCCTTTGCCTGCCCGTTGAGATGCGGATTGAGCGTGCTCGGCTCGGTTTCCACAGCCCAGGTCAGCGACCCGCCGCTTGTTGGTTTCTGGGTAGCATCGCCCGCACCGAAAGCGACCCCGCTGCTGGCAAAAATCGCCGCGGCACTCGTTGCCAGAATGAAATGACGTCTGGTTACCATATCCAATCCCCTGTGCCCGACGCCTGCCGTCACGCTGCAAGTGCGCGGTTGGCCGCGGCCAGATATTCGATCGTCTTCAGGCGGTGTGCGCCTTCGGAAACAGGGCACTCCACGATGAACTCGTCGATGCCGTGATGTTGATGAAGCCGAAGCAATTCGGCACGGACCGTGGAAGGGGAGCCGCGAAGGATCAGTGGGCTGCGCTCTTCGATGCGATAATGCGTGGCGCCTGCCTGACGGACATATTCCAGCGCCTGCTCCTCACTTCCGACATTCACACCCTGTCCACCCTCGATCTCGACACGAAAACGGCGACCTTCGACCGCAAGCGCCTCCGCGGCCTGGTCGGTCTCCGCAACCACCACGGCGACCGCCAGAACCGCATATTTGCCGCCCGATTCCCTGAACGCGTTCAGCGCCTCGGAAATCGCGGACTCACTGCCATGGATGTGGCCGGCGTAAACGAAGTTCCATCCCAGCCTGCCGGCAAGCCGGGCACTTTCCGGGCTCGCCCCAAGCAGGAAGCGGTTTGGCGGCGAAGGCGGCAGGGGGTAGGCTGCAAGCTTGCCTTCATCCCCGTTGCCTGCCTTTTCGTCACGGACAAACCGGTCGAGATCCTCGAGCTGCCTTTCGAAGGAGGGCTTGCGCGCCGGATCATAGGCACCCTGAAGGGCACGCGTTGACAGCGGAAGTCCGCCCGGCGCCTTGCCGATGCCTAAATCCACACGGTCGGGCGCAAGAGCGGAAAGCAGCTTGAAGTTTTCGGCGACCTTATAGGCACTGTAGTGTTGCAGCATGACGCCACCGGACCCGATATTGATCCGCTGGGTCTGGGCCAACAGGAAACCGATCAACACCTCGGGAGACGAACTCGCCAGTTTCGGCGAGTTGTGATGCTCGGCAACCCAGAAGCGGACGAAGCCATGCGCTTCGGCTTTTTGGGCAAGCGCCACGGTTCGTCGCAGCGCCGCCGTGGCACTCTCATCCTGATGGATAGGGCTCTTGTCGAGAAAACTCAAACCAAAGGTCATCGATACTCCCTGCGGAACGTCTCATTGATTTGATAAAATCTATATTTTTAGTGTTATAAATAATCGAGCAACGATATTTCCTTATTCAATTGCACAATAAAAGATCATGCCGCGCCAAAGCGGTCTGCCCTGCGCCATGCTTCTGCCCGCGGCTGAGGCCGGTGCAGGCATCCGAAAATCCCGCCTGATAAACACCGTCCGGACAGCCGGCTATCGTGCCCAAGCGAGACGAGCCATGCCCGATGTCATCATCCACTCCACCTTACTTCACCCTTCAACCCAACCCCTCATCGAAGGCCTGATCAGTGAATATGACGGGCGATACGGCACAAGGGATCGCCCCGGTGGCGCGCGCGGCGAGATATTCCGTTATCCGGAAGGGCTCTATTCTCCGCCGCTGGGCGATCTCCTGCTGGTGCAACGGGATGGCAAGACCATCGCCGGCGGCGCTTTCATGAGCCATGACGACGAAACGGCAGAAATAAAGCGGATATGGACAGACCCTTCATTGCGGCGGCAGGGGCTTGCCCGCACCATCATGTCGGCGCTTGAAGAGAGTGCCGCGGCGCTCGGCTATACCCGCACCTATCTCTCCACCGGCTTCCGCCAGCCGGAAGCCGTCGCACTTTACCTGAGCCTCGGATATCGCCCGCTTTTCGACACTGCCGCCGATCCGCAACTCTATCGCTCGCTTCCTTTTGAAAAGCATATCGGCGCCAGGGCCGGGCAGAAAGGAAGCACGCCGGTCTATCCTCCGGCCGCCTCCTTCGAAGAAGCGACGCTGCGCGTGAAGGCATTGAAGGAAGGACAGGAGGCGAAAATCCTCGCGCGGTTTGCCGGACACGGCGCAGCACGGGTTGAGGCCGGCATCGACGGATTATCGTATCAAGATGTGCTTTCCGGCCATAAGACTCAAACTTCAGTAGGGACTGCGATATGACTTTCGGAGCGAATTTTCAGTTAGGCATAGACCTCGGCCTCCCTTCGCAGAATCTGCTTGTGCAGGACAGCCTTCTCCAGCGACTTGATGAAGGTTTCGACCTCATCACCCTCGAAGACGGCTTTGCACTCCCCACGGGTGATGGCCTCGATGCCATATTATTCGCAAACTGGCTCGGCGCCCGCACGAGCCACGCCGGTATCCTTGCAGGCGCGCCGATCAACTTCCTTGAACCCTTCCATGTATCGACCGCCATCGCCACACTCGATTACGTCACGGAAGGTCGCGCCGGGCTCCTTGCGCAGCCGCTCGAGGGCGGCCGGGCGGCAGCGGCAAGACGCGCGACCGGCGAGCTTAACGGCTATCCGGAGGACAACCGGCGGGCGCTCGAACGGGATTTCGACGAAGCGATAGACGTTATCCGCCGGCTCTGGGACAGCTGGGAAGACGGTGCCGTCATCCGCGACCCGGAAAGCCAACGCTTCATCGACGGCGCAAAATTGCGCTATGTCGATTTCCAGGGCGCGAATTTCAACATCCTCGGCCCATCGATCACACCGCGGCCTCCACAGGGCCAGCCCGTCATAGCCGCCCTCGCCGAACCAGAAAACAGCGCCTCTCTGGCTTCCGCCATCGACCTCGCCTTTTTGCGCGCAAGCGACAGCGAGCTTTCATCGCTGGTGAAAGACATCAAATCGAGACATCCGGGACTTCGGCTTTTCGCCGATGTCGGATTTGGAGCCGGCAGGGCTGGAAAAGACACGATCCCGCAATGGACCGCAGACGTAGAGGTCGCGATCACCGCGGCGCGTGCATTGGCAAGCGCTGGTCTGGACGGCATCCGCTTCCTGCCCCACGAACCGGAACGGGACCTTGCCCCCCTGGTGGAACATGTCCTGCCGGCAATTCGGAATGCCGGCCTTGTGCAGGCATCGCAGGGATCGACCCTGCGCGAACGTCTTTCCCTGCCTGCTGCCGCGAACCGCTACGTCGTTGCGGCCGCCTGAACGCCATCGGAAATAACACCATGTCGAAAAAACAAGTCATCATCGGAGCCCAGTTTCCGGGCGTCAATAATTTTACGGTCTGGAGCGATCCGGCGGCCGGCAGCCAGATCGCGTTTTCGTCTTTCAGGCATTTTGCCGAGACGGTCGAAAGGGGTAAGCTGGATTTTGTCTTCCTTGCAGAGGGCCTACGGGTGCGCGAACAAAAAGGTCGCTTCCACGAACTGGATGTCGTGGGACGACCAAACACGCTGGCGATCCTGACGGCACTCGCCGCCGTCACCCGTAATGTTGGCCTGATCGGAACACTCACCACCACCTTTAATGAACCCTATCCGCTCGCCCGTCAGCTTGCCACGCTCGATGTGCTTTCAAACGGCCGGGCCGGCTGGAATGTCGTCACCTCGCCGGGAGCCTTTACGGGCGCGAATTTCCGCAGGGGCGACCATCTGCCGTTTGCCGAACGTTATGAGCGCGCAAAGGAATTCATCGAGGCAGCGCGGACGATCTGGAAAGGTAACGACTTCGCTTTCAAGTCCAAGCACTTCGATATTGCCGGCCGCTCCGATCTGCCGCCCTCACCGCAGGGCGGACCCGTGATTGCGCAGGCCGGAGATTCCGAGACCGGGCGCGAATTAGCGGCCAGCCATGCCGATGTCATCTATTCCCGCCACGGCACGCTTGAGGATGGGCAGGCCTTCTACCGGGATGTCAAGGCGCGGCTTTCCAGATATGGCCGCGCCGCTGACGACCTCAAAATATTGCCGGGCGCGGCTTTCGTTCTCGGTGACAGCCAGGAAGACGCAGAGGAGCGACAACGCGCCATTCGTCTGCAGCAGGTAAGCCCGAAAAACGCGATCGTTTTTCTGGAGCAGGTGTGGAACCGAGATCTGTCCTCTTATGATCCGGACGGCCCCCTGCCGGAGATCGATCCCGAAGTCTCCTCCCCCGCCCTTGCCCAGGGACGCGCAAGCCGCATCGACGACAGGCTCGAAACGGCCCGCGCCTGGCGGGAAATCGCCGAGCGGGAGAAACTGAGCATCCGGCAACTCATCATCAAGGTAACGGCACGCCAGCATTTTATCGGCACAGCGGAAACGGTGGCAAGGCAGATCAACCAATACGTTCAGGAGAATGCCGCCGACGGTTTTGTGTTTGCGCCACATCTCACGCCGACCGGGTTCGATGACTTCGTCGACAAAGTCATTCCCTATCTTCAGGAATGGGGCGTCTATCGCAAAAATTATCAGACACAAACATTGCGGGGAAATCTCGGTCTCGCGGTGCATTGATCTGCTTTTTCGCTCGCGAGAGTATTTCAAATGCGGGTTGTCGGCGCTCATGCCCAGACTTGAGCGCTGCCAGCATCACAAATCTCGGTCCGCGGAAGCGACTTTTTCAGTGGGGGCATCAAAAAGCGAGAGATAACGCTCACCGCTGTCCGGAAATACCACCACAATCGTCTTGGCCCTGTTTTCGACCCGTCGTGCAAGCTCGATTGCGACCGCGACAGCCGCACCTGACGAAGTACCGACAAGGAAACCTTCCTCTCTTGCAACGGTCAGCGCTGCGCGCCGTGCCTGTTCGGTGGTCACGGCAACGATCTCGTCCACCACACCCTTGTTATAGGTCTCCGGCAATGTGTCCTCCTCCACATCCGTGACCTTGTGGACACCTTCAATCGTGGGGGCATCAGGCTTTTCAGGGGAAGGAACGGACTCGGGCGTCGGCTCAGCAACAACGATCCTTATCTCCGGTTTTTGCGCCTTCAGGAAACGCCCCGCGCCGGAAAGAGTGCCGCCCGTACCCACCGTGCCGACCAGAATATCGATATCGCCGTCGGTATCGCGCCATATTTCCGGTCCGGTCGTGTCAAAATGCACCTGCGGATTGGCGTCATTGGATCGCTGCCCGGTATAAAAGGCGCCAGGATTTTCAGCCTTGATCCGGTCGATGATACGATGGATCGCATCGGGCTGGAACAATTCCTCGTTTCCGATCAATTCGATTTCCGATCCGAATTGCCGCAGAATATTGATCTTGTCCTCGCTGATCGTATTGCGAAGGTAAAATTTCGTACGGTATCCCCGCGCGGACGCGACCGCCGCAATTCCAATGCCCGTATTGCCGCTGGTGAGATCGAAAAGAAGATCGCCCGGCTTCAGTCTACCGGTTTTCTCCGCCTCCCGGATGATGCCCCATGCCGTCCGGTCCTTTACGCTGCCGGCGGGATTGAGATACTCGATCTTGGCAAGAATTCTCGATGGAAGATCATATTTCTGGCGAATTCTGGCGAGTTCCACCAACGGCGTATTGCCGACAAGCTCTGTCAGATCACGATAAATCCTGCCCAATTTCACTATCCTGTTTTGCGCTGAGTGGATGCGGGAATACCGGCCATACTGCGCATCGCCTGCCGTGCCGCCCGGTTTGATCACGCGTCGGCCTGCTCCTTCTCCGTCCGCGATATTATGCCCACACCTCCATGCGGCGTTGGTGAGATGCCGTTCACCGCGAAATCTCCGACGATACGATCGTGATAGATGCGGGGATTGTGCGAAGTGATGGTGCGGGCGTTTCGCCAATGGCGATCGAGACCATGGCTGCGTTTTGCCGCAGAGGCGCCAAGCGCGTCGAAGAGGACCGTGGATGCTTCGAGGATCAGATTGCTGACTACCGTAACCGACTGGCTGACTTCGAGGTCCGCATTGCGGTTTGCCAGCGCAATGCCTTCCTCATCGCCGGAAAGATTGGCTTCATAGGCAGCCTGTAACGCCTCTGCCGCCTTTAACACGATGACGCCGGCACTATAGACCGCCCCCCGCACCCGGCCCACGACCTGGAGAACCTGTGGATCTTCGGCAAAACGCGAAGCGTTACTGCGCTGATAGACCCGCTTGCGCTCCGCCACATGACGGGCGATTTCCGCGGCGGCCGCACGACCAATGCCGGCAAGCGAGGCCAGATGGACAAGCTGGAAAAAGCCGCCCGAATAGCTAAAGCGAAGGGCGCTGGGTTTGATGAGATCTTCGGAAATCGCCACATCCGTAAAACGCGCCGTGCCGCTGGCCGTCAACGCCTGACCAAAACCGTCCCAGTCATTGAGAATCTCGACGCCTTCGGCCTTCGTGGGAACAAGCGCGCCAATCGGCGCGCCGTCACCATCCACGGCGCCCAGCGTTATCCAGTCCGCATAGAGCGAGCCAGTCGTATAATATTTCTCGCCGTTCAGCCGCCAGCCGCTGCCATCGCGGGTAAGCTGGGTGGAATAAGTTCCGAGCCGGGCATCTCCCAGCTCGGAAAACCCGCTGCCGATGGTTTCGCCCTGCCCGATTCGCCTCAACCATGCATCCCGCCATGGCGAAGGTGTTGCGTTAAGCAGATCCTCCGTGAAGCCCAGATGGCTGCGGTAAGCATTGGTGAGATTGGGATCCGCTTCCGCCAGTTCGATGATCAGGCCGAAAAGTTCGGGCAATGTCAGGCCAAGACCACCAAATTTTTCCGGCAGGCGCAGCCTGGAAAAGCCGGCCTTTTTCAAAACATCATAGTCATTGAAACGAAGCTCGCGGCCAAGATCATGTCGTATGGCGTCTCTGCCGATATCGGAAAAAATCCCCCGAAATCTTTCAGCTATCGTGTCGAAGCGTTTGCTGGGCGCGGAACCCCAGGCCTGGCTGGCATTGGTCATTACAAATCCCTGTCTATAGAGCGGCCTGGTGAAATTCGAGCCGCGCTTATGCCGCGGCAGCTTCGACACCCTGTTCGAAATCATGCAGATGAACAGCGATTTCAAAACCCCGCCGTTTCAACCAATGCGCCACGACGCGGGCGCGGGCGCCCAGCAGGTCATCCACGAGAATGATCCGGGCGCCGCGCACGGCAACGGTGCGATAGGCGACACCGAGAAGCTGCCCGCCCTCCGAAGAAACAGAACCTTCAAGATGCGAAGCCGCGAATTCTTCCGGCGTTCTCACATCAAGAAAATAGGTCGTTCGCGCCTTGTCCCGCAGCCATGTTTCGGCCGTCGGACGGTCGATGAACAGCAGATCGTCGTCACGGGAAAATGTTTCGAGCCGCACCTTCGCAATGTCTTTGGCATCGTCACTGGCGGGCGGATATGTCTGTGACCGCCCCGTTTCCAGTCCAAACCCGTCATCCGTCCAGCCGCGCGTCCCCTCGTGCAGATAGCTGACTGCATTTTCGACACCGGCATCGATCAATGTCTGCGCACCCAGAATTGCGCGGGGCAAACCCGCGCAGGAAACGACGACCCTCGTTTTGGGTGATGGCACGACATCGGTGAAACGCAGCAGAAGTTCCGCACCCGGCACGCCGATGGCGCCCGGCACATGTGCCTTTTCATATTCCGCGATTGTGCGGGTATCGATGACGACGACATCCTCGCCGGCGTCCTTCCAGGCCTTGAGTTCCCGCGCGAAAACGACCGGCGTATCCTTTTCCCGCTGCACCTTCTGGACGAACGGAACGCCGGGAACATCGAATGTCGGCAGGTTATCGACGCCGCCCTCGATCCATGCCGGAATTCCACCAAGCAGAAAATGAATGTCGCTCCAGCCGTTTGCGGCAAGCCGTCCCGCGGCCTGTTCCGCGCTTCCTTTTCCATCGTCCACCAGAACGGTCCGTACGGCAGGGCGCGGGATGAAGCGGTCTATTTCCGCCTCCAGCCGTTCTGCCGGAAGATTGGTCGCAAATAGCGGCGATGCATATCCCACCTCTTCAGTGGGGCGTATATCGAGAACGGCAAGCTCCCTGCCATCTCCCAGCCATTCGATGAAACGATCCTTGGTTAGCGCCTGTACAGACATCGCATTTCCTCCTGAAAGATTGGTTTTACGTGAAGGTTCAGGCCGTCGGGTCGAGCCAGAGATCACCGAAACTCCAGTTGAGCCCCTGCGCGCCGGTGACGTAATTCTTGACCCGCTTGTGCGCCACGATCTGGCTGCCCGCCGCCACGAGATCGACCGAGGCGACGTCGTCATGGATGAGGCGCTGGAACCTGCTCCAGATCACCCAGCGTTTCTTCGGATCGGACTCGATGGCCGCCGCCTCCAGAAGCGCATCCGCCTCCGGATTGGCGTAGTTGGCCGCGTTGGAGAAAGGCAGCCCGATCTTGAAATTCTTGCTCCAATAGGCGCGCTGGATGCCGAGCGACGGATCGAAGGTGTTGGAAAGGGATTCCACCACCAGATCGAAGGCGCGGTCCGTATAAACCGTCTTCAGATAGGTCGGCAGATCGTATTTCCGGATTTCGACCGCGATGCCGATCTTTTCAAGCTGGCTGCGAAGAACATCGGCATAGCCGGGCGTCAGATAGGAATTATAGGTCAACCGCACTGGAAAACGCTTGCCGCCATCCTTGCGCGGATATCCCGCCGCATCGAGCAGCCTTTCCGCCTCCTTCGGGTCATAGGCATGAGCCTTGACCGACGCGTCGTACCAGTTCGGCAGGGCCGTGCTGACGGGGCTTGGCGATATCTGCGCATAACCGAAGAGCGCCACATTGACGATTTCATCGAGATTGATCGCCTTTGCAACGGCGAGGCGGACATCTTTCTTGCGGAAGATCTCGTTATCGTAATTGAAGAACAACTGCTGCTGCGGCCCCGCATAGGCATAGGTGTTGGTGTCCAGAACGAGATCGGGGTTCTGCTTCAGCCGCTCGAGATCCGCCAGCGGAACCGGATTGTCGCCGATATCCACTTCCCCCGTTTCCAGAGCCACCGCCCGCGCGGCGGGGTCGGTGATGATGCGCAGGATGATGCGGTCGAGATAGGGTTTGCCCGCATCCCAGTAATCGGGATTTCTTTCGAAGATCAGGTGGCTGCCCGGCGTCCATTCCGTCAGTTTGAAGGGACCGGTGCCGATCGCGGTCTGCAGCGTCTGGCCATCGGCGGGCTTCAGTTTTTCGAAAATGTGCTTCGGCACAATCGGCGATTCCGAACTCGATTGCGCGGCGATCAAGAACGGCGCCGGTTTGGACAGAACGATGATGGCGGTGAGGGAATCCGGCGTTTCCACCGCCTCGACGTTCTGATAGGTGATGCGGCCGCGTGGATGGGCCTCCTTCAGGCGGAAAATCGAAAAAGCGACATCTTCCGACGTGAAATCCCGACCGTCGTGCCATTTCACATTCGGGCGGAGCTTGAACGTATAGCGAAGATGGTCGTCGGAAACGGACCATTCCGTGGCCAGCAGAGGCTGCGGATTGAGGTCGAAATCGAATGTCAGAAGACCTTCCACGATCTTCGGGCCGATCGCCTGCCCCGTGCCCGAGGATGTGTTGATGGCGAAAAGCGCGTTGCCGGGATCGACACGATAGAGCAGCTTGAGCGTGCCGCCGGAGACGGGCCGGCTCGCGTCGCCACTCGCTGCGAATAGCGAACCCGGCAGGGCCGTTCCTGCCGTTGCCAGAAGAAGCATCTTGTTGAACTGGCGGCGTCCTATCGTCATGAAAATCCCCGTTGGAAAACGTCGTTTCGATGATGAAAGCATCGGGGCAAAGCGGCGCGTTCTTAAGAAGAAAATTCTTCTCGCACATCAAAGAAAACATTTCTTGCAGAATTTTATTCCAATACGTACGTGGCTATCCGCCAAAATTTGTGCTGAATCGTCTATTTTCTCCAAATCCCCGTTGCGTCCCGGCGACCGATCGCGAATGAGAGGAAATCTCACTGGCGTTCTGTTTTTGGACTCCGCTGGAAATGTTGTTTCACTGAAAAATCGAGATTGAGTAGGACATTGCTCGGCAGATGGGCTGGGGAAGCATATCAAATGATACGCCTTGCACGGCCTTCCAATCCCCGCCGCAGGTCTCGCGGTTCATCGCCAATATTACGGAGCTTCACACAATGAGCCTGTCTAGTCCGATCACCAAACTGGAAATCCCGCAGCAGCGTGTTGAAGCCCGCTACGGAGCACAGGCCGATTTTTCTCCGCCTTTCTGGAATGACACCATAGACGCATTGCTGAACCATCGCACCGCCCGCGCCTATCTGCCGAAAGCTTTGCCGGAGGGTAGCTTGGAACTTCTGGTCGCAGCCGCACAATCTGCGCCCACATCCTCCAATCTTCAGGCGTGGAGCGTGGTGGCGGTGCAGGACAAGGACCGCAAGACACGTCTGGCGGGCTTCACGGGCGGCAACGCCCATATAAAGGACGCACCTGTTTTCCTCATTTGGCTTATCGACCTGAAGCGGCTGCGCACGGTCGCTTCAAACCAAGGGAACAAGGGAGAAGGACTGAATTATCTGGAAAGCTTCCTGATCGGCGCCATCGACGCGGCGCTGGCAGCGCAGAATGCTGTTGCCGCAATTGATTCACTCGGGCTTGGCTCCTGCTACGTGGGCGGTATTCGCAACAGACCGGAGGACGTGTCCCGCGAACTGAATCTTCCCCCCGAGACGGTGGCCGTCTTTGGCCTCACGGTCGGCTATCCCGACCCGGCGGTGAAAACCGACGTCAAACCGCGCCTGCCGCAATCATCCGTTCTGTTTCATGAAACTTATTCGGAACCGGCACGCAATGATCTCAATTCTTATGATGAGGTCTTGAAGGTGTTTCAGGAAAAACAGGGCCTGCCGCAAAATGGCTGGACAGCGCCCATTGCCCAGCGTGTGGAGGACGCCGCCGCGCTGAAGGGGCGCGCGGAGCTGAGCCAGACATTGCGCCGCCTCGGTTTCGGTATCAAATAAGGTTTGTTGTGGATGCCGGGACCAACGAAGCGGCTGATCTGAGCATTACAAATCCAATCGGCGACACCGCTGTCAGCAGAGGCTCAAAGTGTTTCAGAAGAGGTCGATACGCCCTCAATGGATTTCCATTTTCCCATGACATGTTGACACTTCCACATGATGGACATGCAGGGAAACAGGCATCATAGTGCCGAAAAAGAGGTGCGCCCCAGAGCGGTGTGCCCAATAGTGTTACAGGCAAATCCGGCGAGGATCCGGTACCGATCAAAACTGCGTGGCAGGGCAAATCGCGCAGTGCGTCTGCGAGCAGATCAGCCTGAAACAAAGTCGCAAGTCAATCGAAGAGACCTGCCCGCTGGCTCAGTAGCGTGCCTTTATGGAGGATAAGGCGAATGGAAATGAGATTTCGCGGTGAGGCTGTTCTCGCCTTATTGCTTTCCACCGCAATCGCCTCCGCCCAGCAGGCCTCCGATACGGTTGCACCGGAGAAAGCGGCGGGTGTTACGACTGCGAGACGCGTCGAGGCAAGCAGCTTCATGGTCGCGGCGGCCAATCCGCTGGCGGCCGAGGCGGGACGCGACGTGATCGCCGCGGGCGGTAACGCCATAGATGCGATGGTAGCGGTGCAGACCGTGCTGGGCCTCGTTGAGCCGCAGAGTTCTGGTCTCGGCGGCGGCGCCTTCCTCGTTTATTACCACGCCAAAAGCGGCAAGCTGACGACGTTTGACGGCCGGGAGACGGCGCCGATGGAGGCCACGCCCAAGCTCTTCCTGGATGACAAAGGTCAGCCGCTAAAATTCATGGATGCAGTGGTCGGCGGCCGTTCCGTTGGCACGCCGGGAACAGTGCGACTTCTGGAGGAAGTCCACAAACGCTATGGAAAGGCGGAATGGGCAAGCCTGCTGAAACCGGCGGAAAAGCTGGCGACCGAGGGTTTCAAAGTGTCGCCGCGTCTTGCCGCCCTCATCGCGTCCGAGGGCGACCGGCTGAAAAAATATCCAGAAGCCCGCTCCTATTTCTTTGACGCCTCCGGGGCCGCCCTGCAGACCGGCGCCCTGTTGAAGAACCCGGCCTATGCTGAGACGCTTGCAGCGCTCGCCAAAGGTGGCGCAGACGCCTTTTACGAGGGCAGAATTGCCGAGGCGATCGTCAAGACTGTGCGCGAAGCGGCCGACAATCCCGGCGTGCTTTCTCTGACGGATCTTTCCAACTATCGCGTCATCGAGCGCGAGCCGGTCTGTTTTATCTATCGTGCTCTTGACGTTTGCGGCATGGGGCCACCGTCGTCGGGCGGCATCGCCATCGGCCAGATGCTCGGCATGGCGGAGAATTTCGATCTCAAATCCCTGGGGCCCAAAAAAAACGTCGAGAGCTGGCGCATTATCGGCGATGCGCAGCGTCTCGCCTTCGCCGATCGCGAGCGTTACGTCGCCGATACCGATTTCGTGCCGCTACCGATCAAGGGCCTGCTGGACAAGACCTATCTGGGCGAAAGGGCAAAGCTGCTCGATGGCGACAGGGCGTTGGCCAAAGACGCCGTCAAGGCCGGCGAACCGGAATGGGACCACGCCCAACTTTTCGGCCGGGATGCCGCGCTCGAGTTGCCCTCCACAAGCCATTTTGTCATTGTCGACAAGGATGGCAACGTGGTCTCGATGACGACGACGATCGAAAACGGCTTCGGCTCGCGTCTGATGACGAATGGCTTCCTGCTCAACAACGAGTTGACGGACTTTTCCTTCAAGACCCATGATGGCGGCCTGCCGATCGCCAACCGTGTCGAGCCCGGTAAACGACCGCGCTCATCTATGGCCCCGACCATCGTGATGAAGGATGGCAAGCCACTGCTCGCCATTGGTTCACCGGGCGGCAGCCAGATCATCGGCTACCTGGCACAGGCGTTGATCGCCTATATTGACTGGGGCCTGCCGGTTGAGACGATCGTCGCCCAGCCACATCTCATCAACCGGTTCGGCACCTACGACATCGAGGCCGGCACCAGCGCGGAAGATCTGGTCGGGCCGCTGAAGGCGCTGGGTTACGAGGTGAAACCGGGTGAGATGAATTCCGGTTTGCATGCTATCGAGATGACCGCGCGAGGCTTGGCCGGCAGCGCCGATCCACGACGCGAGGGAGCAGTTGTAGGGGAGTGAACGCTCCGACCGCTGAAAGGCATGAGCGCAGCGCCAGTGCGAAAGGTGTGTTCCGCCATTGGAAATTGATCATGCCTTGAAAAGACGCGAGTCAGGCCAATCGAGCGTATGGTGCTTGTCAGGACCAACGACTCCTAGTTTATATGCGGAGCCGACATCAGCGATCAGATTCTGATCGCGATCCCCGACACGTCGCAGGTCCAGCACGATGCCGAGGCTCAGCGCCTTCTCACGAGAGCATCTGTGGCGTCATCGGGAAGAGATATGCATTCGGCGTTGGCGCTTTCGGCCGATAGAGGATCGCCGTTGACCTACTGCCACGTTGCATGCTCGTCGGACACGCGCTTCATGCGCGCGAACGTGTGCTCACTGCTCTGCACCTATGGGTTTCGGATTTTGTGTTTTATGTCGGGGATTTAGCCTGCTTGATCGTAGCTGTTTAGCGTACTGGATCGTAGTTTTGGGCTATTGCGGGATATTGTAGCGTAGGATTTGGTTGCGGGGGGCCTGGATTGCACGGAGATTTGTAAATCCAACTAGATGGGTCCCCTATCCGCTCCAGCAGCCGACGCACCTGGCGCGTGCTCAGGTCAAGCACATGAGCCGCTGACACTGTGGTCATCCAGCCGGCGATCACTTTCGATAAAATCTCGATCCGCTGCAGATCCGCTCGCTCATCGCCATCAATCCCATCTGCAATCTCCCAGGCATCGCTCAGACCTGGGGGAGCGTGACATTCCAACTTTGCGGGCACGCGCTTATGGTGCCTTCACATAGGCTATAGATAGAATAGCGAGATTCGACGTTATAAAACGCACTGACTTGCGCCATTTTGACCTCCGCCAGAAAGCTGAAGGGAGGCGCATATGCTCATGATCAATTCGCAGGAAACAGCCGGTCTTTTGCCGTTTGACGGGCTCATCAAAGCGCTTGCCTCCGCCTTCGCGGAAGGTTGCGAGATGCCGGTCCGGCACCACCACACGATCGATGTGCCAGATGAGGTCGCCGCGACACTGCTATTGATGCCCGCCTGGCATGGCTCCCAGCGGTCCTCGCGTTATCTGGGGATCAAGATCGTCACCGTTTTTCCCGGAAACGCCGACAGAAACCTGCCGGGACTGACCTCGACCTATATGCTTTACGACGCCGGGACAGGCATCCAACTGGCCACGCTGGACGGCAATGTCATTACCGGCCGCCGGACTGTTGCGGCGTCGGCGCTTGCAGCGGATTATCTGGCGCGCAAGAATGCCAGCCGGCTTTTGGTGCTGGGTGCCGGCCGTGTCGCGAGCCTCATTCCCGACGCATACCGGGCCATCAGACCACTTGAACAGGTGGCCGTGTGGGATATCGATCGTGGCAATGCCGAGCGGCTGGCGCAAAGTATCGAGGTGTCGGGCCTTGCGGCCACGGTGGTCGATGATCTGGAAAGGGCGGTTGCCGAGGCTGATATCGTCAGCGCCGCGACGCTCGCCACCACGCCGCTCATCCGGGGCGCGTGGCTGCGCCCCGGCACGCATGTCGATCTCATCGGCGGCTTCACGCCCGGCATGCGCGAGGCAGATGACGAGGCCATAGGCCGCGCCTCGGTCTTTATCGATACGGAAGAAGCGCTGCACGAAGCGGGTGATCTCGTTCAGCCGATCAAAGCCGGCCTGTTTTCGCAGGAGAGCGTCAGGTCGACGCTTGCCGGACTTTGCAGGGCAAACCGGTTTGCGCGCAGTGGCGATGATGAGATCACGCTCTATAAAGCCGTCGGAACCGCGCTCGCCGATCTTGCGGCAGCCACCATGGTCTATGAAGCCGCGACGCTGAACGGAAAAGGATGACAGACATGGCCAAACGCGAAATCCTTGAAGTGCCGGTGGTTTCAGAGGCGATCCGCCGGCTGGGAGCGCCGACCTCGGCGCTTGTCCGCTCCGGCAACATCATCGCCACCTGCGGCATGCCGCCCGTCGATCTTGAAACGGGCGACATCGTCAAGGGTGATATCGCCGCTCAGACCCGGGCCTCGCTGGAAGCCCTGCGGGTGACACTGGCCACAGCGGGCGCCACCTTCGAAGATGTGATCAAGACCACCATTTATGTCACCGATGCAGCGCTGATGGGCACAGTGAACGACATATACCGCGAATATTTCGCAGCCGGGTTCCCGGCGCGCACCTCGGCAACCATCAAACCCTGGTCCTTGCCTTTCGATATCGAAATCGAGTGCCTCGCTGTCCTCTGAGGGCAGTCAGCATGAAACAGGGCGCGTCGGCCGGAGCGGCTGACGCGCCCATATGCATTTCCCGGGGTGCGAGATTGCATGCCGGCTTTACGTGGAATGCTCCAGCGGTGAAAGTCCATAAACCCCCACGATATCTTCCCCCTTTTCGAGCCTTGCAATGATGCCGGGCTCCTTTTCCTGAATGGTGAGAGCCTGCCGTGCCGTTGCCAATGCTTCCTCGGGTGGCAAAATGCAGACGCCGTTTTCGTCGGCCAGCACGATATCGCCGTTCTGAACCTCGACCCTGCCGCAGACGACCGGCCCCGCGACATTTCCCCGGCCTCTGAGCTTCGTGGTGATGGGCGAGCGTCCCCGGCACCAGACCGGCAGGCCGGCGCTGCGGATCGAACCTATATCGGTGACGTAACCATCGAGGATGATGGCGGTGACACCGCGCGCGAGCGCTGCGGCGGTCATGACCGCACCCCAGCAGGCGTGCCGGTCGTCGATCAGTCGCTCGATGACGAGGATATCGCCCGGCATGGCGCGGGAAAGAGCATGCGGAAGCGCCGTTCCGTCGTCTCCCGGCAGGCTGACGGTCAGCGCGCGACCGGCGATGCGGACGCCGTCGATCACGCATTGCATCGCCGGATCCATGAATCCTTCCGATCTGAAATGACCGATCGTGGCCGTCTCGACGCCCCGGAGCAGTTCGAGCGCCTCGTTGATTGTGTCGGGACTTTCCATTGACTTCTCCAAAAGAAAGACGCCGGCGCGAGGGCCGGCGTCTGTGATATTGCAAATATGGATCAGTTGGTCTTGGCCAGATCGCGTTTCACGGTCTCGGTCAGCGCCAGCAGGGCAACGGCCGAAAGCAGGGCGGAGCCGATCATGTACCAGGCGACGGAAGCGCCGCTGCCGGTGGCGGAAAGCAGCCATGTGGTGATGACAGGAGTAAGCGCGCTGCCCAGAACACCCGAGAGCATATAGGCGATGGACAGGCCGGAATAGCGAACCTTGGTGCCGAAAAGTTCGGCGAGGAAGGTGGCGATCGGGCCGTAATTGGCGGCAAAGGCCGTCATCATCAGCAGGTAGCCCGCAAGTGCGCCGGCAAAGGTGGCGGTATCCATCAACCAGAACATCGGGAAAGCGACGAGCGCTTCGGCGAGAATGCCGCCGAGAATGACCGGCCGGCGGCCGACCTTGTCGGAAAGCAGGCCGAAGAGCGGCAACAGGAAAATACACGCCATGCAGGAAATCAGCACGATCACCAGCATCTCGTTGCGGGAGATGTTGAGCGCCTGCGTACCATAGCTCAGACCGAAGGCGACGATGAGGTTGAAGGACGAGCCGGTCGACATGGTGGCGATGCCGCCGAGAAGAACCGTCTTCCAGGATTTGGAAAGCAGTTCGAAGAAGGGCACGCGCACGGTCGCCTCTTCGGTCTTCACCTTGGCGAAGGACGGCGTTTCGGCGGTGTTGAGCCGAACATAGGCGCCGACAGCGACGAGAAGAATGCTGACGAGGAACGGAATGCGCCAGCCCCAGGAAATCAGGTCCTCGGGCGCCATCGTGAAACCGATGGCGAGGAAAGCGAGGTTCGCGATCAATGTGCCGGCCGGAACACCGATCTGCACCCAGGAGCCATAAAGGCCGCGTCGGTTCTGCGGCGCGTGCTCGACCGCCATCAGCACCGCACCGCCCCATTCGCCGCCCAGCGCCAGCCCCTGCACGACGCGCAGCGCCAGAAGCAGAATGGGCGCCCAGACGCCGATCTGCTCGTAATTCGGCAGAAGGCCGATGGCGAAGGTCGCAACACCCATCATGACCAGGGAAACAAGCAGCATCGACTTGCGGCCGATCCTGTCACCGAAATGGCCGAAAAGCGCTGCCCCGACGATGCGGGCGAGATAGGCCGAGGCGAAGGTGCCGAAGGCCAGAAGCGTACCGACGATTGCGTCGAAGCTTGGAAAGAAGACCTTGTTGAAGACCAGTGCCGAAGCGGTGGCGAAGACGAAAAGATCGTACCATTCGACGGTGGTACCGATGACGCTTGCGACGGCGATCCGCCGAACGCCGACCGGCTGTTTTTCGACGGAGCCCACGAGTGCGGTTTCCCCTTGCATGAACATTCCCCTTTATGTTGCCGTGAAGGAAAACGGGGAAACGACGAAGCGGAGCGGCCGCATGCCGAAGGCATGAGATGCCGATAGCCTTTTCCGGCGGAGCAACCGTTTTTCGGTTCTCTCCGTCAGTCCGACATGCTGCGATGTTCCCCTGTTTTGCGCAATGATGGGAAAGCAGGAGGCTCCCGACAAATAGATAATGCAGATTTCTTCCATAGGGCGGCGCTATAGACCAAATCCTGAGCATTTTCGGGCATCTCGGCGCCGATTGTAAATTTTGAAATAGATAATAAAATCATGGCAATATCGCAGGCACTGTTTTTCTTTGCCGCTCGGCTGCGCAGCCCCTGCCTGTCTTTTGACCGGCTGAAATTTCTTTTTCGACCGGAAAAAACGCCACTCTTATTCTAAGTATCGAATCTATCTATTTTTGAATTTTCCGGTTTGGTCTTATCCCCTTTGTCACTCCATGGACTGAAAAGAGGTCGCCTGCGGGCTGCCGGTTACGCCGGGGCATTGCAGCAGCGAGACCATAACAGGGGACCGAAATGAAGAGATTGAGCAATATCCGGCCAGACATGTCACGCCTTTGGGCAACGCTGATGCGTTCCGCCGAAATCGGCGCGACCGAAAAGGGCGGCCTGAAGCGGCTGGCGCTTTCCGACGTGGATGCGGCGATGCGTCACCAGTTCATTCACTGGTGCGAGGAGGCGGGCCTGACGGTCAGGATCGACGCCGTCGGCAATATCTTCGCCGAACGGCCAGGAACCGATGCGGATGCGAAGCCCGTACTGGTCGGCAGCCACCTCGACACGCAGGTTCATGGCGGCCGCTTCGACGGTATTCTTGGCGTGCTGGCCGGGCTGGAACTGGTGCGCACGCTGAACGACCATGCGATCGCCACACGCCGGCCGATCACCCTTGTGAATTGGACCAATGAGGAAGGCGCGCGTTTCGAACCGCCGATGATCGGCTCGGCGGTTTTTACCGGCGCCAAGGCGGCGGAATTCGCCTATTCCCGCAAAGATCGCGATGGCTTTACGCTTGGCGGCGAGTTGGAGCGCATCGGTTTCAAGGGTAAAGACGCGATTTCGGCGGAGGCTTTCGACAGTCTGTTCGAGCTGCATATCGAACAGGGGCCGCGTCTGGAGGCAGCGGGCAAGCAACTCGGCATCGTCACCGGCGCTTTCGGCGTGCGTGGTTTCGTGGTGGAAGTGCACGGCGAAACCGGCCATGTCGGCCCGACGCCAATGCCGGCGCGCAAGAACGCGCTGGTGGGCGCCGCTGAGGTGACGCTGGCAATCAACGAGATCGGCTGGGCCAATCACGAGACCGGCGGCAAGTCCACGACAATGCGCATCAGGGCGGAACCCAATCTCCTTGGCGCGCTGCCGAATTTCGTGGAAATGACCTGCGACATGCGCCACCCCGACGATGCGGTGGTCAGCACCATGTTTGATGCCTTCAAGGCGAGACTTCCCGAACTGGAAGAGCGGTCCCGCTGCAGGATCGTCGTCAAGGAAGGCTGGGCCTACGGCGGCATGCATTTTGACGCCGGCTGCATCGAACTCATCCGCAATGCCACCGGCGCTTTCGGTTATTCCTCGATGGACCTTCTCACCGAGGCCGGGCATGACGCCATGCATGTCGCCGAATATCTGCCGACGGCGATGATCTTCACACCGTGCGAGGGCGGTCTTTCCCATAACGAGGCGGAAAATGTCACGGTTGCTGACATCGAACCCGGTGTGAATGTTCTCGTTCAGGCCGTGCTGGAACGCGCAAACCGGGCGGACTGATGCTGGAGCGCTTTCGCTTTGCTGTGAAGCGCTGAAGGGCTCCAATACTCTGTTTTAGCGTATTCCCGGCCGGCAATGCCGGGTCCGGTTTTGCTGGAAAATACTTTAAATGGAACGGCGAAAAGTATGATCGCTTTTCGCCGTTTTCCTATTCGCTCCCCGTTTCCACAAGGGCCGCCGCGGCCTGGGCGTCGAAAAGCTCGTTTTCGAAAATCGTCAGAAATGCCTGCTCGGCGCCGCCGAGTTCCATATCGGGGTTGCGGAGGAAATAGGCGTCGGCTCCGAGCGAATCCTGAAGCAGCGGGATCTGCCAAAGCTCGTCTTCCTCAAAGCCGCGCGCCGCATCCAGTGGCAGAATTCCGACGCCGATGCCGGCGATGATCATTCGCCGTACTTCTTCCATGTGGGGGCTGGAGCCGACGGTCCATTTACCGAGCCTCACACCATCGCGAAGGGCAATCATCGGTTCCAGCGCGCCGCCTTCCTGGCTGCAGGTGAAGGCGACAAAGGCTTCCTGCCGCAATTCCTCCATGGTGATGTCGCCACGGCCGTAAAAGGGATGGGAAGCACCGCAATAAATCCCGAATGTTTCCCTGAGCAGGAATTTGCAGTCCATTCCGGCAAGCGGTTTCGGCAGCAGGCAAATGCCGAATGGGGCCTGTTTCTGGCCGATGGCGCGAACGATATCCTGCGTATTGGCGACATCGATGCGGACGGTGACGGATGGATGGCGCCGCCGCAATTGACGAAGAGCCTGATCGAGCTGTGGAAGCACGAGATTGGTGACGATGAGGACACGCACCTGACCCGTCAGATCGTCCGCCTCGGTCGACAGTTTTTCGCCAATGCGCTCGACACGCAGGAAAATTTCGGCACATTCCTGACGAAGCATTTCGCCCTGGACCGTCAACACGAAACGGCGACTGTCGCGCTGGATCAACTGGCACCCCAGCGTTTCCTCCAGCTTTTGCAGCGCGGCGGTTACCGAGGGCTGGCGCACGAAAAGCCGGTTGGCCGCCCGCGTGATGCTGCCTTCCTCAACGATGACCAGAAAGGTCCGCAGCAGGTTCCAGTTCAAATGCTGGATGCGGGGCGTGTTGTTTGGCAACTATCGATCCTCAAAAACAGCGTTGGCGGTTTCGCTATAGTTTATTCCTGAACCAATAGCGATTCTTCATCGGAGAGTTCGACAACCCAGCTTGCGAAATGGCGGCGTCAACTTGTGAATAGCCTTGAGATTTGTAGACACCTTCTTTCCTGATTTTGGGGCAGGAAGAGCATCCGCGTAAATCGAATTTCAGCGAAGAGTTTAAGCGTGACGCGGTGCGCCAGATCACGGAGCGAGGCTATCCGGTTGCGGCGGACGATGTGCCGCCTTCTGTTGGTTCATCCCGGTGGATTTTACATCTGGCTGAAGAACCCGCTGAGCAAGAGGGCCAACGAGGACAAGCGACAGACCGATCGCCCCTGAAGGCGTGGGAAGAAAGCCGTGACCGGCGCAACTGCTCGAGTTCGCAAACCAACACCTTGCGCAAATGTTGATGAAACAACGTGACGTCGCTTCGATTTCATTTGAGACATTCAGCTCACTGGTTCTTTGGGTGAGGCTGACATTCGGCAGTTCCCATGAATGAAGCGCGATCCGCAACAATCCAGCACGAACGCCCTGCCGAAGGCGGCTCTTCCATTCGCCGCCATCGATCAGAGGTATGCCGGTTGGCAAAGCTCGAGTTCAAAGTGATTGCCTGATGAAAAATCGCCGGGCAAGACCCGCATCCCCGGCGATTTCAGGTTATTCAACCTTAGTGTTCTCAATGCTCAACCCTGACTGAAAGGTCAGGAAGCCGGGCATGTTAGTGAAACCTGTCACGCCTTTTTTGATGGCATAGTTCTGCTCACGCCACATGAAATAAACGAGAGGCGACAGCTCCAGCGCACGGTCCACGAATTTGTCGTAGATTTTTTCCCGTTCCGCCTTGTCGACGGTTGCCCGACCCGTATCAAGCAGTTCATTGATCTGCTGATCATTAAAATAAGGCGAGTTGTTCGTTCGAACCAGCTTGTCACCGCCATAATAATAATTGCTCAGCCAGTCGGCATCGGTGATTTCACCGAGACTTCCAAGCACGGTAAAATCATAGTCGGCTGCCGATGCCTTCGCCATTCGGCTGGCCCAGTCCGGCAGATCAAGCGTGACCTTGATGCCGATCTTGGCCAGTTCGGACTGGATCGCGACGGCTGTATTCTGGTGGAAACTATATTGCGATGACGCAAGCAGCCGCACCTCGAAGCCGTTCGGGTATCCCGCCTTGGTCAGCAACTCTTTTGCCTTCGCCACATCGTGCTTGAAGTAATTCGCTTTGGCGTCAGAATAGCCCATGTAACCCTTGGGAATGGCGATGCCGTAGATCGGGCTTCCCAGGCCGTTGAAGGCGGTATTGATGATAGTGCTCCGATCCACCGCATAGGCGATGGCCTGCCTGACTTCCGGCTTCGAGAACGGCTCGAACTTTGTATTGAATTGCAGCCCCATGAACGGACCGGTATTTCTCAGAAGCTGCGTCTCCGGGCCTTTTTCCAGGTCCGCGGCATCCTTGGCGGGAACGTAATCGATAATATCGACATCCCCTGACTTCAGCGCATTCACACGCGTGTTTTCGTCGCTGTAGAAAACATAATGCACCTCATCGAGATCTGGCTTTCCCTGCTTGTAATAGCCATCGAATTTTTCGACGACGATTTCGCGTCCGCGTGTCCAGGTCGCGAATTTGAACGGTCCGGCGCCGATCGGCGTCGCCGTCGGATTGTTTGCGTTCTTCGCCAGCCATGCGGCGGGCACGATCACCGATTCCGGCAATGCGAGATAATCGACGAGAGCGACCGATGGTTTGGAAAGCGTCAGCTTCACCGTCTTCTGATCCGGTGTTTCAATCTTCGAAATGATTGAAAGCTCGTTGCGAAAAGCAGCCTTGCCGGCCGGATCGAGCATGTGCTCAAGCGACGCCTTCACATCTGCAGCAGTCACGTCCGATCCGTCATGAAACTTTGCGGCGCGAAGGTGAAACGTGAACTCCTTCGCGTCCGGGCTGACATCGTAGCTTTCGGCGAGTTCCGGCGAAATCTTGCCATCGATACCGTAATTAACGAGCCCGCGATGAATCGCGAGTTTCACAGTGCGTCCGGAGGTGCCCGGCTGCACAACCGTATCGAGCGTTGACGGCTCGCCGGACAGGCCGAAATACAGTGTGCCATCAGCCAGAACCGCCGTGGCGGTCAAGCCAAGGAAACTGCTGGCCAGAGCCAATCGGAGAAATCTCTGCATAATTGTTCCCTTTCTTTGTTGTTTATCAGTTTTCGCGAAGTCTGGGATCAAGGTGATCGCGCAGCGCATCACCGAGAATGTTGATGGCAAGAACCGTGAAGGCGAGGCAGACCGATGGCCAGACGACATACATCGGGTTCTGATTGAGATAGCCGCGAGCCGTGCCGATCATCTGTCCCCAGGAGGGTTCAGGCGGCACGATGCCCAACCCCAGGAAGCTCAGGCCCGATTCCAGCAGGATCGCCGCGGCAATCGTCAGTGTCCCCTGAACCACCAGCGGCGAAAGAATGTTCGGCAAGATCGCCCTGAACACGACACGAAGGTAACTGGCACCCATGGCATGCTCCGCTTCAATGAATTCCTGACGGATGACCTGCAGGGTCGCGGACTGCGCCACGCGGGCAAATTGCGGGATGAAGATGATGCCGATAACGACGCTGAGGCTGACGACGCCGCTACGCCAGAAGCCGACGGCGAGGAGTGCAAGCAGGATCGCCGGAAAACTCAGCATGATATCGACCGCGCGCATGACAAAAAAAGCAGGAACCGGCCGGCTATAAGCGCCGATGATACCGAATGCCGTTCCGCCAATTGCCGCGATGACAGTCGAGATGACGGCAACGACCATGGTTGGTCGGATACCGATGAGCAGACGGGAGAGAATGTCGCGGCCGAATTCGTCGGTTCCCAGCAGATACTGGACGGAACTCGTCTGGTTCACGGCGTTCTGGTTGATGAGCAGCGGATCGTGCGGTGCAATCATCGGCCCCATCAGCGCCACAGCGAGAACGGCGAGGACAACCAGCAGGCTGGCGAGGACAAGCGGACGGCGAAAAAGAACAGACGTCATCATGCGCGCTTCCGGCGGATGCGTGGGTCGAGCAGGCTGTACAGAAGATCGACGCACAGGTTGATGAGAATGAAAAGAGCCGCGATCGTCATGATGCTACCCTGTACGAGAGGGTAATTTCTGTTGGAGACCGCCGTTACCAGAAGCGTACTGAGGCCGGGCCAGTTGAACAGAGCCTCGACCAGAACCGTTCCGCCCATCAGATTGCCGAGCTGCAGACCGACGATGGTAACGATCGGGATGGCGGCGTTGCGCAGAACATGCAGCCAGATCACTCTGCGCTCACGCATGCCGCGCGCCCGTAGCGAGCGGACGAAGTCGCGACCGAGGATTTCGAGCATTGATGATCGGGTCATGCGTGCAATCGACGCAGCCAGTCCAAGGCCAAGCGTGAGCGCGGGCAATACGAGCTTCTGAAAGTGCAGGAAGGCATTGCGGGAAATATCGGTGTACCCGCTGGACGGCAGCCAGCCGAGTTTCAGGCTGAGCAACAGGATCAATAGCGATCCAAGAATGTAAACCGGCACAGAAATACCAAGCGTGGCAAGCGAGGTGAGCAGGCCATCGAGAAAACTGCCCCGTCGCAGGGCCGCGGCAATGCCGACGGGAACACCGATAAGCGCTGCGACCATGATGGCGGCCAGGGCCAGTTCCATGGTCTTTGGCAGGCTGGCGGTCACATATTCGATCACCGGATAACCGTCGAGCGACTTGCCGAGATCGCCTGTCACGGCCCCACCGAGCCATTTGACATATTGCGACATGACCGGCTGATCGAGCCCAAGCTGCTGGCGCATGGCTGCAACGGTTTCCGGCGACGGGTTGCTCTCCGGACCGAGCAGCAGCAGAACCGGATCGCCGGGCATGATGTACATGATCGAGAACACCAGGGTCGCGATCACCCAAAGCTGGATGAGGGCCGTGACCAGCCGGGAGCCGAGGACAATGATGAATGATGAGAGAGCTTGCATCGTCAGACCTCCGCAAGGGCTGATTGCGCCCGACCGATCTTCGGCACCGCACTGAGGAGCGTGCGTGTATATTCCGCCTTCGGATTGTCGAAGACGTCGCGTGCGGGGCCGGTTTCGACGATTTTTCCCTTCTGCATGACGGCAATCGTATCGCTCACATGGCGAACGACGGACATATCATGGGAAATGAAAAGATAGGTCAGATCGAATTCGCCCTGGAGTTCCTGCAGGAGGTTGAGAACCTGTGCCTGAACGGAGACATCCAATGCGGAAACTGCCTCATCGCAGATCAGCAGCTTCGGATTGAGCGCCAGCGCGCGGGCAATCACGATGCGCTGGCGCTGCCCGCCGGAAAACTCATGGGGAAAGCGGCTGAGCGCCGTGCGTGGCAGACCGACCGCATCTATCAGCTTCGTGACGGTAGCCACCCGATCCCGACCGCCAAGATGAATGTCGATCGGCGCGGCCACGAGATCCAGAACGGTCTGCCGGGGATTGAGCGAACCGTAAGGGTTCTGGAACACCAGCGCGATATCACGACGCGCAGCACGCATCGCCTCTCGACCAAGCGAAACGAGATCGCGACCGCCAAACAGGATCGAGCCGCTATCGGGCTCGATCAGCCGCATCACCAGCCTTGAAAGGGTCGACTTGCCGCAGCCGGATTCGCCGACAAGTCCAAGCGTCGAACGCGGCGCTATGGACAGGCTGACATTGTCGACCGCACGAAACGCATGCGGTGTCGCAAGCGCGCTTTCCCGCACCCAATAGGTCTTTATCAGATCGCGCACGTCCAGAAGCGGGACATGCGGCGCATCAGTTGGGACGGTGCGTTTCACCGGAGTTGCGGCAACGGTGATGGAAATGACACCGTCTTTACCGCGCACAATGATCGGAAGCTGCGTTTTCGGCTCCGATATCGACGGCATGGATGCAATCAGCGCCCTTGTATAGTCACTCCTGGGGTTCGAAAACAGATCGGCGGTGGTTGCCTCCTCCATCAGGTCGCCGTGATAGATAACCGCCACACGGTCTGCGACTTCATAGATCACACCGAGATCGTGCGTGATGAGCAGCACCGCCGCTCCGATTTCGCGATTGAGGCCGCGCAACAGGGTCAAAACCTGTTTCTGGACCGTTACATCCAGTGCCGTCGTCGGCTCGTCGGCAATGATGACCTCCGGCTTGCAGGCAACCGCCATGGCGATCATCACGCGCTGACACTGGCCACCGGAAAGCTCGTGCGGATAGGAACGCATGCAGCGCGCAGGATCGTGTATGCCAACCTTTTCCAGCAGCTGAAACGCAAGCTTTCCCGCCTCCCGGCGCGAAACATCTTCATGCAGAAGAATGGCCTCGACAATCTGCTGGCCGCAGGTGAAGACGGGATCGAGAGATGCCATCGGATCCTGAAAGATCATCGAAATCCGCTTGCCGCGAAGCTTGCGCAGCACATCTGGCCGTGCAGTCAGAAGATCGACCCCGGCGAATTCGACGCTTCCGCCCGTGACGACCGCGTTGTGGGGCAAGAGCCCCATAGCCGCCAGCGACATGATGGTCTTGCCGCTTCCGCTCTCGCCGACGAGGCCGAGGATTTCGCCCGACACCAGCGAAAGAGAAACGCCTTTCACCGCGGGACGCAGCTCAGAGCCCGACCTGAACGCCACGGAAAGATTATCTATTTTCAGAATTTCCCTGCCCGGCATACCGCGATCCGATCTGCGATGGGCTCCTGAAGGACAGGAGCAGGTTCCCGTTTTTTGAACGCTTGTGGCGCTTATTTATAAACATTAGGCACAAAGCTTCAAACTACGTCAAGCATACGTTTGCATTTTTGATGCTTCTTTTCATTTTTGGTAGTTTTTGGAGCTTTTTTAAAATTTCTCCCAAAAAGTATCTTGTCATATCTCGAAACCGCGCCTACCGTTCATGCAAACGAATGCATGGCCACTGGCCAGACCGGAGAAACGATAATGACTGCTGGAAATTCTGGCCGCGTGGCACTGGTTACGGGCGCTGGCCGGGGCATTGGACTGGCAATCGCCCGCGAACTTGCAGAACATGGCTATCGGCTAAGCCTCGGCGCGCGGGATACGGCGGCGCTTGAGGCCGCCTTCGGGCCGGAGGGCGGGCAATTTCACTATGCACACTTCGATGCCTACGAACCGGAGAGCGCCCAAGCATGGGTGACCGGCGCGGTGGCAAGGTTTGGAAGAATTGATGCGCTCATCAACAATGCAGGCCTCGGCGAGCGCGTTTCGCTGATGGATGACAATGACGAGGCACTCGACCGGCTGTTCGCCGTCAACGTCAAGGCGCCCCTGAGAATGACGCGTCTTTGCCTGCCTCATCTGGAACAGACCGGCACCGGCAGGGTCATCAACATCGTCTCGATGTCCGGAAAGCGCGTCAGGAACGCCTTTGTCGGCTACAACATGACGAAATTCGCGGTCATGGGCCTAACCCACACCACCCGGCACGTTGCCTGGGAAAAAGGTGTACGCGCAACAGCCATTTGTCCGAGTTTCGTCCGCACGGAAATGAGCGCCTATACAAACACGGTCACGCCCGAGGAGATGATCCAGCCGGAGACGCTGGCGTCGCTGGTCCGCACGGCGATTGAATTGCCCAATACCGCAGCCATGGCCGAGATGCTGGTGAATTGCCGCCTCGAAGACATGCTTTGAACAATCTACCGAGGTCGACACCATGAGCCGCATCATTCCGGACGCCGTTCCATCCAGCGCCTCCCTGCCGGACAAGGTCGATGTCGTGATCATAGGAGGTGGCATCGTCGGTGTCTCGACCGCCCTGGAGCTTGCCGAAAGGGGCGTCTCCGTCGCGCTCTGCGAAAAAGGCCTGATCGGCGGCGAACAATCCGGCCGTAACTGGGGCTGGGTTCGCCAGATGGGCCGTGATCCTGCCGAAATTCCACTGGCCCTGGAGAGCCTGGCGCTCTGGAAGGGAATGAACGCCCGCATTGGCGAAGAAACCGGATTTCGCCAGACGGGTATCGTCTATCTGTGCCGCAACGCCCGCCAGGAAGCCGAATATGAAGCCTGGCTGGTGCATGCACAGCAGTTCGGGCTGGATTCGAGGCTGCTGCGCAGTGCAGAGCTGCGCCAGCATTTGCCTGGCATGACCGGGGGCTTCACGGCTGCAATGCATACATCGAGCGACGGCCGCGCCGAACCTCTGAAGGCGGCGCCCGCCATGGCCCGCGGCGCCCTGCGCGCCGGTGCGCATATCCTTACCGGATGCGCGGTCCGTTCGATCGAGCGTTCGGCGGGCCGGGTCAGCGGCGTCGTGACCGAACGCGGACCTATTGCCTGCTCCTCCGTCATCCTCGCAGGCGGCGCCTGGTCACGGCTCTTTGCCGGCAACATGGGCATCGATTTCCCGCAATTGAAGATCCTCGGAACAGTCGCCCGCGCAACGACGGTAGACGGCGTCCCGGATCTTCCGGTCGGGGCCGACAATTTCTCGTTCCGCCGGCGCCTGGATGGAAGTTTTTCGATTGCCATGCGCAATGCCAACATCGCGCCGATCGTTCCCGACAGCTTCCGCCTGTTTGGCGATTTCATGCCCACCCTGATCAAGAGCTGGCGCGAGCTGAAACTGCGTGTGGGTAACCGCTTTCTCGAAGAGTGGCGGACACCGCGCTCGTGGTCGGCAGACAATATATCGCCCTTCGAACAGGTCCGGATTCTCGACCCGGTCCCCTTCGAACGCTTCAATCGCGAAGGGCTTGAGCACCTGATCAAGGCGTTTCCGGTGTTTGCAGACAGCCGCATCACCCAAAGCTGGGGCGGCTTGATCGATGTTACCCCGGATGCCGTGCCGGTCATCGGCCCGGCAGGCAATATTCCGGGTTTCTTCATTGCCAGCGGCTTTTCCGGGCACGGCTTCGGCATCGGGCCGGGTTCCGGGCGTCTGATGGCAGATCTGGTGACCGGCGCGGCCCCATGCGTCGATCCCGCTCCTTTCCGCTTTGATCGTTTCAAGAAGACCAAGGCAGCCTGATCCGCTTCCTAACAACCTTGGCCAAAGAGGGTAACGTAATGGCATTGAGAATTGGCGTGGATTCCGGCGGTACTTTCACCGATGTCTGCCTCTTCGATGAGGCAACAGGCAAGCTTGACATCTGGAAGGTGCCCTCAACCCCCGACGATCCTTCTCGCGGGATAACAAACGGCGTGGCCGAAGGCCTCGCAACCGTCGGCAGCACGGCGGAGCATGTCGCTTTTCTCGGGCATGGCACGACGGTCGCCACCAATGCCCTGATAGAACTCAAGGGTGTCGCAACCGGCCTGATCACCACCGACGGCTTTCGCGACCTGCTTGAAATCGGGCGTCAGAAACGGCCAAGTCTTTATGACATGAACGCGGAAAAGCCTGAAACGCTCGTCAGCCGCGACCATCGCCATGAAGTTCCGGAACGGCTGAAAAGCGATGGCTCCGCCGACCTTGCCCTCGATGAGGCAAAACTGCGCGCTGCCGTCCGCGAACTGGCTCATGAAGACATCAAGGCAATCGCGATATGCTTCCTCTACGGCTTTCTGAACACCGCGCATGAGTGCCGCGTTGTCGAGGTGATCCGCGAAGAAATGCCGGATGTTTTTATCAGCGCATCGCACGAAGTCGCCCCGGAATTTCGTGAATACGAGCGTATGTCGACCACGGTCGTGAATGCTTACCTCGGCCCGGTCATGCAGCGTTACATCGAGCGCCTCAAGCAGAGGCTGACGGAACTCGGCGTACCGGTCGCACCGCAACTGACACAGTCAAACGGTGGCGTCATCGGATTCGACACCGCCGCACAGCTTCCCGTGCGCACCGTCCTGTCCGGTCCAAGCACCGGCGTCGTCGCGGCGCAAGCCGTTGGACGAATGGCAGGTTTCGACAACATCATCACCTTCGATGTCGGGGGGACGTCCAGCGATGTGGCACTTCTGCAAGGCGGTATCTGCAAACTGACCGGCGAAGCAAACGTGCATGGATACCCGATCAAGGCGCCCATGCTCGACATTCATACAGTCGGCGCCGGCGGCGGATCGATTGCCTTCGTTGACTCCGGCGGCCTCCTCAAGGTGGGCCCACGTTCTGCGGGTGCCGACCCCGGACCCGTCTGCTATGGACGAGGCAATACGGAAGCCACCGTCACCGATGCCAATATCGTCTTGCAGACACTCAATCCGGTCGAGATTCTTGGCGGACGCATGAAAGTCCGACGTGATCTCGCAGTCGAGGCCATACAGCGGCTGGCGGATCAGCTTGGCCTGGGGCTCATGGAAACCGCGCAAGGCATCATTTCCGTGGTGACGGCCAATATGGCGAAGGCCATTCGCCTGATCAGCGTGCAGCGGGGCCATGATCCGCGCGATTACGCGCTCATGGCATTCGGCGGCGCTGGCCCGCTTCATGCCGCGCGCCTCGCCAGAGAGCTGGACATGAACCGCATCATCGTGCCGCTCACACCGGGAACGCTTTGCGCTCTTGGCCTGCTCCTGACCGATCTGCGGTCCGATTTCGCGATATCGCGCCTGATGAAAGTCGACCTGAACGCAGTCGAACCGATGATCAGCGGCTTTGCCACACTCGAAGGGCAGGCAGCCACATGGTTTGACCAGGAAGACATCGAGCCGGACAATCAGGTGGTCAACCGCACCGCTGACATGCGGTATGTCGGCCAGAACTACGAATTGCAGGTTCAGGTTCCGGCAGGCCCGGTCGGCAGCGATACGCTTGACGCGCTGGTGAAGGGTTTCGAACAGGCGCATCTGCAGCGTTTCGGCTTCATCGCCGAAGGTGAAGCCATCCAGATCGTGACCCTGCGCCTTGAAGCGGCAGGCATCGTCAACAAGGCTCAGTTCACGCCACAACCGGATGCGGGGCCATCCTGCGACACCGCCATCATCGGCACGCGTGACGTCTACATGGACGAAGTCAGGGATTTCGTATCCTGCCCCGTTTATGCGCGTGAAAAGCTCAAGTCAGGCAACCGGATCTCCGGCCCTGCCATCGTCGAGCAGATGGATACCACGACGGTGATCCTGCCGGACATGCAAGGCATTGTCGATCCTTACCTCAACCTCATTCTGGAGATGCCGGCATGACCAAGATCGACCCGATTACTGTCGAAGTCATTGGCAGTGCGTTGACCTCGATCGTCGAGGAAATGGGAGAGGCGCTGGTCCGCGCAAGCTACTCTACCAACATCAAGGAACGTCGTGATTGCTCGACGGCACTGTTCGACCGGCACGGCAATACCCTGTGCCAGGCGGAACACATCCCCATGCACCTCGGCAGTTTCATCGGCATCATTCCGCATATCAACAAACGCTATGTCGCCGACGATATCAAACCCGGTGACGTCTTCATCGGCAACGACGCCTATGAGGGTGGCGCAACCCACCTGCCCGACATTGTTCTGGCAGAACCTGTCTTCCATGGCGAAACCATGGTTGGCTGGGCTGTAAACACCGCCCACCACGCGGATTTCGCCGATCGGGGTCACGCCCACATCTATCAGGAAGGCATCCGCATTCCTCCGGTGCGCCTGTACCGCGAAGGCGTTTTGCAAAAGGATCTTCAAGATCTATTCCTGCTAAACTGCCAGGTTCCGCATGAACGGCTTTCCGATTTGCGGGCACAAATGTCGGCGAACCGGCTGTGTGTAAGGCGTATGCAGGACCTCTGCACCAAATACGGAGCAGACAAGGTTCTGGCGGCAGGGGACGCGCTGCAGGATTACGCCGAGCGTAAGATGCGAGCCGGCATCGCCGCCATTCCAGACGGAACCTACTCATTTACCGACTATTTCGACAGCAACCAGTTTTCCGCCGTGATGGAATTCAAGGTTGATATCACTGTCACGGGCGATTCAATGCATCTGGCATTTGACGCGCCGCCCCAGGTGGCGGCCGGTCTCAACGTCATCTACACGGCCCTGCTCGCAACCTGCTATTATGCCGTCAAGGCCGTAATCGATCCAACCATACTGCCAAATGCCGGCCTGTCGCGACCGATCACGGTGGAAGCACCTTACGGATCGCTGCTCAACTGCAAGCACCCGGCCGCAGTCGATGGCCGCATCGCCGCATGCCAGCGTGTCGCCGATCTCGTGCAGGGCGCTCTTGCCAAGGCCTTGCCCGGCAAGGTTACGGCGGCAGGAAACGGCGCCTGCACCGGCGCCCTTTTCACCGGCACCCGTGAGGACGGTTCACTCTGGGTCTATCTCGAAACAATCGGCGGCGGGGGCGGTGCGCGCCCGACCGCAGATGGCCTGAGCGGCGTCCATGTTCATATGACCAACACCTCCAACCTGCCGGTCGAGGCGCTGGAACTGGAATATCCGCTCACACTGCTTCGATACGAACTGGTCAACGGATCCGCCGGCGCCGGCAGATGGCGCGGCGGAATGGGTCTGCGCCGTGTCTATCGCATCGAGGCCGATTGCCGCTTCAGCGTTGAGGGCGGCCGGATCGCCGTCTACCCATGGGGTCTCAACGGCGGCCTGCAGGCGGCCGGCTCCCGGTTCGATTTCGGAAACGGCCAGAAGAATCTGCCGGGCACCGTGCAGCTCAAGGCCGGTCAGATCGTCGAATTGGTCACGCCCGGTGGCGGCGGTTACGGCCTGCCGTCCGGACGCGCGGCTGGCGATATCGAACGGGACCTGCGTGAAGACCGCATCACGCCCGAATTCGCCGAACGCATCTACGGGTACCGGCCCCTGCCGGAAACACATCGGGCAGCGACTGCCTGATCATCAATCACCACTCAGAAATGGAAGGAATTCAAACGTGGTCAAGGTAACGAAAGTCAAGTCGGGCAGCCTTTACGAAGAAAAGGAAAGCTATTCACGCGTCGTGGCAGTGGACAACTGGGTGTTCGTCTCCAACACGGCCGGCCGCAATTACAAGACCCGTGAAATGTCGACCGATCCGGTCGAGCAGGCCAAGCAGTGCTTCCACAACATCGAAGGCGCGCTGGCGGCCGTGGGAGCAACGCTCGCCGACGTTGTCCGTTCGCGCGTCGTTATCCCCCACGTCGAAGACGCGCCATCCGTGATGGCCTATGTCGGCGAGAAGTTTCGCGGCATCGATCCCTGCAGCACCGTCACCTGCCCTCCACTTGGCGGTCCGGACTTCCGCGTCGAGATCGAAGTCACCGCCTACAAGGGCGTTGGTGCCGCTGGTTCGGAATATATCAACGTCAGCCTGTGAAAAAAGCACCCGGCCAGACCAGAAATGGAGTGGCCGGGGCGCCCCAGCATCCTTGAGTTTGGCCATCAGCTTTCAGTTTTCTCACCCTGTCTGTAAGATGTGCCGAAACCGATAAATTCGAGGACTTATTTTTTGGCCGATACCAATCCCATTCAGATGGACGACTTCCTGCCGGCGGAACGGCGTGAAAAAATCATGGAATGGTTCGCCACCAACCAGGTTGCGTCCAGTCAGGAACTTGCCAAGCGCCTCAACACATCTATATCCACAATTCGCCGGGATCTGGATTATCTGGCTTCGCAAGGCATCGTCCGCCGCACCCATGGCGGTGCGGTGCGTGTCCGACGCAATACGACATATGAGCCGCTTGTCGAGGAAGCGCGCCAGACATCCGTGGAGGAAAAACGGGCGATTGCCGCAGCCGCCGCAAAGCTGCTGCAGCCCGAACAGAGCATCCTGATTGATTCGCGCTCGACGCTCCATCAATTTGCCCATGCTGTTGCCGATCTTGCGATACCGCTGACCGTGGTGACAAATGACGTCCACGTGGCTTACATCCTGGCCAACAAGCCGCACATCAAGCTGGTGGTTCCCGGCGGCATCTGTCGCCACGGTGCTTATTCGCTTCTGGGGGAAACAGGCATCAATTTTGTGCGCGAATTGCGATGCGACCACTTTTTCCTCTCCTCCCAGGCGGTCGACACCGAATGTGTCAGCGACACCTCGCTTGAGCTGGTCCAACTGCAAAAAGCAATGATTGGGGCGGCCGCGGAGACCACGTTGCTTGTAGACAGCAGCAAGTTTGGCAGCCGGACCATCTATCGCACGGCACCAATCGAGAGTGTTACACGGATCATTACCGATGAGGGTCTCGACCCCGAGGAACGCGCCAAATACTCCCAGCTTGTACCGCAGTTCGTGATAGCGCCTTACGTGGACGAGTTGCAGGAGGAAACGGAATGAGCACGGCATCCTGCAACGCCTGGATGGATCAATCGTGACCGACACGGATTTTCAGGCGGAACAGCCGGCGACAAGATCGGCAATCACCATTGTCGATATTGCCCGGCTTGCTGGTGTTAATCCGTCAACGGTAAGCCGCGCATTGGCCGGTTCCCGGGCAGTGACGGAAGAAACTCGCAGGCGGATCGGCGAAATCGCCCGCGCGAACGGCTACGTTGCCAACCATAGCGCGCGACGCCTGAGATCGCGCAAGGCCGGGCAGGTCCTGGTGATGTTACCCAATATCGCCGCGTTTTCGCATCCTCAGATCATTTCCGGCATTGAGGACGCTCTGGAAGAACATGGCATCGGGGTAATCGTTGGAAGCACGAAAGGAAATGCTGAACGCGAAACCGCGCTTGCGGAACAACTTGTCGCCGGAGCAGCAGACGGTGTCATTATCCTCACCGGAAAAATCCCCGAGAGCCTTTCAGCTTCACCGCACTACCGGCATCGCATCATCGCAATCTCGCGTCCAGTCGATATTCCGGATGTAGCCTTTGTTGGCATAGATGACAGAAGGGCAGCCCATGACGCCACCCGGCACCTGCTTTCACTGGGGAAATCCGAAATCGTTCATTTGAGCGGGCCAAGCGACAGCCCCATTTTCACAGCCCGGGCCAGAGGATATGCGGATGCCATGACGGAGGCGGGGTTGGCCGACAGAATAGAGGTTATCCATCTCCCAGCCTTCACAATTGACGCCGGACGCGCGGCGATGCAGCAACTTCGCTCCAGGCAAGCGCGGCTGAGCGCGATTTTATGCGCAAGTGATGAGCTCGCTTTCGGGGCAATTCAGGTGGCGAAGGAATTGGGTATGAGGGTACCAGAGGATGTCGCATTTGTCGGCTTCGACGATCATCCGGTCAGCGGCGCATTCACGCCAACTCTGACAACGATTAAAATACCCCGTCACCTGCTTGGCTACACTGGGGCAAAGGCACTGGTTCAACACCTGGAAAACGGCAGGGTTTCATTGATGACCGAATATCTTCCGCACACACTCTGCGTAAGAGAAAGCTGCGGATCGAAACAATGACGCCATGACTGATCGCATCGTCTCAGAATCCGGCGAGGCACCATATCCTGCACGGTCTCCTAGAACTGGTCGAGAGGGATTCTTTTGGGGCTTGAGCTAATACGGACAGTATTTAAGAAGCAGCCCCATCCGGTCCGTGTCATCCGACTCGACCGCATCCCCGGCAGCCTCACCGAGATCGTTAAATCCGGCAATCGCGAATGCCACAGTACTTTTAAGCTATGGATATTACTTCTGACCTCGGTGTCCCCTCCACCCTGGCGCATTTGTTTGTACCGGAGACTGGGCAGAGCTATTTCGGCTCTGGAGCTTCCTGAGCAGAGCATACTCGGTTGAGCGAGCGGTCCTAGAGGCTGTTCCGGGATTTCACGTTTACAACCATATTATGGTTCGGCCGACTATTCAGAACTGCAAGCCTTCAGCCCATGCAGCGTCAGATGCGGGTTCTGACCAAGCCGCTCGGCAATGAAATCACGATAGGGCTCCAGAATGCGTTTGCGATGGCCACCCATCTTGCCGGGACGAACCGATCTGGTCGCGCGATGGCGCTGGGACCACTTCACCACCGAAGAGACGGCAATTTCGAAACGGGCGACCACTGCCCTGACACTTTCGCCGCTCAACACCGCAGCGACAACACGTTCACGAAGGTCATTCGATAATGGTGCGGTCATTTATGCCGGCCTCCATCCAGCCAGCATCACTGAATCACAACAAATCTCATTTGGGAATCCCAGCCGATTCAGAAAATGACGGAAATGCTCTAGGGACCAACCCGGCGTATCTTTATCGACGACGATGTCACCCCTCCATCGGCGTCGCTATTTCCCCACGTCTCTCTTGCAGCTATGTCATTGAAGTCTGAAAACGGCTATGCAAAGAAATCGAAGGGCCGCGATGCCTCATTCTTTTGCCAGGCGAGACCACTTTCGCCAGACTTCGCGCCGAACACCACCATGTCCTGGCGAATGAGGGCGAGCAGCCCGCCGCTATCGGTCGTCGCCACTCCCGCAGCTGGACTTGGACCTGGTTTCTGAAGAGCATCCTCCATTGCGCGCATACCGCCGAGTTCACCCTCCTTGGCCCGGGCAAGGCCGCCCTGAAGCCAGGTCGAGACACCGTCTTCTCCCGGCCAGACCGATGCCGCAAGCGGATTGAAAGTGGGTCTGGCAAGCTCTGCGAGAAGGGACGCGATCTGCTTCGTTGTGCCTGCTGCCGTCTCGTCCAATGCGTGTGCCACATGAGGCGAACTCGCTTTCTGCGTCGCCACCTCTGTCGAAGACAGCGCAGCATCGATGAACTCCATCACCATTCCGTCGGTTCTGGTGTAGAATCCGCGATTGACGATAACGGTCTCGCCAAACTGCCAGCTTCCCTCGACAGCCGACGCGCCAAGATTGATGGACATGATCTGCGCGTCCGCGAGTATCCGGATTTCTCCATCCTGCGCGCGGCCGTCCCCGTTTCGGTCTCGCCAGGTTCGGAAATCCTTAAAGCGCAGATCGCTCGAAGAGAGCAATCCATCCCCGTCGCTGTCGAAGGCATGCAGGCCCTCGAGATCGCTCAGGGCTCCCTGCAGATCATCGACAAAGGACATTTCACCGATGCCGCTGATCGTCCCGTCGCCGTCCCGATCCAGGAAGAGGAAGGCCTCGGTCTCGCCGATCCAGCTCGTGTCGTCGGCGATCCCGTCGCCATCGATATCGAACGCAGCGGACGATTGGGCGGCGGAGACGGTTTGAATCCCTGCCCCGTCGAGATCGAGGATGATCGGGGCCGCCAACGCGATGGATTCGTTGTTGCGGAAGATCAGGCGCTCGATACTGGACATTCTGTCGGTACCGTCATCGCCGTTCACGCCGGGCTGGTTGTCGGTGACCTTGACGGCGCCTGCGCTTGTCGTGATCGAATAGCTTGAGCGCAGCCCGTTGAAATAAACCGTATCGGTACCGTTGCCGCCATAGACAAAGTCGTTTCCGGCCATGCCCCAGAATTCGTCGTCTCCGTCGCCTCCGTACAGGAGATCATGGCCGACGCCGCCGGCCAGCCGATCGGTCTTGTCGCCGCCGCTGATGACGTCGTTGCCACCGCCTCCATAGATGCTGTTCGACACTCCAGCGACGCCGGTAAGGGCGTCGGCGCCGGTCGTGCCTTGCGCCCAACCTTCGAAGGCCCGTACAATCGAAAGCTGTACCGTTCCGGTCACGGTGCCGAAACCATCGCTGGCGAGATAGGTGAAGCTGTCCGTACCCTCGTAGCCAAAATCGGGAGTATAGCGGATGTAGCCCGCGTCGAGAACCACCCTGCCCTTGGCGGGCACGCCGAGCGAAGTCAGAGTCAAAAGGTCGTCATCGACATCACTGTCGTTGGCAAGCAACGCAGCTTGGGCGACCGTCAACGTCTCGCCGCGGGCGACGATAAACGGACCGTCGTTTGCCGCGACGGGATTGTCGTTGACGGGCGTGATCTTCAGGATGAACTGGTCGTTCGCGGTGAGCGAGCCATCGCTGGCGGTCAGCGTGATCTCAAGACTGCCATTGAAGTTCGCAGGCGGAGTTCCCGCAAACCTGCTGCCGTTGAAATTGAGCCATGTCGGTAACGGCCTGCCGTCCGCGAGCCGCGCCGAATAGGTAAGGGTCTTGCCGTCGACATCCGCGAAAGTGCCGGCCGGGATCATTACCAGGATCGCCTTGTCTTCCGGTGAGGACACATCCGACAAAGGCTTTGCCAGCACCGGCGCATCGTTTACGGGAGAGATCGTCAGGCGGAAGATATCCGATACCGAAAGGGTCCCGTCGCTCGCGGTCACCCTGATGTCGATCGACCCATTGTAGTTTGCCGGCGGCGTGCCCGTGAAGCGCGTGCCGTCAAAGCTGAGCCAGGATGGGAGCGCGCTCCCGTTGGAAAGCGTCGCAGCGTAGGCGAGCACGTCCCCATCGACATCGGAGAAGCTGCCGGTCGGGATCGAGATCGAGACCGGCATATCCTCCGGCGAAGCGACGTCTCGCAGCGGGACCGACAGAACGGGCCGATCGCCGCGCGGATCGATCGTCAGACGGAAGATGTCGCTGACGGACGCCTTTCCATCACTTGCCGTGATCATGATATCGAAAGCGCCGCTGAAGTTCGCAGGCGGTGTCCCGATAAGGCGCGTACCCGTCAGTTTCAGCCAGCCGGGCAGCATGGTGCCGTCGGCCAGTTTTGCGCTGTAGATGAGCGTATCGGCGTCGACATCCTTGAAGCTGCCGGTCGGTATGCTAAGCGAAATCGCCGTGTCTTCGGCAATTACTGCGTCGCGGAGCGGAACAGCGAGCACAGGGGCGTCGTTGACCGGCGTGATGGTTAGCCGGAAGACGTCGTTCGCGGTCAGAACACCGTCGCTGGCCGTGACGCGGATGTCGACGAAGCCGTTGAAGTTCGCTGGTGGCGTCCCCCTAAAGGTCGTGCCGTCGAAAGAGAGCCACGCCGGCAACGCCGAGCCGCTCGATAGCTTCGCCGAGTAGGTCAGCGCATTGCCGTTCGGATCGGAGAAGCTGCCAGCCGGAATGGCGAATACGAGGGCCGTGTCTTCGGCAGACGCGATGTCAGGCAACGCCAGCGCTACGATGGGCGCATTGTTGACCGTCGGGATCGTGAGCCGGAAGACGCCAGTCGCCGCGAGCGGGCCATCGCTCGCCGTCACGACAATGTCGATCGCACCGGCGTAGCTGGCCGGAGGCGTGCCGGTGAAGCGAGCGCCGTCGAAGCTCAGCCAGGACGGGAGCGGTTTTCCATCCGCGAGCTTGACGGAGAGGGAAAGAACATCGCCATCGACGTCCACGAATGTGCCGGCCGGCACCGCGAACGAGAGCCGTACGCCCTTTGGCGAGGCAACATCGACAAGCCGCGACGAAAGAACGGGCGCATCGTTGGCGGGCGTGATGGTCAGCCGGAAAATGTCGCTGGTCGTGAGCGCCCCGTCGTTTGCCGTGACCTTGAGGTCAATCACCCCACTGAAGTTGACCGGCGGCGTGCCCATGAACCGTGCACCATCGAAGTGCAGCCATTCCGGAAGTGTCGACCCGTCGACCTGCGCCGCCGTCAGGGTCAGAAGATCACTGTCGGCATCTGTGAAATGACCGGCCGGGATCGCGATCGATATGGGAGTATCTTCCGGCGAGGTGATATCGGGAAGCGCCAGCGTGACGATCGGCGCATCGTCCACCGGTTCTATGGATATCCGGAAGACATCGGCGGCGGAGAGCTTGCCGTCACTCGCAGCGACGCGCACGTCGAAGGCGCCGTGGAAATTCGCCGGCGGCGTCCCGACGAAGCGGCTGCCGTCGAAGGACAGCCACGCCGGGAGAGGATCGCCCGAGGCCAGCGTCGCCGAGACGGTCAGAGAATCACCGTCCGGATCGGCGAACGTGCCAGCCGGGATCGGGATGTCTAGAGGTTCGTCCTCCCGCGAGGACACGTCGGCGAGCGGCGCCGTGAGAATGGGAGCCGCATTGACCGAGACGATCGAGAACCGGAACGCGCCAGTCGCCGCCTGTGAGCCATCACTCGAGGTAACGGCCAGGTCGAGCACACCGACGAAGGCTTGCGGTGGTGTGCCCGTGAACCGGGCGCCATCGAAATGGAGCCAATCGGGAAGCGGATCGCCGTTCGCAAGTCGCGCCGAGAAAACGAGAACGTCCTGGTCGATATCTGCGAACGCGCTCGCGTCAATCATGAGGTCGATCGGATCGCCCTGCCGGCTCGTCTGGTCCGCCAGCGCATGAGCGAGAGAGGGTGCGTCGTTGACCGGCCGCACGACGAGGGCCAGATGAGCGGTCGTGGCAAGCTCGCCATCGCTCGCGGTGAACGTAATCGCGAGGGAGCCGGTGAAGTCCTGCGGCGGCGTGCCGGACAGGACATTTTCCGAAACGGAGAGCCAACTCGGCAGGGGCGTACCATCGGCGAGCGTGACCGTGAAAGTCAGGTGATCGCCGTCGGGGTCCGCGAACGCATCGGTCGGAAGCATCACAGAGAAGGGTTGATCTTCGTTGACCTCGATATCGGTGAGTTGACGGGTGATCAACGGGGCGTCGGGAACCGGTGCGATCGAGACCAGAAGCTCGCGAATGACCTGGGCCGTGCCGTCGAAGGCGGCGATTTCGAGCCGGAACGCGCCGTTGAAATTCGTCGGCGGATCGCCGGAAAGCATGCGTGTAGCAGGATCATAGGCAAGCCATGCGGGCAGCGGAGCGCCGTCCTTACCCCGGATTTCGACCAGTAGCGCGTCACCATCGGCGTCGGTCACGAAGCCGGTCGGGAGCGTGGCACTGAAGTGCTGATCCTCAGTACCCTTCAGGACAGGGATTGCAGCGATCACGGGAGCATCGTTTACAGGCGAGACCGTGATGCTGACGCGTGTCGTCGCGGTCAGGCCGGTACTATCCTGGATCTCGTAGTCGAACCAGGCCGGCCCGCTGAAATCGGCATCGGGGGTGATGCGGAGCTGACCAAAGCCGAGATCGGCGACAGATACACCGTGCGCGTTCATGACTCGCGTCAAGATGAAGGCCTGCAGGTCCGCATCGCTGTCATTAGCCAGAAGTCCGCTTGCGAACAAGGTCAGCGGAACGTCTTCAGCCATATCGAGCGTATCGGGCCGCGCGACAGGCGCATCGGCGACGGGGAGCACCTTGACGGTCAGGGTCGTTGAGACGGGGAAGTCCTGCTCGTTCTTGATCCGATAGCGCAAGACGAGCTCGCCATTGAAATCGGCCGCGGGTGTAACCCGATACTTGCCATTGGCAAGAGGCTCCGCGCCTTCGATTCCAACGAAGGTCAGGGTCGAGCCTTCCGGCGCATGGTCGTTCGCCATCAGCGCCGCTGGATCGATGTCGATGAAACCATCCTCGAGCATTTCGAAGCCCGCATCCGACACGGGGATCGGTAACGGCACATCCGGGGCGACAAGCAGGGTCGCGTAGCCGGTGCTGGACGCGCCATGGCTATCGACCACGCGGTAATGGAAACCGGCATCGCCGACATAATCTGGATCCGGGGTGAAGACGGCGGTCGAGCCTACACGCACGACATTGCCCTGATCGCCGTCGAAGATCTCGACGATGTCGAAGTTATGGCCTTCGACGTCCCGGTCGTTGACCAGGAGGGCGGCGAAATCGATCACCAACACCTGGTTGCGGATCGTGCTGAAAACGCCCCGCGGATCGTTGGTGGTGCCCGCTCCGTCAGGATTCGCTATGGGCGCATCGTTGACGGGCGTGATGTCGAACCTGATCGTCCCGGTCGAAGTCTTGCGACCATCACTGATCGTGTAGCTGAAGCTGACCGAGCCGTTAACGTTTTCGTCCGGCACGAACTGCCAGCGCCCACCGGGCAGCTCTGTGATGCGGCCACCAGCGGCGGCACGCGACAGCGACTGAAAGGTGATGCGGTCCCCGTCTGGATCGCTGTCGTTGACGAGGAGCTGCGCCGCTGTGAACTCGAAGCGCGTATCCTCGTCCATCACGAAGACATCTGTCGCGGCGTTCGGCGCGCGGTTCGTCGATGCTATGTTGACGGCTACCTTGCCAGTGCTCGAACCGTGCCGGTCGTCGGTCACGACATACTCAAACGAGGCTCCACCCTCGAAATTATGGTTGGGCGTGAAGACGATCCGGGTGCCGTCGAAGCTCACCGTGCCATGAGCCGCGTTGGCGACGCCGACGAAACGGATGGGATCGCCGTCGACGTCGAAATCGTTAGCAAGAAGCGTCAGAGGCTCGATGACGAGCGGCGTGTCCTCCGCACCGAAGACCTTGTCGGCGACAGCGCTCGGCGGATCGTAGAGGGCCGCGACATGGACCACGGTCGAACCCGTCGATGGACCTTCGCGGTCGTCGGTGACGACATAGGAGAAGCCATCGTCGCCCGAGAACGAGCCGTTCGGGGTGTAGATAGCGTAGGCTCCGGCATTTCCGTCGAAGCGCCGGGTGAGCGTGGCGCTGTCGCCGTCGACGACGCGTGTGAAGCGAATGTCGAGGCTCGACGCGAAGGCGAGCGGAATGTCGCCCGAGAGCGTTCCGGTCGTGGGATCGACCGCAAGCCAGACCGGGAGCGCCGATCCGTCAGCCAGGGTGACGCTCCAGATCGCGCCGGCGCGCTGGTCGAGCCCTGTCGGCGCGGCAATAACGACATGGGCAAGCTCGATCGCGAGCGTGCCGTTCTGCGGTTGCCCGAACGAGAGAATCCGCAAGGGATCGCGATCGCGGTCAAAATCGTTGCGCAGAAGATCGGTAACGGCGAAGCGCGTCGCCTCGCCCTCTCGTCCGGCAAGTTCGTCGCTGGCCGTGTCGGGCCGCTCCCGCATCGGCTTGATGTCGTAGAAGATGAAGGCCGGCTTGGTGGAGGTCCCGCCCTTCTCGTCGGTCGCGTCGTATCCGAGCACGACGGTACCGTTGAAGTCGGGAGGGACCAGGAGCCGGAGCTGCTCTGCCGACAGGATCGTCGAGGCGGAAATCCGCCCAATCTTGAAGGTGTCGTCGACGACGGCTTCGGTGATAACAGACATGGCCGCATGTCCAGCGCCGGCGGCTATGTCGAGCCGGACAGGAACCGCGCCGATCCAGGCTGGCGGCGGCGAACCGGAGAAGCGCATGCTGCCCGCATCGAAGGAGAGCCAGTCCGGAAGCGGAGCGCCACTCTCGCGCGCGGCCGAAATCGGACCCGCGCCCTTCAGATCGAGGGCGAAGAGGCCCTGTTCGGCGAAATAGGCCTCGCCTTCGAGAGCCCGGTTGATCGAAGCGAGCTGGGCGGCCAGGTCCGCATACGGGTCAATCACGAATTCCAAGGTGAAGCCCCGGTTGCTCGAAGCATAGACATCGGTCGGCAGATCGCGTGCTGCCGGCGTGAACACGACCTGCAAACGGGCTGACTGCGCGTCGCCGTCCGGTGCGAAGCCGGAGAGGCTCACGCTGCGGGTCACGGCGTCGAAGGAGAGCCAATCGGGCAGCGGTCGGCCGCCGACAATTGCAGCCGCCACCGTGCCACCGCGCATGTCGAAGAGCGCAAGCGAACTGTCATAGGCGACGCCGGCTGCGAGCGACGCCGGGTCGATCGTCATCTTGTCGGTGAAGACCGACGGCGTCTCGGCGCCCTCAGGCTGTCGCGTGAACGTCAGTACGATTTCGAGCGGCGCCGTCACGCCTTCAGGCGGCGTGCCAGTGAAGCGGAGCGCCTCGGCATCGAAAACCAACCATGACGGCAAGGCCGAGTTATCGACGAGCTTGGCGGACACCTTCGTGTGCTGGTCGAGATCACGGGCGCCGAATTCGAAATCGACCGCGAAGGCAGAGCGGATTTCATAACCGCCGAACACGACGGAACGCGCATCGAAGCCTTCCGAAATCTTGCCGGCCGCAAGCTCCATTCGGGAATTGAAGACGCGGCCGTTGGCGGGGTCGGTGACCCAGACATCCACGGAGACAGTCCTGGTGCCCGCGGGCGGCGTGCCGATGAAGCGCATCGTCGTCGCATCGAAATGCAGCCAGGACGGCAGCGCTGACCCATCCGCCATCGCCGCATCGACCTTATAGCCTGCCGAGAGGTAGCGGTGGTCGACCACGCCGACCACGTCGGCGCGCTTGAAGAACGGGACGTCGCCATCGGGCTCGACGTCATTGCCGAAGGCCTCAGCAGGAATGACCAGCAGCGGTCCATCCTCATAGCCGTTCACGAGGTCGTTACGAAGGATCGGGCCTTCGTTTCGCGGCAGAACCGTGATCGCGATATAGGCGCTCGAAGTGCCCCCACGCCCGTCACTGATGGTGTATCGGAAGCCAGCCGCACCGTTGTAGTCGGCGATCGGGCGGAATTCGATCATGCCATCCGCGCGCAGGCGGGCCTTTCCACCATCGGCGAAGCGCGCGATATTCTCGAGTACGAGAACGTCACCGTTCTCGTCGGTGTCGTTGGCCAGCAAGGATACCGGGTCGATCACGAGAACCTGATCCTCAAGCGTCCTGAAACCGTAATCGTTATAGGCCCTGGGCGGATCGTTGAGCGGCCTGACCTTGAAGTCATAAGTGAGCGTCGCCGCCGCGCCGCGCGCGTCGACAACATCGTATTCGATGCTGCCCGGGCCAAGCGCCCGGGGCGTGAAGGTTATGACGCCGCCTGGCTGATCGAAGAAGACGCTGCCGTTATTGCCCGGATTGCCATCCAGACCACCATGCAGGCCGACGAAGGTGAAGCTGTCGCCTTCGATGTCGTGGGTATTGGCCATCAAATCGGCGACGGTAACGGTCGTGTCCCGTCCCAGGCGGATCCAGTGATAGGTATCGCGGTCGCGCGGCGCGTCGTTGACAGGCGCGACCGATATCTCGACCTTTGCGGTCGAGGTCGCGCCATTTCCGTCCGAGAGCGTGTAGATGAAGCCAGCCGGGCCGAAATAATCGGGTCGCAGCTTGAACTCGATGTAGTCGCCGCGGATTTTGGCCGTGGCGTTGGTCGCCGCGAAGGGGTGATCGCTGTCCTTGTACTTGTCGATGTCCTCGCCGGCCGTGTTGGTCAGTGGTGCTATCGCGACGATCCGCAATTCCTCCACGGCAGCATCGCCGTCGACGTCGAAGTCATTCGCGAGCAGTGTGTCGATGCGGATGCGCAGAATCCGATCCTCGACCGCATAGACCAATGGGTCGTTCACCGCGATCGGCGCGTCGTTCACCGCCGCCAGATCAACCTCGACCCCGGCCGAGGACTCCCGGCCGAACTGATCGCGGACGGTGTAGGAGAAGAAGGCGTCGCCATTGAAATCCTGAACACCCAGGAACTCGATCTTGCCGTCCTGACGGATGCGGACGGTGCCGTTGACCGGCTTCTCGACCCCGATGAGCGTCAATTCGAGGCTTCCGAGATCGCCATCATTGGCAAACAGCGTCGCAGGATCGATGACGACGGGTTCGTCCTCGCGGCCGAGCCGCGCGATGTCGTCTGCGGCGTTGAAGCCACCGAGGCGTTGCAGCTCGTCGATGCGCTCGCGCGTCCAGACGATGCCGTTGGAGAAGACGACCTCTTCAATGCCGGTCTCGCGCCCAAGGAAGTGGTCTGTCACGCGGACCGTGTCGACGAGGAAACCGTCCTGGCGCTCGAATTCGAGCAGCAGATCATTGCCCTCGCGAACGACCGAGATATCCTTCGGTACGATCGGAGACGCCAGAACGAGGCGGTCGATATCGCTCGCTGTGCCCTTTTCTCTGATGACGTCGCGTCCGTCGTCGAAGCCGAAGAGATAGGTATCGGAACCGGCGGCGCCGGTGAGAATGTCGTCACCGCGAAGTCCCTGGAACCAATCGTTGCCGCTGCTACCGATGAATTCGTCAGCCCGGAGCGAACCGACCAGCATTCCGATCGAGATCAGCCGGTCGCCGGCCGCCTCGCCACCCGTGCCGAGCCCGGTCGCCAGATTGACCACCACCCCTTCGTCCGCCCGGCTGTAGTCGGCAATGTCGAGACCGCCGCGACCGTCAATGATATCGGCTCCGCGTCCACCGCGAATACGGTTGTTCCCGTCATCGCCCCGGATGATGTCATCGTGATAGGATCCCTGGACGATCTCGATCCCGGAGAAGCTGTCGCCGCGTGCGTCGCCGCCGCCGGCCGCGCCGTTCTCCATGTCGACGATCACGCCGTCGGCCGACATCGTATAGTCGGCCGTATCGCCGCCGTCACCACCAATGAGCTGATCCGCGCCACGGCCGCCGATCAGGATATCGTCGCCGGCGCCACCGATGAGACTGTCATCGCCGCGCCCGCCCGACAGAATGTTCGCGCCCGCGTCGCCCTCAAGAACATCATTGGCGTCGGTGCCCGTGAGGTTCTCGATGTTCCTAGTGACATCGCCTTCCGCGTCGCCACCATGCGCGGTGCCGGCGACCAGCGAGACGGAGATTCCGACCGAGCCGAGACTGTAATCGGCCGTGTCGTTGCCCTCTCCGCCATCGAGGATATCCGCGCCGCCGCCGCCGATGAGGATGTCGTCACCATCGCCGCCCAGAAGCGTGTCGTTACCCCCCCTGCCCTCCAGAATGTCATGACCCGCACGGCCCTCGAGCCGATTATCACTGACATCTCCGCCGAGCCGGTCATCGAAAGCCGATCCGATCAGCGACTCGATGCCGATATAGGTGTCGCCCTGGGCGTAACCGCCCTGCCCGATGCGGGATTCGGTGTCCGCGCGGACGCCGAAATCGGATGTCTCGAAGCTGACGGTGTCGAATCCGTCGCTGCCAGTGATGTGATCGATACCGTCGCCGCCGTCGATCCAGTCGTCTCCCGCGCCAGCGTCTATATGATCGTCGCCGGCACCTGCGCGAATGATGTCTTTCCCATCGCTCGCCAAGATGAAGTCATTGCCGGCACCGGCCTCAATCCTGTCCACGCCGAGGGTTCCGGCGAGGTAATCCGCCTTCGGGGTGCCGAGGAGCTGGCCGTCATAACTGCTGGCAACGGTCGCCATGGCGAAGCCCGTATCGGTCGCGCCATCGGCATCGGCGATACGATATTCGACGGCCACGTTGCCGCTGAAGCCGGACGCAAAACGCACCAGGATGAATTTCTCGCCGTTCCAGTCGACGATTTCGGCATCGCCGCGCGGAACCCGCTGACCAAGAGCAAGGGCATCAGCGTCATAGACACCGTCGACGCCGACGAAGATGGGGCGCGGCCGATTTGGATTGTCGAGATCGACATCAATCCGTCCATCGCCGTCGTGGTCGGCCTGCTCGATATCGTAGTCGTTCTTGAGAAGATCGCTGACGCGTAGAACGAGCGGCGCGTCGAGTGAGGTCACGAAACCCTCATCCTGGCCAACCGTCGGGTCGTCGTTGGTCGGCACGACGACAATATCGACATAACCCTCGCTCTGCCCATCGGCGCCATCGCTGACGCTGTAGACGAAGCCGCTGCTCATGCTGGCGTCACGGTGGGGCGTGAAGACGAGGTTGCCATTCCCGTCATATTCGATTGTGCCGTTGATCTTCTGCCCCGCGTCGGTGCCGAATGTGAGCGCATCGAGCATGTTCGTATAACGCCAGCTGACCAGCCGAAGCGGATCACGGTCGATATCCGTATCATTTGCCAGGAGCTGGTCGACCGGAATGACAACCGGAATATCTTCGTTGACATAGATGGCGTCGCGGTGAGCGACGGGAGGCGCGTCACCGACATTCTCGAACCAGAGCCTCACTGTCTCGCCGTCAACCGCACCCTCATTATCGGAAGCAACGTAGCTGAAGGTCGCTTCGCCCCAGAAGTCCGCGTCGGGCCGGAAGATAATAGTGCCGCGATCCGTGATCTCGATGTCGCCGTGGATGGCGTTGCCGGCGCTTTCGAACCGGACCGAGAAGCCTTCGGGATCGGAATCATTCTTCAGGAGCTCGATGATCGGAATCTCGATCGCCTGATCTTCGAAACCACGCAGCATCGGAAGCGCGGGGTTCCTGTAGCTGTCTTCGCGGGCCACCGGCAGGTCGTTGACCGCCTGATAAACGAGGGTCGCGCGCGCCCAGGCAATTCCGCCGTGGCCGTCATCCACCTGGTAGTCGAATCGAGCCTCGCCGTTGAAATCGGGCGTGGGCGTGAAGAGAACGGTTCCGTTCTCAAGCAGCGTCGCAACGCCGCCATGGCTGTTGCGAATGGCCGTCACCGTCATGGTCTCGCCATCATGCTCGACGTCGTTGGCGAGCAACCGGTCGACGCCGATAACGATCGGGTTGTCCTCGCGGATGGGATCGCCTGAGTCCGTCGTCTCGAACCGATCGCTATGGGCTTCCGGCGCGTCATTGACCGGGTTCACGTTGAAGCGGACGCGGCCTGTCGCGGTCGCTCCGCTCGGATCGGAGACACTATAGTCGAACCAGGCGTCGCCCCAGTAATACGCACGAGCGGCGACATGGATGAGACCGTCCTCGCCGATCGACACAGCGACATTGGCGCTCGAAGCCACCGACTTGACCGAAAGCAAGTCGACGTCGGCGTCGGTGTCGTTGGCAAGCAGAGTGCGCGGATCCAGCGTAAAGGACGCGCCTTCGGCGATTGCGCTGGCCTTGTCGTCATGGGCAACAGGCGCATCGTTGACCGGCGTCACCTGAATGAGGACTTTCGCCTCCGCGCGGCCGCCCTCGGGCGTGTTCGCGACATAGGTGAATTCGGCCTCGCCGTTGAAGTCGGCGTTCGGGGTAAAGGTGATGTTGCCGTCACTGGCGAGCGCAACGGCGCCGTTCACGGCACCATAAACCTGACCGACGATCATGCGGTCGCCATCGAGGTCGTTGGAGAGAAGGCGCTCGACTCTGATGACGAGCGAATTGTCTTCAGCAACCGAGAACCCGCTGTCCGGATAAGCGGTAGCGACGGGGCGCACGCGCAGATCGATTCCGGCCGTGGCGAAGCCGTTATGGCGATCCGAAATGGTGTAGGTGATCGTGGCCGGCCCGTAATAGCCGTTCAAGGCCTTGTACCGGATGTTACCTTGCGCATCGAGAGCGGCGACACCGGTGTCGCCTGCGCTGACATCGACGATGGTGAGGCTGTCGCCGTCCGCGTCGAAGTCATTGCGCAGGATGTCGGACGCCTTGATGACGATCTCGACCCCGGTCGTGACCGAGAAGAAGCCGTCGCCGAGCGCAGTCGGCGCGCGATTGCCGAGCAGCTGCCGGAGGGTGTCCTTCGTCCAGGTCACCCCGTCGGCGAAGCCATAGCTCTCTATACCCTTGGCGCTATTGGACAGGGCATCAAAGACGGTCAGGCTGTCGGCGGAATTGCCGGTGAAGCGGATGACGATCGCCTCGGAGCCGCGATAAAGCTGCTCGACGCTCGCGTCGGTCGAGGCGAAATCCAGGATCTTTATCTTGTCGGTTCCAGAGGAGCCGGAATCGACGATGGTGTCGTTTCCAGATCTACGGCCAAAAACATAGAGATCTCCGTCCTCGCCGCCCGCGAGCAGGTCGTTGCCCGCCCGCGCGCCGAATGTATCGGCGCCGTCAAAACCATAAATATTGTCGTTGCCAGCGCCGTCGATATCCGAGAGCGCCCGCGTCCTCATGGCGTCGCGGCTCCAGATCGTCCCTTCGGCGAAACGGATATTGACGGTGCCGAACCAACCATTGGACGATGCGAGCGCATCCACCAGAACGACGCGATCTCCGGCGCCCGCGAAGGTGACGACGAGGTCGTTGCTGTCCGGACCGGCACGCACGGCCGAAACGATGTCTGCGGGATTATAGTCGACAAGGCTCAGGACATCCGCGCCACCGCCGAGGCCGACGATCCGGTCGTCGCCGTCACCGCGCCGATAGAGGTAGGCGTCATCGCCGCGCCCACCCTGGAGCAGGTCGTTGCCCTTGCCGCCGGTGAGGCTATCGGCGCTGTCGGTACCGATGACGATGTCGTTGCCGTCCGTGGTCAAGCTCGCCAGAATGGCGCTGCGGATATCGGCGGCAGCGAACCGGGATCCATCGGCCAGCGTGATCGTCTCGATACCGGCATTGCTCGCCCCGAGGGCGTTAACCATGACAATCTGGTCGGTCGTGCCCGAGAAGCGGATCGCGACATCGTTGCCGTCCGCCGCGAGGCGATGAAAGCTGATCTCGGTCGCGGTATAGCCGCTGATTTCGAGCCGATCGGCTGCCGATGATGCCCGATCATCGATGACGTCGCTGCCGTCACCGCGCGCAAAGCGGTAGATATCGTTGCCGCCACCGCCGGACAGGTGGTCATTGCCGAGACCGCCAGCCATGACATTGGCGTCGCCATTACCGTTCAACACATCATCGTCGAAGCTCGGCGCGCGCTCGATCAGATCGGCGATGCCCCAGACCGTGCCGTCGGCAAAGCGGATCTGTTCCACGGCACCCGCCGCGAAGGCGTCGGCGATCGTGATCCGCGCTCCGCTCGCCTTGACGATCAGCGTGAAATCGGTGCCATCGCGGCTCTGTGCGACGGTAATGCCGTCAGGCGCAATTCCTGGCGCGAGCTGAAGCGTGTCGTTGCCGCCCGCATCGACGATGCGATCATGACCATTATCCGCCGCGAAGAGGTAGGTGTCGTTGCCGAGACCGCCTTCGAGGCGATCGTTCCCCTGCCCGCCGTCGAGCCTGTCCGCTCCGCCTTTACCGATCAGGATGTCGTCGCCGGCTCCGCCGGCGAGCACATTGTCGAACTCGTCGCCGTAAATGACGTCGTCGCCATCGCTCGCGGCTCGGGCGAGCGCGATCAGCGTCGCTTCGTTCCAGATCGTGCCGTCGGCGAAAGTCACCCGCGACACGCCCATGCCCGGCACGGCGGGCGAACCGAGATCGATGCGATCGCCGGTACCGATGATTTCGAGGACGAGATTGGACGCGCCGCGCACGGCGCGAATTTCAGAGGAGAGAATGCCGGCGGCGAAGTTTAGGCTGTTGACGCCAGCCGCATCCCGGATGACATCCTGGCCGTCACCCCGGGCGAAGACGTATGTGTCGTCACCAAGGCCACCCATGAGCGTGTCGTTACCTGAGCCCCCGATGAGCACATCGACGCCGGAGGAGCCCTGCAGGATGTCGTTTCCGGCCTTGCCGTTCAGAATGTGGCCCGCCGTGAAAGCGGTCGGAATTGCAAGCATATCGTCGCCCGAAGAGCCCTCGAGAGATTGCAGAAGGACATCGTTCCAGGACCAGATCGTTCCATCGGCGAAGGCGACGGTCTCGATCACGCTCGTACCGTCCAGTGCACCGACGAGACGAATACGTCCGCCCTCACCGGAGATGCGCAGTTCGAGATCGCGGCCGATCTGCCCGACCGTCACATCGGCCGCGCTGACGCCGGCTGCAAATTCGATCCGGTCGTTGCCGCCGAGGTCGGTGATGACGTCGCGGCCGTCGCCGCGCGCAAACCGGTAGATGTCCCTGCCGCCGCCGGAGAGCCGGTCGTCTCCTTCGCCGCCTTCGAAAACATCGAGGTCGGTGTCGAAGCTGCCGTCGCCGTAGCCTATCAGGACGTCGTCGCCGGTCCCGCCTGAAAGCACGTCATTGCCGCCGCCGCCGATGAGGCGGTCCGCGCCCTCCTGGCCGGCGATCAGATCATCTCCCAGACCACCTTCGATATCGTCGTCGTCTGCGCCGCCGGAGAGGCGGTCGTTGCCGGCGTATCCATGGATGGTGTCATTGCCACCGTTACCGAAGATGCGGTCGTCGAGCGCGCTGCCGTGCAGGGCGCGACCCGTATTGTCATCGCTGATCCGGACGGAATTATCGATCGCGATCGGGACACCGTCGAAATTGGCGGAGGTCAGCGTATCGGCCTGCACGCCAAGGAGACGCACCAGCGCCTGGTCGGGGCCGTCAATGCCCCGCATCATCACGAGCGTATCGTTGCCAGCCTGGGCGAGCCAGATGGCCCCGCCCTCGAACGGGTTCGGATTGCTGACCAGCAGGCGGATTACGTCGCCACCGGCACCGGCCTGGAAGTCCATAATCTCGTCGGCGACGATCGGGTCGGAGCCCCGGCGGACAGACAGGAAGTAGTAGGTATCGCGGCCATTGCCGCCAGTCAGGGTGTCGACGAAGGCATCGGCCGAGAGGTCGGCGAAATTGTCGTCTCCGTCGCCGCCCGTCAGGATGTCGGCACCATCGCCGCCGCGGATATAGTCGTTGCCTGCCCCGCCCACGAGCGTATCGGCTCCGGCGCCACCAACGAGCCACTGGCCGGTCACGGGGACATCGTCAACGAGGCGCGCTCGCACATCTGCGAGTGTCAGGGTGACGCCGTCGAGTGCGATCTCGAACAGCTCGATCCCGTCTGGCGAGACTGCCGCGAGGCCATTGCGCACGACAATGCGGTCGGCGCTGTTGGCGAAGCGGACGATAAGATCGCCGCCGAGAGCGCCGAAGCGAATGTCCCCGAGCCCGTAGCCCTCGATTCGCAACGTATCCGTGCCGGAGCCGCCCTGGTCGATGATCGTGTCGTCACCGTCACCGGACGCGAAGGCATAGGTGTCGCTACCGGCGTCGCCGGTCAGCGTATCCGTGCCCGTGCCGCCGACGAGGCGGTCGTTTCCGCGACCTCCGTCGAGGCGATCGTCGCCAGCACCGCCGAACAAGATGTCGTCGCCGTCTAGCCCTGTGATTATGTCGTTGCCCGCACGGCCATCGATGCGATCGGAATCACCCGTGCCGATGATCGTGTCCGCCCCGGACCCGCCTGTCAGGGACTGGTTCCTAAGTTCGCGCACCGCCCAGACCGTGCCGTCAGCGAAGGCGATGCTCTCGATCGCCTGACTTGTCGACGACAGGACGCCGACGAGCTTCAACTCTTCGCCGGTGTCGCGGATGCGCAGGACGAGGCTGGCCGCATCGATCGCGGCGACAGTGAGGTCGTCCGGCGTAAGTCCAACGCCAAGCTCGATCCGGTCCCTGCCGCCTGTTTCGGTCAGCGTATCGTTGCCGTCGCCACGTCCCCAGCGATAGACGTCGTCGCCGAGACCGCCCTGCAGCGAGTCGCTGCCCGCCCCGCCGATCAGAATATCCGTACCGTCCGACCCGGTCAGGACGTCGTCGCCGGCATCGCCATAGAGCGTGTCGGTTCCGCCCGATGCGTAGAGCCGGTCATTGGCGGCACCGCCATGCAGCGTCTCACTCTCGCCCGTACCGATGATGAGATCGGCACCGGACGTCGGAGTTTTCCAGCGCGCGGCGATGTCCGCAAAGCTCCAGACCGTGCCGTCCGCGAAGGCGAAGCTCTCGATCGCCCGGCCATCCGTCGCGGTACCGTTGACGATGGTGATTCGGTCGTCACTGTTGCGGAAGGCGACTGCAAGGGTCCCGGTATCTCCAAGGAGGCGGACGACCACGTCGGCCGGATCGATCCCAGCGCCGAATTCGATCCGGTCCACGCCGGACGCGTCCGTGAGGGTGTCCTGACCGTCGCCCGCCGCGAAGCGATAGATATCGTTGCCAGCGCCGCCGGCGAGCTTGTCCAAGCCGGTACCGCCGATGACAATGTCGTCGCCTTCATCCCCGGCGACGGTGTCGTTGCCGCCCTGTCCATAAAGCGCATCGTTCCCGCGCCCACCCGAGATCGCATCGTCGCCTGCACCGCCCCAAATGATATCGTCGCCATCGAGACCCGATAGCTGATCATCACCAATCATTTTCGACGGCACACTTACGACGCGCGAAAGGACGACGTTGTCCAGAGCAGCACCGTAATCGTCCGGGTATCCGGTTCCCCTGAACTCCAGACGATTTTTTCCGTTTTGCGCCGAAAGCAGGATCGACGATCGCTCCATGGTGCGTTGGGCGCGGTTTATTGTCGAAACGACATTTCCATTCCATAGCACGTCAAAAGAGCCGTCAGAGAAAGTGTTCCCTCGCGAAGCGTCGAAGCTTACAGCCAGTGTCTCTCCGGACTGAAGATCGAACACGTCCTGGGCAATGTGAAGGTTGCTGCGCGGATCACCGTCGCGAACACCATCATCCTTCCCATCCAGATCCAGCCAGTAACCACCATCGTGTGTCACGACGTCTGCGTACGGCGATGCCTTGATCTCGACCCCCAGCGAGTTATCAGGCTCAGTTCCTGACAGACGAATCCAGCCGGGAAGCGTTGCCGCCCTGTACCCACCTTTACCTGGAACCGCATTGGAAGCCCATTGCTCGAAACTGCCGTTGACGAGCAAATTGTCGCCAACAGGTTTCCATTCTATCGCGGATTGGCCAACGATCTCATCGGGACCGGAGGTTCCGGTCAAGACGTCGCTGCCAGCCGTGCCGATCATATGAGCACCGCTCAGCGAACTCGTTATCGTCGGTCTCTGCAGATAGGTCAGGCGAGCTTCGACATCGGCTGCGGTCCAGGTGGTGCCATCGGCGAAGCGAATTTCGGCGATGACCGCATCGCGTCCGGAGCGCTCGATCCAGATGCGATCCTCACTCCCGGCGATAGTGAGATAATAGGTCCCGGATAAATCCTTGTTGCCGGTGAAAACCGACAATTCTGCCGGGTCGACGGTGGCGTCGAATTCGATAATGTTGGGCGCGCCATCCTGGGCGGAATCCTTGATGCGATCCTCGCCATCGCCGCGCGAGAAGCGATACATATCGCCACCTCCGCCACCGGCGAGCCGATCGTTACCCGTGCCTCCGATGAGGACGTCAGCACCATCGTCTCCCTCCAGGCTGTCATTGCCGGCGCGTCCCTCGAGGTGATCGCCTTCGGAGCTACCGCTGATATCGTCGGCGGTGGCATCACCGACTATCGGCGTACCGAGTGGATCACCAAAGATTCCGATCTGATCTACATTAACCCAACGTGCTTCAACGTCGTCTTTGTTCCAGATCGTCCCGTCGGCGAAGCGGATATCGTAGCCTCCCCAATTGAGACCACTCGCCAGCGTGACCCGGTCGCCGCTTCCTTTTATGCGAAGGATCACATCTTCCTGCACACTCGATCGGAGATGGTGTTCTATGATGATATCGTCTGGATTGATTCCGGTCGCGAACTCGATGTGGTTGACGTCGGTGTCGCCTCGTTGCGCAGTAACGAGATCGCGACCGAAGCCCGCCGCAAACCGGAAAGTGTTGGAACCTGAACCACCGTCGAGCGTGTCGTTACCTGCCCCGCCGTCGAGAATATCGTTGCCAGACGCGCCGAAAAGTTCATCGTTATCGGCCTGTCCTTCAAGCAAGGTATCGACACCGTCATTGGCTCGAAGCGTGTCGCGGCCACCGGTGCCGACAACCTCGGTCCCGAGGTCGCCCCACACGCGCGTCTCCTTTGCCGCCTCGGTTCGGGCATCGATGTCGTCATAGGTCCAAATCGTCCCGTCGGCGAAGCGGATCTGGTCATAGCGGTCAAGAATCGACAGAAGGAGCTTGTCGTTGCTGCCGGTGATCGTCAACAGCCTTTTATAATACTCCCCGTCACTGTGCGCGAAGGAGATATGAACGTCACCTGTGGCGATGGTCGCGTCGAAAGCGATCACGTCGTAGTCCCAGGCCCACCTGTCGGAAACCTCGATGCGGTCGAAGCCAAAGCCAGCCGAGAATTGATAGATGTCGTCGCCATTGCCCCCCGAAAGCGTGTCGTCGCCGGCGCCGCCGATCAGAACGTCGTTGCCCCATCCGCCGTCGATCACGTCGTTTCCGGCTCCGCCGGACAGCGTTTCGCTACCGTCGCCTCCTTGAATAAGGTCATCGAATTCCGTTCCCGACAGGCTTCCGTCAGCCGCATCCCCGGTGACGATGCCGCCGGTGGGCAAGGCCGCCGCAGCAACGAGTTGGTCACGTGCCCACACCGCTCCATCGGCGAAACGAACCTCGTCGACACCGGCCGCGCTGTCGGCATGGGCACCGGCGATAACGATGGCGTCTCCTGTCGACGTCGAACGCAAGATCAGATCCTGGCGATCGAGCGAGTGAAAAATGGCAATGCCGGTGGAAGCGACGGTCGCGTCGAAGACGATCGCATTCGTCGCGCCCGCTTCGCGGCTGTCAATGATGCGGTCATTGCCGAATCCGGAGGAGAAGCGATAGATGTCGCCGCCGGCGCCTCCATTGAGGACATCGCGGCCGGAACCACCGTCCAGACTGTCGGCACCGTTCCCGCCCAGGAGGATGTCATCGCCGGCGCCGGCAATGAGCGTGTCGTTGCCGGCACGGCCATCCATGACATCGCTGCCTGAGGTTCCGACAAGCGTATCGTTCGAGGGCACGCCCTGGCTGTCAACCCCGCCGGTTTCGACCGCAGCGGCGATGAGGTCCGCAAAGCTTCTGGTGGACCCGTCTGCGAAACGGATACCCCCGAAGGCTAACTCTGTCTCCATCGGCCGCATGTCGGATGCGTTCATCGCAACCTGTAGAGCAGCCGAAGCGACATTGATGGTAATGACGTCGTCAGTACCGGCTATCTTCAGCAGCAGGCCTTCTCCTGAGGTGTTACCGTCGCGTCGCGCAGCAACACCACGCTCGATGACCAGATCGCCGAGCGTGATCGTGTCGTCGAATTCGATCCAGTCTACCCCACGGCCCCGGAACCTCACCGTGTCGCGCCCGAAACCGCGAGAGAAGCGGAAGATGTCGGCACCGTCTCCGCCGTCGAGGACATCATCGCCGGGGCCACCGACCAGAACATCGTCGCCGTCGCCACCCTCCAGCACATCATCGCCAGCGCCGCCAATGAGCGTATCGTTGCCGCCACGACCGTCGATATACTCGTCGAAGCCTGTCCCGACGAGCCGGTCGGAAGAGGTCGCGTTCCAATAATAAAGATTCCGGTCAAAGGTTTTGTAGGTGACGGCGCGATCGGCGATCTGCCGGCGACTGAGCACAGTGCCATCTCCGAAACGGATTTCGGAGACCACGTCGAGACTGGTAAACTCGATGCGGTCGTCTGTCCCGGCAAAGCGCAAGCGTCCCTCGCCGAGATTAATCGAGCCGTCGCCTCTGCTTTCGCCAGAAGCCTCGATGATGAGATCATTCACCGAAAGTGATCCATCGAACTCAATGACGTTCTCGCTGCCGTCCCGAATCGATTCCTGCACGAAGTCCTGTCCGAAGCCGGATAAGAACCGATAGATATCGGCTCCGGCACCGCCGGCGAGCGTGTCGTTACCAACTCCGCCGATGAGAATGTCCGCAAATTTGCTGCCAACGAGCGCGTCGTAGCCTCCACGTCCATTCAAGGTCGTGCCAACCGCATAGGCTGACGCGTCGAGCACCTCATCTACGGCTGTACCAGCAATCCCGCTTCCGACCGCAATCTCGCCGACGCTGACAATGCCAGTGAGATTGTTCGCGGCTACGCGGGCCTGCATGCCGGCGAAGGTCTCAACACTTCCATCCGCGAAGCGGAATTCCTCGATCCGGTTGTAGTTGGTGCTAAGCCCACGCTCTATGGTGATACGGTCGGAGGTTCCAGCAATCGCGATGAGCATATGGGTGTGGCCGTCGCGGCTGATCTGTGTGACGATGAGGTCGCTTGGGGCAATCCCGACGCCGAACTGGATCGCGTCCGCCCCCTCCTCCCAGTCGCTGATGATATCCTGGCCGTCGCCGCGATTGAAGACGTAAGTGTCGTTGCCGGCTCCACCGCGCAGCCAGTCGTTGCCGGTGCCGCCAGTCAGCGTGTCGTTGCCCGCACCCGCATCAAGCGCATCGTTGCCGGCTCCGCCGGAAAGAATATTGGCGCGCTCGTCACCATAGGAGATATCGTCGCCTGCAGTCGCAACCGTCGCGCGATCGAAGAGCTGCGCATAGGACAGGCTGCTGCCGTCCGTGAAACGGACTTCTTCGATTCGGTTGTAGGTCCTGCTGATGGCGCGCTCGATGGTGAGCTGATCGGTGGTTCCGGCGATCGCGATGACCATATGCGTGTGGTCGTTACGGTTGAAGTGCGACACGATGAGATCGCTGGCGGAGATACCCGGCCCGAACTGAATCGCGTCGGCGCCTTCGTTCCAGTCGCTGATGGTATCCTGACCGTCGCCGCGGTTGAAAACGTAAGTGTCGTTGCCCGCCCCGCCGCGCAGCCAGTCGTTGCCGGTGCCGCCAGTCAGAGTGTCGTTGCCTTCGCCCGCATCGAGCGCATCGTTGCCGGTTCCGCCGGAAAGAATATTGGCGCGCTCGTCGCCATAGAAGATATCGTCGCCTGCAGTCGCAACCGTCGCGCGATCGAAGAGCTGCACGTAGGACAGGCTGCTGCCGTCCGTGAAACGGACTTCTTCGATTCGGTTATAGGTCCTGCTGATGGCGCGCTCGATGGTGAGCTGATCGATGGTTCCGGCGATCGCGATGACCATATGCGTGTGGTCGTTACGGTTGAAGTGCGACACGATGAGATCGCTGGCGGAGATGCCCGGCCCGAACTGAATCGCGTCGGCGCCTTCGTCCCAGTCGCTGATGGTATCCTGACCGTCGCCGCGGTTGAAAACGTAAGTGTCGTTGCCCGCCCCGCCGCGCAGCCAGTCGTTGCCGGTGCCGCCAGTCAGCGTGTCGTTGCCCGCACCCGCATCAAGCGCGTCGTTGCCGGCGCCGCCGGACAGCGCATTGGCAACGCCATCGCCGATGAGATTGTCCTCACCCCAGCCGCCATCGATGGTCGCGCCGCCGTTCCTGGTCTGGTTCACAACAACCGTGAAGGCGGAACCACCGAGATTGACCGAAGTTAGCGCGGCCGGCGCGACATTCTCCAACCGCAGGAGAAGACGCGTCTCGGCGAAACTGGTCGCACCTTGCGGCGCGAAGTAAACGAGGGTGTCGGCGCCGTCGGCGCGCACCATCAAGCTGCCGGGCAAGCCCTCGGCCACGGCGATGTTGAGGCTGTCGCCGACATCCCCGGCCTTGAAGTTCTTGATGATGTCTACGCCCACACCCCAGCGCGTGAGCGGCACAAAGACGTCATAGATGTTGCGCGACGCGGAACCGGCGAGTTCGCGTGCGAAGAGGCCGGAACCGATACGATCGATCGTGCCGATCGTTGTGGGATCCGCACCCACATATTCTCGGGTTTCAATCCTGACGATTTCGACGCTCTGCTCGTTCGAGGAGCTGGGGGTGGCCGCACCGAAGCCATACCAGACCGTACTGTCGCCGCCGAATAGCTTCGCAACGACATCATAGGTCTTCGTGCCGATGATATCACCGTCTATCGAATAGCTGAAGGTCTTGCGCGCTGCATCCCAGGTCACGACGACGTCGTGCCAGGCTGCATCTTCGAGCTGGGCAAACTCATAGGGGCGATCGAAATCGTCTGCGACCTTCCCGTTGAGCACGAACCGGCTTATGTCCGGCGTCTGGCCCCAAGTATCGAACAGGATGCCGAAGGAACCCGGCAGGAGAGCCGCCATTGTCGCCGTCGAGTTTTCTATCGCCGAAGCACCAGTGTTCTGGAGTGAGAAAGAGAGGCCATCCGCTCCGTTTTCGCGCCCGCCGAAGAACATCCGGGTCGTCCAGACGGTGTTCTTCGAAAGATCCACTGTTCCCCAGACGGCGCCTGCCTTGCCGCTCTGGTCGGGCGTCAGCCGATAGACGCTCCCGCCGAGCGCGGTCGCTGAACCAACGGTCGCGAGAGTTTCGGCCGGAAGGGAGGTCGTCTCGAATTTGGCAAGCCCGATGGTCGGAACGCCCGCAGCGGTTCCGCCGCCCGAGCCTGAACCGCTGCCCGCGAAAACCGGACCCGCGAACGGATCGGTCGCCGGGCTTGTCGGGTGCAGCATCCGTTCCGCCGCTTGAGGAGCCATCGCGCGGCTGAGGAGGCCAGCGGCATCCCACTGCGTACCGTCCTGGAAGCGAACCACGTCGATCGGCGGCTGGCCCTCATTGGCCTGACCGACGATAGTCAGCCTGTCGTCGGAGCCGGCAAGGCGCAGGATGATGTCGTTGCCCGAACGAACAACCACGACGTCGGCCGGGGCGATCCCGGCCGCCAGGCGCAGCGTGTCGAACGAGCCCGTCCAGTCGCGGCCCTCGCGGATGGTGTCACGCCCATAGCCGCGTCCGAAGACATAGGTCGTATCGCCGACGCCGCCGGCGAGAACATCATCGCCGGTCCCACCGTCGAGCGTTGCCGTGATGTCGACCTGCGTGCCAAAATCGATTACATCGGCCCCGGCGCCTGTGGAGGCTGCCGCGCGCGAATAAATGTCGGAGAGCTGCCAGACCGTGCCGTCCGCGAACACGAACTGCTCGACACCGTAGTCGGGATTGGCATTGCCGCCGCTGAACAGGTCTTTCAGCGTGATACGGTCATCGCCGCCGACGAAGCCGATGACGAGATCGGCGGGGCCTACCGAAAGGAAGCGGATGTCGCCTGGCAGAATCCCGGCGGCGAAGCGCAGCTTGTTGATCTTCGCGACGTCGTTCGTCTCGACGTCGATGACGACATCCTGTCCGTCGCCGCGCGCGAAGAAATAGGTGTCGGCACCGCTTCCGCCTTCGAGGATATCGTCGCCCTTGCCGCCGGCAAGAACGTCGGCGCCGCGGCCGCCTTCGAGATGATCGTTGCCGGGGCCCCCATAAATCTCCGAGCCAGTGGCGGGATTGGCAATATCCGATGGCACCATGATCCGGTCGTCCCGGTCCGTCGCTGGAATCGAGCTCGCCAGCGCACGGTAGTTGATCGAGCGGCCGTCCGCGAAGAGGATCTTCGCAATCACCGCATCGAAATCACCGGCGGGATCGACCAAGGTGACCCGATCGTCTGTTCCACGAATAGACAGGACCATATTGCCGTCGCGATCACGGGTTACAATAACATCTTCCAGCGCGATGTCCGCGCCGAAGACGAGCGTACCCTTGCCGACGGCCGAGCCATCGCTCTCGATGCGGTCCTGCCCGTCACCTCGGCCGAAGCGATAGATGTCTTCTCCGCCCCGGCCGATCAGGACGTCGTCGCCAGGACCGCCCTGGAAGGTTTCGTTGCGACCGGAGCCGACGATCCGGTCATCCTGCCGGGTGCCCGTCATCACCGCAAGATCGCGCAGCTGGTCGAGAGAAAGCGCCGTTCCGTTGCTAAAGCGGACGGTATCGACACCGCTCCAGCTCGAATCGTAGCGGAGGATGATCTGGTCGGTCGAGTCGACGAAGGACAGGAGGAGGTCGTTGCGCAACGGGTCGATGCGCGAGACCCGAAGCTCGTCCGGCCGGAAGCCGGAGATCGTGAGCGTGTCGTTGCCGGAGGAATCGTCGACAACGTCGCGGCCGTCGCCACGGGTGAAGCTGTAGCTGTCGTTCCCATTGCCGCCGCTTAGCATGTCGTCGCCCTTGCCGCCGGTGAGGGCGTCGGAGCGACTACTGCCGACGACCACGTCGTTTCCAGCGCTCGCCTGCGCGGAGACCGCCGCCTGCACAAGGGCAGCCGCGTTCCAGACGACGCCGTTGGCGAATTCGAGGGTGGGCACGCCGCCATTGCCAAGCGCGTCGCGCACGACGAGCTGGCTTCCAGAGGAGAAGGACACAACGAGGTCGGTCGAGCCGACGGCGGCAAGCCGGACCACGGCATCGCTCGAGGTAAAGGAATCGAAGACTACGGTCGCGTCAGTGACGCCCCAAGGCATTTCGACGCTGTCGATGCCTTCCTGCGCGCCGATCCTCACGCGCGAGCCTTGGGCGAGGATCAGCCGATCGTTGCCAGCGCCAGGCGCCAGTGTGCTGTCGGAAGGGAGCTCGCGCAGGTCAACCCGGTCCTGGCTCGAATTCGACATGCCATCGCGGATGATGCCGCGCACCGCATCGATCGAAAGCGTGGCGCCGTCGGAGAAGACAAAACTTTCGACCGGTCGGGCGCTGTAGCCGGACAGGATGGCGAGACGGTCATCGCCGCCGCCAATCGAGATCAGCAAGGTGCCGTCGATATTCCGAAACTGGACGAGATCGGGGGTTATACCGCCTCCGAAGACGACCTTGTCGATGCCGCCGGCATCGTAGATCGAGTCGCTGCCATCGCCGATGCCAAACTTGTAGGTGTCGTTGCCATAGCCGCCTTCGAGCGCGTCGGAGCCGGCCCGGCCAGACAGCGTGTCGTTGCGGTTGTCGAATCCAATCAGATGATCGTCGCCGCCCGAGCCCGTCAGCATGCGGTCTATGACGGATTCAACGGACAGACTCCGTCCGTCGGCGAATTCGAACTGCTCGACGCGGTTCGTCGAAAGCCCGTCGATAATCGTCAGCACGTCCTGGCCGCTGCCAAGGTCGACGATAAGATCGTTTCCGTTCCGCCTCGCAAAGATGTCCTCGAAGCGCACCGACGCGCCGAAGACGACGCGGTCGATGACGCCGGAAGCATCCGGCCGCTCGATGATGCGATCGAAGCCGTATCCGGCCGAGAAGCCATAAGTATCGGCGCGCCTGCCGCCGTAGAGCGTGTCGTCGCCTTGGCGCCCGTCGAGCACGTTCTCCTGATCCGGCAGACCGTTGATAATGTTGTCGCCGCGATTGCCGCCAGCGATCTGAAGCAGTTCCTCGACATCGGAGATGCGAATGGTAGAGCCGTCGTAGAACCGGAACAGCTCGATGCCGTCCTCCGTGTCACGGAACTGGTTGCGGATGCGTAGGGTGTCGGTGCGGCCCCTGATCGAGATCAGGAGGTCATTGCCGTCCTTGGTGAAGACGACATTGTCGCGGGTGATCCCGCCGCCGAAGAGAACAATATCGTCGACCGGAATGCGCGCACGGTGCCGATCGCTCCAGCTCGCTCGAACGCGTCGATCAATGATAACGTCCTGGCCATAACCCGCGTCGAACTTGTAGGTGTCGCCGCCATCGCCGCCAGTGAGCGTATCGTTGCCGCCGCGCCCGTCCAGCGCCTCGCCGAAATTCGAACCGGTAATGACGTCGTCGCCGTTGGTTCCTACGAGGTCGATGTCCTCGGGATTAACGTCGAGGAACGAGACGGTGCGATCGTTGAAGACGAGATTTTCGACCGCATAGGTCTGGCCGTTGTCTCGCACATACTGGTTTTCCAGCACAAAGCGCTGGCCTGTCGCCCGGATCGTGATGATCAGATCGAGCGCAGTGCGCGAGAACTCGACATCGGTCGAGGCTATGCCGTCGAGGATGACCTGGTCGTTTCCAGCGCTGTCCAGGATTGTGTCGTTCCCTCCACCCGCGCGGAGTATATAGACGTCGTTGCCGCCAAAGCCGATCAGGCGGTCGTCGCCGGCACCACCGTCGATCGAGTCCGAAAGCTCATCATACCCGTATATGGTGTCATTGCCGACCGTCTTGGCGATGTCAATATAATGCTGCGCCAGCTTGAAGCCGGTCCAGGTCGTACCGTCGCCGAACTGAATATCCTCGATGATGTTGATGAAGCCGAAAATCGGGACGATATCGAGAAAGTCCTGCAGGACAACCTCGTCGTTGGTCCCCTTGAGGCGCATACGCAACGTATCGCTCGGCCCGTCGCGCAGGAAATCGAGGTCGATCCAGCGGATCTCGTCGATGAATTTCAGCTTGTCGTGCTGCGGCGGCTCGAAGAGACCCGGAATGGCATTGTCGATGATGACGTCACGACCATAGCCACGGCCAAAGATATAGGCGTCGTCGCCTTCCCTGCCAGATAGGAAGTCGTTTCCGGCACCACCATCGAGGATGTTGTTGTTGAGCATGCCGAAGATCGCGTCATCAGCGGCGGTCTTCGCATTCTTGAGGACCTGCTCGACGATCTGCCCGAAATCGAGGCTCGATCCGTCATCGAAGATGAAGCGCTCGATCAGGTTCGGAGCGACGTAATCCAGCCCCTCGCCGCTCCCCATGAGCTCGGAGAACATGCCGAGCCCGGGGCGCACGCCGCCCAACTGACCGACGATCTCGATCGTGTCGGCGGTTGCGTTGCCTTCATCATCACGGATGATGATCTTGAGATTGGGGCTTTCACCGTCGCGGATCAGCCTCAAATGCTCGGCTTTGATGCCACCCTTGAAGCTGAGAATGTCGATGCCGGCCTTGACCGGCCCGAAGGAGAAAGTGCCGAGGTCGTCGATGACATCCTGGCCATCGCCGCGCTGGAAGACGTAGATATCGCCGCCGGCACCGCCAGACATATAGTCGTTGCCCTTGCCGCCCCAGAGGACGTCTGCCGAGCCGGAACCCATGAGGGAATCGTTGAACTGGCCGGCGGCACGCTCCTTGTCGACCACCTCCATCGACATGCGGAAGCGGTCCCAGACGACGCCATCGGCAAAGACGATCGAGGCGACCCCCGAATCCATCCGCTTGCCATTCGACAGCATCTCGTTGAGTTCGCCACGGAACTGGTCGGTCAGCCTGACGGCGTTGGCGCGGCCGTTGATCTGCAGGATCAGGTCTTCACCGTCACGGACCGCCTTCACGTCGGTCGACAGGACATCGGTGAAACGCAACTCATCCGAGGACCCGAAATCCTTGTCGTCGATAAGATCGTTGCCGGAATTGCGCCCCACGAAATAGAAGTCGGCGCCACTGCCGCCGCGGAGCGTCTGGTTACCCTCGGTCAGGTAAAAATAATCGGTGCCGTCGGTGCCATCGACAATCGTGTCGCTGGTGCTTTGGGTGACGATGCGCTTCTCGTCGACGCCGAGCGCATACGCGACGCCCCTGATATCGAGATCCACGCTGACCTTCTCGAAGGCGGCGACGAGCATCTGCATGATGAAGGCCTGATCGACCTTGAGCGTGCTTCCGGCGAGGTTGCCTTCGCCCGACGGGCGGTAGTCGGGATAGACCTGGCTTAGGATCGCATGCCAGTTGGTCAGGTAATCGAGGACGGCGTCATCGGCGTTGCTTGCCGGCGCACCGCGGAAGATCGCCTCGAACATCGGCGCGAGTTCGCGGTTTGTCGTCGGCTTGTACGTGTCCGTGCCGGCGTCATAGGTCACGCCGGCGAAGAAGTCCTTCAGCCCGCCCTGAGCGGCAAGTCTGACCGCCATGCGCCGCGATGTTGTGATATACTGCTCCATCACCGGCTGGAGCATGCCGATCATCATCGCAATGCCGGAAACATATTGGGCCGGATCGGTCGACAGGTTCGCGTTGCCGGTCGGCCCGACTGCGTGGCTGATATGGCCGGTCGCGTTGTCGAGTTGCGCGGTCAGCATTTCCGGGCGGAAATCGATCCCTCCGAGCGAAACCGCGAAATGGAACTGCGCCGGCGTCAGCATCTCGACACGATAGGTGGAATCGTCGGTCGAGTTCACCTCGTCGAGAGTAGCGAAATCGATCGCATAGTTACGCAGGTTGAATTCACGGCTGTCGCCGGTCTTCCATTCGAGCTGGATCGCGCGGTCGAGATTGAGCGCCCAGACGTAGAACGTGCCGTCCTGATCGGTGACCTTGACCGTGTAGTCGACGGCGATGCCGTCGGTGAAGCGCACGCCGATCCGGTCGACCGGAAGGTCAGCATAACGATTGAAGCCAAGCTCCTCCGTCCGCCACTCCGTGCCGGCGGCGTGGGCGAGCGCCAGAATATCGGCTTTGGTCGCATGGGTCGTCGTGGCGTTCGACGCCAGCTTCCACGTCCCGTCCGCTTGTCTTATGCCGTAGTCGAGGATCACGGCGCGGCCGTTCACAACGCTCATGAGGTAGGGAGCGGCCTCGCGGTTGGTCAGTGCGTGCGAGCGATCCGAAGGCGACCAGGTCTGCTCGAGACGCCAGCCCGCGCCCGCTGCTGCGGCCTGTGCCAGAACATCCTGCATCGTCGGGCGGCCGATGGCGTTGCCATGCGCGTCGAGGATCGGCTCGGCCGAGGCAAGCCTCCAGTAGCCGCCCTTAGCGTCCTCCACATAGACGCCGCGGTCGAGCAGGACCGGTTTGCCGGCGCCATCGACGCCGACGAGCACAGGCGTCAGCTCGCGCGTCTGCTCCAGAGTTGCGCCCCAGGCGCCGAGCACGTCGCCGATCTGGGCGACAAGCGTGCGGAATCCGGGCGAGGTCATCGCACCCGCGGTCGCCGAAACCAGGTTGCTGAAGCCGATATCGTTGGCCGTCGCGACCGAAAGATCGGTGATCCGCCCGAAGCCTTTCATGTCGAGCACTGCGGCCGGCTGCCAGACAGCGTGGCCGGCCTCGCCCGCAAATTTCGTGTCGGTGTCGTTTGACATCAGAATGGCATCGAACATGCGGCGGACAGCGCCGCTTTCAAATGTCACGTCTCCAGTGCCTGTGAGCCTTGCGCCCTGCGGCGTTCTTATGTCGATCGCCCGCGCGCCGAGGTCGAGCGACACGATGCCGAGCTGATCGAGCGTCTTCAGTTCGCCTGCATCGGTCACGCCGTCGCGATTATAATCCTGCCAGACGCGCAGTTCCGACCAGAGGATGTCGGCGCGGGTGATTTTTCCATCGCCATTGGCATCGAGTTCAGCCAGCTGCGCATATCCGGAACGGCCGACACCGCCGAACATCTCCGAGATGTCGTCAATTCGGCTATTGCCGTTGAGATCGCGGACAAGGAACCCGTCGTCGCCCTTCAACCAGCCGGTGCGTTCGGCAAAAAGGTCACCGTCGACATCAAAATAGACGTTACTGGTCGCGATCCCGGTCGTCTCGATGCCATCGCCGTCAAGATCGATGATCAGTGGGTCCGTACCCTCGGCCCATTTCAGGCCCTTGGCGAAGCGCGATACCGCCGCCGCCAGCGTCAGCGCCTGGTCCACGGCGGAAAGCCCTCCGAGCCCGGCTATCGCCGCAAAGCCGATGGCCCCGACCAACGGGCTGACGATCGCCAGCAGGTTGGCCAGCGGATTGGGCGCCTTGAACACCATGTTGAAGGTGCCTGCAGCGTTGGAACGGAACTGTTGCTGGCCGAGGAAACTGTAGGGAATGTCGATGTTGCGGATTTTCATCCAGCCTTTAAGGATGCCCTCGGCATCCAGTTGCTGCTGTGCCTTGTAGGCCTCGCCGCGCGTTTGGCCGGAAAGCGCCAGAAACAAAATATCGAACTGGTTGGTGATATACATATCCACCTGTCCGTCTTTTTCCCGACGGAAGCCATAGCTCATCCATGGCAGCAGGTGGTCGGTATAGATCGAGCGGGCAGCGTCGTATTTGCCGTTTTCGTCCAGGGAATTGTAGAAGTTGGCGAGCCCGATGGCGCCGCCCACGGCACCAAAGCCCATAAGGCCACCGAGACCGCCTTCGGCATTGCCACCCGTCATCGGCAGGCCATAAAATTTCAGCACGTCGTGCTTCTGGGCATCCATCATCACGGTGTTGGCGGAAAACCAGATGTTGTCGCTGTTCTCTTTGCTGTCCTCGACCTTTACCGGGATCGTCCTAGGCGTACCGTCCGGCTTGAAAACGGGCTTACCCGCCGCGTCGAGGACCGGCTTTTCATAATAGCCGCTTTCGGTATCGCCATAGATTACACCGCCGTTGGAAATGTTCCAGATCCAATCGCGGCCCAAGCCGCCGATGGTCGTGGCTTTCTCGCCGCCAATGGCGACCACCCAGTCGTTGCCGGAGCCGCCGTCCAGTTTCATCGACAGGTCTTTCGGGGCGGTTGGCTCGCCGCCATTCGCGAACAACGAAGCTCCCACGTCTCTTTTTTCTGCCTGCCAGCCTAGCAGGATGTCATTGCCCTTGCCGCCGTTAGCCTCGCCCCAACCACTGTGGACGAGCATGTCGTCGGTGTCTTTCCCATCGAGGATGGCGTCGAAGCCGTCATAGGTCCAGACGCCCTGGTTCATCAGGAGCGAGTTTTTCTGGAGGAAAGACTTGGCGAACTGCAGCGGGCCGCCTTCACCGAACAGCGGGCCATCGAGCCCGAACAGGCCCTTGCGGCTGAACACCGAGTCGGACATGTCGGCAAAGACATCCGATACGAAATTGACGATCACCTCAGCGAAATCGACCAGTTGCTCGCCCACCACGGAAAACAACGGCACCAGCTTTTCAGCGACCGCATTCGCCACCTCCGGGAAAGTGTTGTAGAAGAGGGTGCCGAGCGACTTTCCGAATTCCTCCGCCTTGTTGGAAACGATGATTGCCGCCGGGACGGCAAGAGCTCCCATGCTGACGAGCCCCGCCAGCGCCCCGGCCAGCAGGCCGCCGAGTTCGCCAACGACTGTCCCCACGAGTTCGGAAATGAAGTTCCGGTTGGCTTCGTCTGGTTTGGTGGAATCGTAGTTTTCCGCCGCCTGGGCTTTTTCCGCCGGAACCGCCAGCATGAAAGCGCCGATCAGGGCCGTGCCCGCCCCGAGCTTGGCAATATTCTGGGCGATGGTGGAGAGGACCTTTGAAGGTATCTTGCCGATCGATCCGATTTTCCTGCCGTCGGGCAACTCCTTATTCAGAAACGCCTTGGCCTCTTCGTAGCCGGCCTTACGGCCGTTGACGGTTACAGCGCCGTTCTCCACAGCTTTGATGCCGTTTCTGGTGGCCCAGTCCTTCGAGAATTCCGCCGAGCTAATGGTCTTGAACGTATCGATCTTATCCCAGGCTTTGGAAAAGAAGCTGCCATTGTTCAGCGTGCCGTCATAGCGAAGCTTGCCGTTCACCAGCTGGGGCTTCAGCGCTTCGATCTCCTTGCCGGCGGGCGTTGCCGCGATCTTGCTCCAATCGAGATGGGTCTTGTTGTAATCGCGTAGATGGGCCGTATTCTCATGATAGCCCATTTTGTCGATCAGGTACGGGTCCGTCCTGCTGGTAAAGGCGACATAACCGCCCGTTTTGCCGGCGGGATCGAAGTTGTCGAGATTCTGCGCCTCGGTCAGGAAATTCACCAGCTGGGCAAGGCGGAGGGTCCTCAGCTCTGCTTTAATTTTCGTCTCGAAGTCTTCAAGCATCTCATTCAGCGTCTCGTTGATCCACGGATGGGACCCCGAATGCAGCAGCCTTTTCAGCTGGACCGCCGCCATCTGCGTTGAGGGCGAGGCGCTGTAATTGTATTCACCGGTTAGTTGGTAACCGGGAAGGTATCGCGTGAATAATTTTTCGTTTTTTTTCCACACCGCCTGTGGAACGATATCCATTCCCTGAATCCCTTGAGATCCCTGCTTTCCCTTCGCGCTCATCGTCAAATCGCCTTCAGCTTGTGGTGCTTGGGAAAGCGCAGAGCGCGCCGCTCGACATCAGCCATCAAATCATCGGAGAATAAAATTTTAGGCTGGCGAAGCCAGCGCTCGCGCCAAAGATGGCAACCGGCGGCGACGCTCTCGGCAACGCAGAGGCAGGCGTATCCCTTTTTTGTGTAGCTGTTTGCGTAATAAGTCTTGATGTCTGGCGGCGATCGGTAATCCTCGCTCTGCTCTGGCAGGAAGCTGTCCAGAAACCGTCCGATGCGTAGGCCATAATAAGGCGTTGGATATTCCTTGCCCTTGGGCATGGTGATCCTGATCGGCCAGAATTGATGCACGCCCGGCTCCAGCGCCTCGATAATGTCCTTGAGCGGTTCGCTAACGGCTAGGAGACGGTTGTTCAACTCAATCAGCGCCCCGAGTGACTGGTACGTCTTTATAAGCCTGTACTCGTTCGGACGCTCATGCGGCTCAAGTGGCCCCATGTCCTCGTTGAACTTGCGAGCGACTTCCGATCTGTAACTGACATCCCAATGGTCGAACGCGGCCCTTTGTTCGGTCGTCATTTCCTCATCGAAATAACGCTTGATCGCCTCCTCCCAGCCAACATAGTCGCCGTCCGGAAAGTAATCGCCAAAACTGCTCGATTCCACCAATCCCCAAACCATTCCCAACCCCCTAGCCGCCCTGCGCAGCATCCTTCACCGCAAGCGCCACCTCGGGCGCGAGCGATATTCCGCAAAAGTTGATTTCTTACGCGGCTTTCGCCAGCCTCTCCTGCCAGACGGCGTGGCCGGCCTCGCCTGCGAATTTCGTGTCGGTGTCGTTTGACATCAGAATGGCATCGAACATGCGGCGGACAGCGCCGCTTTCAAATGTCACGTCTCCAGTGCCTGTGAGCCTTGCGCCCTGCGGCGTTCTTATGTCGATCGCCCGCGCGCCGAGGTCGAGCGACACGATGCCGAGCTGATCGAGCGTCTTCAGTTCGCCTGCATCGGTCACGCCGTCGCGATTATAATCCTGCCAGACGCGCAGTTCCGACCAGAGGATGTCGGCGCGGGTGATTTTTCCATCGCCATTGGCATCGAGTTCGGCCAGCTGCGCATATCCGGACCGGCCGACACCGCCGAACATCTCCGAGATGTCGTCAATTCGGCTATTGCCGTTGAGATCGCGGACAAGGAACCCGTCGTCGCCCTTCAACCAGCCGGTGCGTTCGGCAAAAAGGTCACCGTCTACATCGAAATAGACATTGCCGGTCGCGATCTCGGTCGTCTCGATGCCATCGCCGTCCAGATCGATGATCAGCGGGTCCGTGCCCTCGGCCCATTTCAGGCCCTTGGCGAAGCGCGATACCGCAGCCGCCAGCGTCAGCGCCTGGTCCACGGCGGAAAGCCCGCCGAGCCTGGCTATCGCCGTATAACCGATGGCCCCGACCAACGGGCTGACGATCGCCAGCAGGTTGGCCAGCGGATTGGGCGCCTTGAACACCATGTTGAAGGTGCCTGCAGCGTTGGAACGGAACTGTTGCTGGCCGAGGAAACTGTAGGGAATGTCGATGTTGCGGATTTTCATCCAGCCTTTGAGGATGCCCTCGGCATCCAGCTGCTGCTGCGCCTTGTAGGCCTCGCCGCGCGTCTGTCCGGAAAGCGCCAGAAACAAAATATCGAACTGGTTGGTGATATACATATCCACCTGCCCGTCTTTTTCCCGACGGAAGCCATAGCTCATCCATGGCAGCAGATGGTCGGTATAGATCGAGCGGGCAGCGTCGTATTTGCCGTTTTCGTCCAGGGAACTGAGGAGATTGGCAAGCCCAATGGCGCCGCCCACGGCACCGAAGCCCGTGATGAGGCCACCGAGACCGCCTTCGGCATTGCCACCCGTCATCGGCAGGCCATAAAATTTCAGCACATCGTGCTTCTGGGCATCCATCATCACGGTGTTGGCGGAAAACCAGATGTTGTCGCTGTTCTCTTTGCTGTCCTCAACCCTCAGCCCGGTGGCCGGATCGATGCCGTCGATAGTGTCGCCGTAGATCACGCCGCCGTTGGACCTGTTCCAGATCCAGTCACGGCCTGTGCCGCCGATGGTCGTCGCACGCTCCCCGCCAATCGCGATCACCCAGTCGTTGCCGGAGCCGCCGTCAAGGGTAAGGCTGAGGTCATTTTTGGCATGCTCACTGTCGGGGTTCTTGGGATCGACCGGCTGATTTTTCGCTACGAATTCCGGTGTCCATCCGATCAGGATGTCGTCGCCTGCACCGGCTTTACGCTCTCCCCAGGAGGAAGCCCACATGATGTCGGAGCGCTCCGTGCCCTCGGCGGGATCGAGCGTGAAGCCGAAACCGCCCGTGATGGCGTTGAAGACGGCTTCATAGATGGAAAGCCCTTCCTTGCCCGCCTCGTCGGCCTTTTGGTAGATATTGTCGAATATCGGATCGAAGCTTTCGGGGGAGGCCTTGTAGACGGCGCTGCCCAGCGGCGCACCCGCCAGCGAGCCCACCACGCCGCCAAGCAGGGCGCTGGCGATGATTGGGATGGGGCCTCCAAGGCCCTTCAACCCTGCTCCGGCCGCGAGAACGCCCAGCATCGCACCGGCAGCGCCGCCGCCAGTTTCGAAGATATAGCGCATCCAAAGCTCGTTGGATTCCGCGTTCTTACCCTGCTCGCGCAATTCCGCCGCCTGGGTCGCCGTCATGCTGAAGGTGACAACATCACCGATAAGGCCGAACTTGTGCGCCAGCCCGATAGCCCCGGCCAGAATACCACCCTTGATGGCCATATGCGGATCGGCCGCCCCGGACTGGTAGGTGAGGAAGGAGGAGATTTCCCTGTAGGTTCCTTTGGAGATAGCCTCCAGTTGGCTCTGGTTGAGCCAGCTGTTCTTCAGGTCGTAGTGCTTGTTTTGCACGCTATCGAGGAAGCCGCCGGACAGGTTTCGGCCGGAGCTTTCGAAATTGGTCTTGATCTCCAGATAGTCCTTCGGCGTGATCCTGCCGGAAATCGCCTCGGCGTTCCAGAATTCCACCGTGCCCGCATAGGGCAGCGCGTAGTGGCCTGCCGGAGCCAGTTTCGAAGGAGTATATATGCCCTTGTCGGAAATCAGTTTCTTGACGAAATTCATATCGTCGGTGAGAAGACGGAACTTCGCGTCCGCTCCGATCCCCGCCGCCCGCCGCGCCGCCATCGCGTCGGCATCCTGTCCTTCGATGAAGTTTCTAATGAATTGGTCGCCTACGCCACGCTTGAGGACGCGTTTGGCCTCATCGCGATAAACAAGGTCGCCATCTGCCGCATTATATGGGACGTGGATAGCCCCGCGTGCTTTCGTATTATCCGCGTCGAGCCAGGATTTGAATTGTTTATCGAGGTTGACGGGGATTTTGGCACCACCCTCAATGGCCTTTCTAACTGCGTTCTCCATTTCCTCGACCATAATATCGAGGACAACGACGCGCTTGTTGGTGTTGAACAGCGCATCCCAACCCGCTTGACCGCGCTGCGCGAAGAGATTGATGATGGACGTCGTGTCGATGATCAATAAATTTTCGCTCACAGCGTAATTCCTTTAATGAAAACAGAACCTTCCACAAGATTTACAGCTTCTATGACCGCCTCGATGTCCTCGGGGCTTTTATCGGCACGCCGCAAAATGCCCGCCACCGAGACGACCGTTGCCGGTGGAATGAGCCCGTATTTGCGGAACAGCCTTGCGTTTTCCAGGTCAAGCGGCCCCCACATATCACCCGTCGTCTCCTCCCAGTCGTCGTCGCTATCTTCTGGGTGCACATAGTTGCGAATCTGCTCTCGGATCGTCTCGACGATCCCGGTTTCCTTCTCCCAGGCCATGTATTCCTTGAGTACGGTATGGAACTCCTCGAAACTCATCCGCTGGTCGCGAATGCGATTGTATGACTTTCCATCCGCAAAGCCGCTGACCAAGGTACGCTCGAGAACATAGCTCTTTGCCTGTTCGCTCAATGCGCTTTCGAACACACCCGCCGCGACACGGCGCGCCAACGCCTGCGCGACGGCCTGATAATCCAAACGAACCATAGCGTTGACATCCTCGAAACTATCCGCAAGCCCATGCTGCTCGTAAATCAGCGCCTGTTCCTCGGGCGTGAATTCGCCGCCGATCCCAACGCGGCGAAACGCCGCCGCACAGGCCGGATCGTCCAGCAAACGCTGCGCCCAATCCTGGATTTGCCCGGTCCGCAGCAGGCGCTCGGCCATTTCCTCTTCCGTGGGTTCACCAAGGCCGCTATTCGTCAATCCCATCTCTTTACCTCCGAACAGCCTGCTGAAAATGCGCCTCAGATCACGCGGCATGCATGCAGGAAAAACCCCTTGTCAGCCTTCGCACTCTTGAGTGCTCTGCCCAAGGCGTCGCTGAAGAAGATCGCGTCTCCCATCTGGGGATCAATCCAGAGGTCGGGACCCGAAGACGCCTCCTGGGAAACCGCTATGTCGTTGTCCTTGAGGGTCGCCTTGAGGAACCAACCCTTTTCTCCGTGGCGAATGTAATCTTCGCGCAAAGGAACGGATTCGGCCACCAAAAGCGCTTCTTTGCGATTCCCGAAATTGATGCAGAACCAGTCTCCGCCCACCGGCGTCGCTCGATCCTTCTTCAGCACCTTGACCGGATAAAGCCCGCCGCCGCCAAGATCAAATTGCCGCAGCACATCCGCCGCCGCCTTCGAAACGACCCAGAAACTGCCGGCAAAAAACAGGTGTGGAAGTTTGTAATCAGCTTCTTTGGCATTCAGAGCGCCGTAGATTTCCGAAGGAAAGCATTCAGCTCCCAAAGATTGTCCATCCCGATTTTGACTTCCCCAATTCATAGCCTGCTGTCGCATCTCAGTGTCACTGAAGGAGTGCGTCAAAGGCCGCAGATTGCTGGCGTCTCCTGGTGCTATGCTGATCCAAACGGTGTCGCTCATCATCCAATTCCTTTTCTCTGAATTCATCACAGTTGCGCAACCGCCACCCGAGAGAGCGCTGCACAACAAAAGATCACGATCGCTACCATTGTCGAAAGCCTGCGTGAACGAGCCGTTATACGACACCTGCACCGCAACTGAATACAATATTTAATCTATTGTAAATCGTAAATCGCATGTAATAATAGTAAAAATGAGATTAATTATAATAAATAAATTATTGTATAATAATATATATACCGAGTGCAAAAGTAAATATTTCTAATATACTTGTGAATTCGATGCAGGAAATATCGACCGGCCTAACGTCGAGATAACAGTGCGAACTCAGGCTTGCCCGTCATGATCCCCAATGATGCGCGTCGGCATGACTTGTGACCAAGCGTCCGTCGCACCGCGCCTTTCTGGAATGTCACATTGGCGGTTGCCGTCAGCCTTGCCCCCTGCGGCGTTCGTATGTCGATCGCGCGCGCCGCCATCGCGCCGGCATCCTGTCCTTCGATGAAACTCTTGATGAACTGGTCGCCGGCATCGCGTTTTAGGGCGCGCTCGGGTCCATCGCGGTAAATCGAGTTCCTTGCGGCATTGTATTGTACGTGGATGGCCCCGCGTGCTTTTGTACTCTCTGCTCCGAGCCAGGATTTGAACTGCTCATCTAGGTCAGCAGGAATCCGGGCCTTGTCTTTCTCAATTGAGCTACCGACAGCGCTTTCCAACTCCTCGACCATGATATCGAGCACGACAACGCGCTTATTGGTGTTGAACAGCGCATCCCAGCCCGCCACCCCACGCTGCGCGAAGAGATTGATGATTGCAGCCGTGTCAATGATCAATAAATTTTCGCTCACAGCGTAATTCCTTCAATGAAAACGCTACTATTTTTAAGTTCTATCGCTGCCATCACGGCCGGAATATCGTCGGCACTTTTGTTCGCCCGCCGTAAAATGCCCGCCACAGACACAACTTTTGCAGGGTTGATCAGACCATATTTGCGGAATAGCCGCGCGCTTTCTCGGTAGAGCGGCCGCCACATATCACCCGTCGCCTCTTCCTCGTCGTCGTCGCTGTCTTCAGGGTGCACATAGTTGCGAATTTGCTCAAGGATCGCCTCGACGATCCCGGTTTCCTTCTCCCAAGCCATGTATTCCTTGAGTACGGTATGGAACTCCTCGAAGCTCATCCGCTGATCGTTGATGCGATCGTATAATTTGCCATCCGCAAAGGTGCGCTGGAAGACGTAGTTTTTCGCATTTTCATCGAACGCGCTGTCGAACACACCCGCCGCGACGCGGCGCGCCAACGCCTGCGCGACAGCCTGATAATCCAAACGAAGAATAAGGTTGACGTCCTCGAAACTATCCGCAAGCCCATGCTGTTCGTAAATCAGCGCCTGTTCCTCGGGCGTAAACTCACCGCCGATCCCAACGCGGCGAAACGCCGCCGCACAGGCTGGATCGTCCAGCAAACGCTGCGCCCAATCCTGGATTTGCCCGGTCCGCAGCAGGCGCTCGGCCATTTCCTCTTCCGTGGGTTCACCAAGGCCGCTATTCGTCAATCCCATCTCTTTACCTCCGAACAGCCTGCTGAAAATACGCTTTTATCAAAAAGCTTATTGCGTTGATGAGGGCATCGATGCCCGCTTCAATCGGATGTGCGAGCGGTTTCCTGCTGCGTGGAGACACGCATGCGGTCAAGAACTTCCGGGTCGACGAGTTGTGCGACGATCGGGTGAATCCGCACCGGTCTGTCCTTCACAACCTGCTTGAAATTCGCCAGCACCGCAGTCGCCACCTTCTGCGAAGGTGCGATGACGTCGAGCAGCCAGTGAATGTCGCCGCTGTTCCAGTCCTCGCCTTTCAGCCGCACTGGAAATAGGCGCGCCTGAATCTGCTCCCGGATCTTCGCATCAACCTCGTCTGAAACGCTGGCCCAGATCGCAATGCCGGCGGTTTCCTCAATCTTTCCTTCGCCGCCGGAGCGCGCAATCGCGATGCGGTCCCGGGTCAGAGGCTCGACGACGAGATGCGTCAGGTCCGCAAGGGACTGATGGCGATAGCGGGGCAGATTCAGCATGGCCAGAACCACCTCGCCAAAGCTCGCTTGAATCCTGGTTCGGAATTCCGAGACCTGCGCGATCATGGCAGGATCGAGCGCTCGTTCCTGAGACGGAACGTCACCGCCTGTCTCATTCTCGTCGGGTTCATTTGTCTTGTACAATTCTGCTGCGGTCGCGTTTGCCTTGTCCGATTCACTCATGGTCGCCCCTTCAATGCTGTGGCGGTCGAAGCGCAAATAAGCGGCTTCGACCAACGGATCAAAGACCGATCCGGACTGACATCGAGCCGCATTTGCTGGCTCAAACTGCCAAGGAAATGGCCTTTTGACACTCGGTTCGGGGCATCCAATGATATTCGACGCGCCCGCTCAAGTGTAAATCGAAGACCGGGCGAATATTGTTGCGCGATCTGTCCAGCGGCTTCGCGATCGGTCCGTCCACCGAGTCATTATAGACTTTATTCTTGGCAATATTGGAGGATATCAGGACGGCCGCTCGCTCCCAGTCATCGCCAAGTTGCACCTGCGAAATCGACAGCATGAGTGACGATGCGCTGCTCGCCGATGCCAGACGCATGCGGCGTCGGGTTACCTCGCACCGCGGTGATGTTACCTCTCCCTGCCAGCCTCATCCAGTGACTGGGTGATCGGGGACAGCAGGTACTGGATGATGCGCCGCTCGCCAGTCTTGATCTCCGCCTGCACCGAAAGGCCAGGCCCCAGGGCCTGCTCCACGCCGCGAACACGGATGCTGTTTTGCAAGAGCCGGATACGCGCCGAATAGACGAGGCCGGCCTGGATCGGCCTGCCTTTCTCGTCCCGCTGCGGAGCACCCGATTGCGAGAGGTCGATCGCGTCGCGGCTGATGCTCTCGACGACGCCCGGGATGATGCCGTAATCGGTGAACGGAAACGCCTCCAGCTTGACACGGACCGGCTGCCCTTCGCGCACGAAGCCGGCATCCTTGTTCTGGACTTGCGCCTCGACCTCGATCTCGACGCCGTCAGGCACGATGATCATGAGCGGTTGGGCCGGTTGGACGACCCCGCCGATCGTCGCGACGGCGAGTTGCTGCACCGTGCCGGAGACCGGAGCGCGCAGTTGCAGAAGTTCCCGACGCCGCATGGCCTTGCGCAATTCCTCCGCAGCGAGTTCGGCCTTGTCGCGTCCCTGAACGAGATCCGTCACAGCGGCCTTGCTGAAGCTCTCGCGTAGCTTGCTGATTTCGGCCTCAAGCGCGGACATCGCCGCCCGCGCCTTGGTGGCGTTGGCAAGTTGGACCTCGATGTTCTGGAGATGCTCGATCCGCAACTGCTCGTATTCGAGGAGCTTCAGCTTCGTAAAATTCCCCTGTTGCGTGAGGAACCGGCGCGCCTGGAGCTGCTCGTCCACCAGAGGGAGCGTCTGGCGCAGTTTCGTGATTTCCGCCTCGGCCGAAGTCAACTCGGCTGCTCGCTGCGCGATCTGCTGGCGCAGGCTTGCAATCTGCGCCTCATATTCGGCGATGCTCGCGCGCACAAACTGCGTTTCGACGGAAACCGTCACGGGCGGCGTGCCCTCGGGAGCGACGAAGCCGGCCGGATTGCCGTCAATATAGCTCAAGAGAGCAGCATTGCGCGCTTGGACGATGCGCGAGATCAGGAGGCTCTGGCGCGCCTGGGCCTCGTCGGCTGTCGCGAGTGTCGGATCGAGCTCGACCAGAAGGTCACCCTCACCGACATGCTGCCCGTTCGCGACATGGATCGCGCGTACCGAGCCGATCTCCAGCGGCTGAATGGTCTTCACCTTGCTGGACGGGATGATCTTGCCACTGGCGACGGAAACGACGTCGATCGTGCCAATGATCGACCACACCACTGCGGCCGAGAAGAAGGCGCAGGTCATGAGAAGGAGCATGCGCAGACCCGGGCTCGGCGGCTTCTCCATGATTTCGAGCGCAGCCGGCAGGAATTCGTGATCGGAGATCGGCTGCCGGTTGCGGTCGGCCTCGTTCTGAAGGCCCCAGGATGTGCGCAGGACGGCCCAATGCCGGGCGATCACCGGAAAGCGATCGGCGACCCAGGTGCTCATGCTCCACGCCCCATCTGCTTGTTGTAGAGTTGCGCATAGCGGCCGCCCGAGGCGAGCAGCGTGCCGTGATCGCCGGTTTCCGTGATTTCGCCGGCCTCAACGGTGACGATACGCTTGCATTGGCGCACGGCGGAAAGCCGATGGGCGATGATCATGACGGTGCGGCCGTGCGCGATGCCGGCGAGGTTATGCTGGATAACCTCCTCGCTCTCTGCGTCGAGAGCGCTGGTCGCCTCGTCGAGGATCAGGATACGGGGATTACCGATCAGCGCGCGGGCTATGGCAATGCGCTGGCGCTGCCCGCCCGACAGGTTGCTTCCGCGCTCGTCGATGATGGTGTCGTAGCCGTGCGAGAGCGCGAGGATGAAGTCATGGGCGCCGGCGAGCTGGGCGGCGGCGATGACGCGCTCCATCGGCATCGTCGGATCGGCGAGCGCGATGTTTTCGCGGACGGATCGGTTGAAAAGGATGTTCTCCTGCAGGACCACCCCGATCTGCCGACGCAGCCAGGCGGGATCGACGAGGGCGAGATCGACACCATCGACCATAACCCTTCCCTGCTCGGGCACATAGAGACGCTGCACGAGTTTGGTGAGCGTGGACTTCCCCGACCCTGACGGACCGACGATGCCAATCATCTCGCCGGGCTCGATTGCGAGCGAGACGCCGCGCAGCGCCTCCGGTGCGTCCGGTCGATAACGAAAGCGGACACGGTCAAAGGTGACAGCGCCAAGGATCGGAGGCAGGCTCGCGCGGTTCGGATTATGGTCGGGCTCGGCGGGCGCGTTCAGGACATCGCCGAGCCGATCGACCGAAATACGCACCTGCTGAAAATCCTGCCAAAGCTGCGAGAGCCGCAGGATCGGTTGCGCGACGCGACCGGACAGCATGTTGAAGGCGACGAGCGATCCGACCGAGAGATCGCCGCCTATGACGGCCTTGGCGCCAAAATACAGGATCGCAACGGTTGTCAGCTTCGATACAAGCTGGATGAGGTGGCTGCCCCAGTTTGCGAGCGTCGCGACCTGGAATCCTGTCGTGGTGTACCCGGCGAATTGCCGCTCCCATTTCGCGCGCATCTGCGGCTCGACAGCCATCGCCTTCAGCGTGCCGATGCCTGTGACGCTCTCGACCAGAAAGGACTGGTTTTCGGCGCCGCGTCGGAACTGCTCGTCGAGGCGCGCGCGCAAGGTCGGCGTGATCAGGACCGAGATCGCGACATAGAGCGGGATAGACAGTGTGACAATCAGGGTGAGAAGCGGGCTATAGACATACATCACCGCGAAGAAGATGATCGTGAAAAACAGGTCGATCACGACCGTCACCGCGTTCGAGGTAAGAAACTCCCGGATGCGCTCGAGCTCACGCACGCGGGCGACGCTGTCGCCGACCCGGCGCGCCTCGAAGTAGGAGAGCGGCAGGTTGAGCAGATGACGGAACAGCCGGGCCGAAAGCTCGCTGTCGACGCGATTGGTCGTGTGTGCGAAAAGCCAGTTGCGCAGCGCCGAGAGGCCCGTCTCGAAGGCGAGCACAGCGGCAAGGCCGATCGCGAGCACGTCCAGCGTCGTGAGCGACTGATGGACCAGCACCTTGTCGATGACAAGCTGGAAGAAGATTGGCGATACCAGGCCCATGAGCTGCAAGAAAAAAGAGCCGATCAGGACGTCGCGCAGCGGTCCGCGATACTTCACAAGGGCGGGAATGAACCAGCTAATGTCGAAGGGACGCGCGGCGCCGGCCATCAGCTCGCGCGTCGTCATCAGCAGCAGACGACCGCCATAGCGCTGGCCGAATTCTGCGGCGGACCAGACTTCGGGACGAGAGCCGCTGCCGCGCTGAAGGAGATAGCGCGTTCCCTCGGGCTGCCGATCGACCTTCAGAAGGATGACGAGGTCGCCGTCGATGAGTTCGGCGAGCGCCGGCAGCGGAATTTTATGCAGCTGGGCGAGACTTTCGCGCTTGATCCGCGCGACGATCTTCAGGCGTTTGGCGATGCGCGCCAGGTCTTCGAGCCGATAGCCCTCGCCCGGTTCACCGTGATCGTGGGCGATCTGGGCCGGATCGGCGGGAACGCCGAGGAACTTCGCGACGAGGACAAATGCGAGGAGCGGCTCCGTATCTGTCACAGGAGCTTCCGGCGCGTCGAGAACTGCTGTCATCATGATCGAACGGCCCTACCCAGCCACATTAACCCGGGTCCGGACGAACGGTCGTTTGTGTCGGCCCCGCCCCTCATTGGCGAGATGCAGCCACGAATGCAACAACGACAATTGCCGATCCGCATGGTCGAGTTCATTCGGTTGCGCGAACTGTCCATTGACTGCACATTCTGTCCAGTCGCACTGGATGAAGAAGCCTGCCACAGGTTCGATGTGGCAAGACGCGGACTCCGCGATGGACGATCAGAACCTGACGTCAACATGATTTCGGCCCTTTCCGTTCGACAGAAAGCGGACTGATACCGTAAGCCTCGCGGAAATAGCGGCTGAAACGCCCGGCATTGGAGAAGCCCCATTTGCGGGCGATATCGATGATCGGAATGGCTGGATCCTCCAGGAGATCCTTGCGCGCGTTCTCCAGCCTGATTTGACGCTGGTAGGCGATGATCGACATCCCCGCGAAGCGACGGAAGCCAGCCTGAAGCGAGCGCAGACTGACGCCGGACATTACAGCGAGTTCTGCCCCGCTCGTCGCCGTGTTCGGATTGGCCATAATGAAATCACAAACCAGCTTGACGTGCCGTGGCGCGATTGAGGCGATCGGGTCATGCAGGGCTTTCGAATAGCTGTGCGGCCATACCTCGAGAACCATGTCGAGCAGCATTTCGTGGAGACGCCGGGCCGTGAGTGCGCCGCCACGCAGCGCCCTGCCGAACTCAGCTCCCGTCGCGCAATCGATCAGCGCCTGAAGCATTTGCAGTCCAGGACTGTCGATGTCGACGATGGGCTCAAAAATCGGTTTTTTAACAATGGGATGCCCAAGCAGCGCAGACAATCGTTCGGTGAGTAGCTGCCTCGAGATCGCGGCCGCGCGCCTGGCGAAGTCGCCGGCGAAGGTCATCGAGCGGCAAGCTATACCGTCTACGGCGACAGCCGATTTCGTTGTGCCGTGGATCTGCCCGTTACCCTGATCAAGGATAAGATACCCGTTGGTTGGAAAATAGAAGCAGACGCCGTCGTAGTGCTGCGTCGGGATAAGGGTCCAGTCGCCGGTAAAGCAGGTGCGGCTGAAATCAATTCCAGCGTAGGTGCCGTAGGTTCCGGAGGCGGTTGCGGTTGCGGAATATCGGGAGCCGACGGCAAGGACCTGTACGGGAGGGAAACGCCGCGATAGCTGTGTGGCATAGTCTTCAGCACTCAGGAGATCGAATTTGACCAGGACCAACGCGGAGGCTGGGCAGGCCGAGCCGCAGGGTGCTTGCACTGCCGTCGCGGACACATGGGCGGCGCTCATCGGGTGCATGTGGAGGGATATCGTGTTTCGATCCGTAGGCATGAGAATGGGCATACTCAAAAAAAAAGCGGTTCTAACTGCTTTGACCGCCCACTTCGGGCGGCGGAAATATTGGCCGCCGGCTGAGGAAGCCCACCGGGTGGAGTGGCGGAAAAGCGCCGTTGTGCGGCTCGCGGACAGTCTGTTTGACCGCAAGCGCGCTTGATGAGCGTTAGCCGTACGGCCACAGAATGGGATGGCCAGTGTTCATCTGTCCGACGTCACCAGAATACATCGCTGGCCCGCGACGTTGTGCTGGTGACGTTTTGAGGCAAACTGCGTCGGTTGGATCTAACTGGTCGTACTCTCGCCCATGGATGCCCTTCAGAGCACACCATTGATGATAACCGGAACTGTCTTATCTCAGGCGATGGTACTGCTCAGTCTCGGCAAGCGGCCTCTTTTGTTTCCGTTATTTTATGTATTATCGGGATAATACTTAAATTATTTTCAATCTTTACCATATAAAGAAGGTGATATTTTTCACTAAAGCTTTATTATGCATAAATATTTCTTTCGAAACTTCCGGTCTCATCAGGCTTTAAAAGCGCCGTCCCTTCCAAACACTCTGGTAAATCCGTACTCATTTATAATAAAAATATAAATTAGGCATCATCTTCAAAAGATATTTTACAATTATAATCAATACGACAAATAACTCGAGAACTCAATAGGATTATAGAATATAATATTTTCTTTTACTTTAGATATTCTGTATTGCACCGAAAATTTTATACAGCCGCTATAACAGTCTCGCAGTGCGGAAGCCTAAAATTTAACCGACCCGAACCACTGAGCTTCCTACAGATTTGGTAAAATATGAATAGCCCCGAGTTTCGTAGACACCCTCGGGTTAGATTTTCTGCTGCTTCTCGAACTCGACGGGCGACAGCATCCCGTTCCTGACGTGTTTGC